>DXMB01000015.1:0-33215 GCA_019414425.1 Collinsella sp.
GAACTTCTGACCTCTTCCGTGTCAGGGAAGCGCTCTCCCCCTGAGCTAAACGCCCGATCAAGGGTGCGCAAGCGCGCAAGGGATAATATAACGGAGCCTGAACTCGGTGGCAAGAACATTTTTAAAAATCGCTTACATTGTGGAATTCGGGGGTCTTGTCATATCCATTTCAAAAGAGCCTGCTGCCGCGATTTGGCTGTCGCATAATGCAAGGCCGTTGCGGTATCGAGCTATGGAAAGACGCCTGCGGAATTGTCCTACCGATAAACGGACAAGCCTCCAGCCGGTGCCTTCGCCGTGGTAAGGTAAGCCGAATTGTTTCCAGGCTGCTTCGAGGGAGTGGAATGAGCAAAGAGCGTGTCGAGCAGGTCGAAGGCGCAGGGGCTTCGGTGCCGATGACCGATATATCGAACATTGATGTGCCCGAGGGCACCGATGAGCTCAGCCGTAGCACCCGCCGCGCTTGGCGCGAGCGCCTGAACAGCGCTTCGACGCGCAAGATGATCACGGGTGTCTTGGCTACGCTGGTGGGCGGTTCGTTTTGGGGCTTCTCGGGCACCAGCGCGAGTTTTCTGTTCGATACCTACCACGTCGACACCTTGTGGCTTATGAGCGTGCGTCAGATTCTCGCCGGTCTACTCTTTATGGCCGTGGTTGTTACGCGCGACCGCGAGCGCCTGATTAAGCTCTGGACCACACCCGCCGATCGCAAGCAGCTGCTGCTCTTTACCGCCTTTGGTCTGCTGTTCAACCAGTTTTGCTATCTTTCGGCCGTGCGCCTGACGAACGCCGGAACCGCGACGGTGCTCCAGTGCCTGCAGCTCGTTATCGTCATGGGCTACACCTGCGTGACCGATCGCCGCATGCCTCGCGTGCGTGAGGCCGTTGGCATTGGGTTGGCCCTGGGCGGCACCTTTTTAATCGCTACCGGCGGCGACCCTACCAGTCTGAGCATATCGCCGCTTGGCCTGGTCGCAGGCCTTATGTGTGCGGTCAGCGCCACGTGTATGGCGGTGATTCCCGCCAAGATCCTGCCCGAATACGGCAGCCCCATCGTCACGGGCTCGGCAATGCTCACGGCGGGCGTGGTCTCGTGCGTCTTCGTGCAGCCTTGGGCGCATATGCCGGCACTCGACGCTGCCGGCGTCGAGGCGCTCGCGGTATTCGTGGTTATCGGCTCGTTTTTTGCTTACATGCTCTATATGCAGGGCGTTAAGGACATCGGCTCGGTGCGTGCGAGCCTCATCGGAACTGTGGAGCCGGTTTCGGCGACCATCACCAGCGCCGTTATGCTGGGCACGGTGTTTTTGCCGACCGACCTTATCGGCTTTGCCATGATCATCGTGATGATGTTCCTCACGGTGTAGCTGGCGCCGCCGCCAAGACGGAAAAGGTGTTGTGCCGCATTTTCGCCAATTGATGTCCGTGTCTGGAGTTTAGCTGTCGATGCTCAAAATGCCATAAACTAGTAACGTTATGGACTTTTTCATTGCGACTCAATTGCGAGGATTTCTTTATGGCTGGTAATCACTTTAAGGGCAGCGATAGCGGCCGTCCTGCAGTTCCGCCGCGTCCGAACGGGGCTGGTAAGGCCGGCACGCCGGGCGGCGCTGGACAGGGCGGTTCCGGTAAGCGCGTGTCCCCGGGCGAGACGGCGATGTTTACCGCTCTGTACGAGCAGTCACAAAAGGCAAAAAAGACCGGCCGTGCAAGAGGGAATGTCTTTGCGGGCGGTGCAACCTCCGCGTCGCGGCCGAGTGGGGCTCCTTCGGTACCCGCGAACAACGCAGGTGCTACCAACGCCGCGAATGCCGCCGGCAACGTTAATGCCGGCAAGGCCGCCAACAATACTCCCTCTGCCGGTGGCGCGGGGCTTACGGGTAACCTTGGCACGATTTACACCGGCGCCTCCGAGACTGGCACGTTCGCCCGCCTGGATGATAGCGGTGCCGAGTTTGCGGGCTCGGGTTCCAAGGAAGATTATTACGATTTTGGCTTGAACTATGGTAGCGACGCTTCGTCGAGTTCGACCTCTGACGGTCTGGTCCGTCATCGCCATCGCAAGGGCGAACGCAAAAAGCGTCACACCGGCGCCATTATTGCCGCTGTAGTCGCGGTGCTTCTCGTTGCGCTTGGCGCAAGCGGCTTTATGCTGCTTAACTCGGCAAAGACCGTAAAGAGTGAAGCGAAGGAGGCCGTCGAGATTGTCGGTGGCCTTAAGGACAAGGTCACGTCGGGCGATTTTTCGACGCTGCCTGACGACGCGAAGAAGATTGATGAGCTTTGCGACAGCATGAAGGCGGAGACCTCGAGCCCGCTGTGGACGGCGGCTTCGTTTATCCCGGTGTATGGCAGCGACATCAATGCGGCCCGCACCATGATCGACGCCCTGTCCGATGTCTCGAGCAATGCGCTGGTTCCCATGGCCGATAACCTTTCGCAGGCAACGCCCGGCAAGCTGTTTCAGGACGGCATGATTAACGTGTCCGCGCTGCAGGCGGTCGCCGATTCGCTTTCCAGCAGCTCGAAGGTGTTCAAGAGCGCCAACGAGAAGATCCAGGGCATTGGCGATACTCATATTTCCCAGGTGACCGAGCTGGTCGATAAGGCCAAGGACGGCTTTGCCACCCTCAACGGCGCGGTTGACGCGGCGGAGAAGGTCGCCCCCGTCCTTCCCCAGATGCTCGGCGCCAACGGCCAGACGCGCAACTACCTTGTGTATGCCATGAACAACGTCGAGATTCGTGCCTGCGGCGGCTTTGGCGGTTCGCAGGGCCTGATTTCGGTCACCGACGGCCAGATGTCGATTGGCGAGTTTGTTCCCCGCATTGGACTCAGCGAGGATGAGGCAGTCGAGAGCGTCGACGAAGAGGATGAGGCGCTGTTCGGCAACCACAGTAACCTGTACAACTCGGGCAATACCTATTCGCCTGATTGGCCCCGCAACTCGCAGCGTGTCGCAGCCCTGTGGAAATCTCAATATGGCCAGGACGTTGACGGCGTCGTGGGTATCGACCCGGTGTTCCTGCAGTATCTGCTGGGCCTGGTCGGTAACGTGTCGCTGCCCGACGGAACGGTTGTCGACGGCACCAACGCCGCAAAGGTCCTCATGCACGATGTGTACTGGAACTATCCGGTCGAGGAGTCGGACGGCATCTTTGCATCCGTCGCCAGCGCTGCCTTCGACAAGATCCTTGGCGGTATCGGCGATGTCGATGTTACGAAGCTTGTCAGCGCCGTTGAGCGCGGTGCCGAAGAGGGCCGCCTGATCGCGTGGATGAAAAACGATGACGAGCAGAACGCTATCAAGGAGATGAACATCGACGCCTCGCTGCCCGATCCGGATGACCCGAGTGAAGATCCCGTTGCTGGTGTCTACTTTAACAACCTGAGCTTCTCCAAGCTCGACTGGTACCTGAATGCCGATACGCAGATTGGCCAGGGCATCAAGAACGGTGACGGCACATGCTCGTATCGCATCGCCGTTACCCTGACGAACATCATGACGCAGGAGGAGGCCGGCAAGCTGCCCGACTACGTCGCGGCGAGCGCGCCCGATGCCGCGCGCGACGACGAGCGTCTGAATGTCTCGTTGTTTGCCCCGACGGGCGGCAACATTACTGATCTGACCGTCGAGGGCACCCAGTTTGGTCTTGGCGCCGCTACGTGGCATGGAATCCCCTTCTATTCGGGCACCGTTGACCTGCATGCTGGCGAGACGACGACGATCACATATACGCTGACCACGTCAGCCGAGGCGGGGGACAAGCCGCTTACGCTGCGTCAGACTCCTACATGCCAGGCGGCTCGCGACAGCGCGTCGGCGTAGGGTTTTTCTGGTAGCGCAGATAATCGAGTACCATTTTGGGGCGGACAGGCAATCTGTTCGCCCCTATTTTGTAAGGAGAGCGCATGAAGTACTTTGGCACCGACGGCTTTCGCGGTGAGGCTAACGTTGGGCTGACGGTAGAGCACGCTTATAAGATTGGCCGTTTTGTGGGCTGGTATTACGGCGCCAACCGCGAGCGCAAGGCGCGCGTCATCGTGGGTAAGGACACGCGTCGCTCGAGTTATATGTTCGAGGCGGCGCTGGTGAGCGGCTTGGTCGCGAGCGGCGCGGACGCCTATATGCTGCACGTGATCCCCACGCCGGGCGTAGCGCATCAGACCGTGGAAGGCTGCTTCGATTGCGGCATCATGATCAGCGCGAGCCACAACCCGTTTTGCGATAACGGCATTAAGCTCGTCAATAGCGACGGTTTTAAGATGGACGAGGACGTACTGGAGCTCATCGAGGACTACGTCGATGGCAAGAGCGAGGTGCCGCTGGCCACGGGCAACCACATCGGCGCCACGGTGGACTACATGCAGGGCCGCAACCGCTACATTGCCTCGCTCATCGCCAGCGCGAACTTTTCGCTGCAGGGCGTCAAGATCGGCATCGACTGCGCCAACGGCTCGGCGTCCTCGGTGGCCAAGCCGGTGTTCGACGCGCTGGGCGCCGACGTGCGCGTGATCAATGCCGCGCCTGATGGTTTTAACATCAACGTCGACTGCGGCTCCACGCATATGGAGCGTCTGCAGCGCCACGTGGTGGAGCAGGGCTTGGACGTGGGCTTTGCCTATGACGGCGATGCCGACCGCTGCCTGGCCGTGGACGAGCGCGGCCGCGTGGTCGATGGCGACCAGATCCTGTACGTGTGCGGCGTGTACCTGAACAAGCACGGTCGCCTTTCGGGCGGTACCGTGGTTCCGACGATTGCCAGCAACTTTGGCCTGATCAAGTCGTTGGAGCTTGCCGGCCTAAGTGCCGTGACCAGCGGTGTGGGCGACCGCCACGTGTATGCCAAGATGCGCGAGGGCGGTTACAGCCTGGGCGGCGAGCAGACGGGCCATACGATCTTTGGCGATATCGAGCGCACGGGCGACGGCATTATGACCTCGCTGCGCGTGATGGAAGTGATCCGCGCCGAGCGCGAGACGCTCTCGCAGCTCACGGCTCCGTGCAAGCTGCTACCGCAGGCGCAGGTGGCCGTGCGCGTGGCGGACAAGGACGCCGCGCTCGAGAACATGGGCGTGCAGAACGCCATCGCCGAGGCCGAGGCTGCGCTGGCAGGCGAGGGCCGCGTGCTCGTACGCAAGAGCGGAACCGAGTCGGTAATCCGCGTGCTGGCCGAGGCGCCCGACCAAGCATCCGCCGATGCCGCCATGAAGCGCATCGCCAACGCACTCGAGGCTCTGTAGTTACGCGGTTTTACCAAACCGCGTAACTGCTCGACGCTGCAAACGCCCCTAAGCGGCAATCTGACGTTCAATTTCAAGGGCGCGACCAGAAGGTCAGCGCCCTTTCATTTCACGTCACCTTGCTCGCTTAGGGTCGTTTTCGCTGACGTTGCCAAGACATTGGCGTCAACATAGTTGGCGTTGGCGACGGCGTGCTGGTCAATCCTTACAGCTCGTACAGTGTGGTGAACTTGTCCTGCAGGTAGCTGCAGTAGTAGCGGGCGTCAAAGGCCATGCCGCAGGCGCCCTTGATGAGTTCCGGCGCGTCTTTGGCGCGGCCCCACTGCCAAATGTGCTCGCCCAGCCAGGCGCGGACGGGCGCCAGATCGCCGCTCGCGCAGGCACCGGTAAGGTCGACGCCGTCGCGGCACATGGCCGGCACAAACATGGCATCGTAGGCGCTACCCAGCGCATACGTGGGGAAGTAGCCAAACGAACCGCCGCTCCAATGCGTATCCTGCAGGCAGCCGTGCGTGTCGTCGGGAACGGGAATGCCCAGGTACTCGTCCATAAAGCGGTTCCAAAGCGCGGGGATGTCCTTGGCCGCAGCCTCGCCGGCAAACAGCATACGCTCAATCTGGTAGCGCACCATAATATGCAGCGGATAGGTGAGCTCGTCGGCCTCGGTGCGGATCAACGACGGCTGCGCGATGTTCACGGCGCGGTAGAGCGTGTCTTCGTCGACGTCGCCGTAGACCTCGGGCGCGTGACGACGCAGCACCTCGAGCAGCGGGCCCATAAAGGCGCGGCTGCGACCCACGGTGTTCTCGAAAAAGCGGCTCTGGCTCTCGTGGATGCCCATGGAGGTGCCGCCCTCCAGGCAGGTGCGCGCGTAGGCGGGATTGACGCCCAGCTCGTACATGGTGTGCCCCGCCTCGTGGATGATGCTGTAGACGTTGGAGATGCAGTCGTCCTCGTAGATGTGCGTCGCGATGCGCGCATCACCCACGGCAAAGCCCTCGCTAAACGGATGCTCGGTAAAGGCAAGCGTGGTGTCGTCCAGGTCCAGGCCGACAAGCTTCATAAGGTCGAAGCTCATGGCGCGCTGGGCAGCCTCGGGCACGTGGGCGTGCAAAAAGTCGGCAGCCGGCTGCTGGCCGCGCTCGCCGATGGCGTGCACGAGCGGCACGACCGTGGCCTTGACCTCGTCGCAAAACGCGTCGAAGCTCTTGGCGGAAAGGCCGCGCTCGTACTGGTCGAGCCAAACGTCGTATGGATCGCGCTTGGGGTCCATGAGCTCGGCCTGATGCTTAAGTTGGGCGACGATTCTATCCACATAGGTCTCAAAGCTCGCCCAGTCGTTGGCTGCCTTGGCCTTGCGCCACACGGCGTCCGCCTCGCAGGTGAGCCTGGTCCAGGCCTCGGCTTCTTCGGTGGGGATGGCACTGGCCTCACGTTGATCGCGGCCGAGCACACGGATCTCGTCGAGCAGCTGAGGGTCGTCGATTTTGCCGCCGGCGACGGTCTCGCGCGCCAGCGAGCGCACGAGCTCAACGGACTTCTCGCTGGTCAGCAGCTTGTGATGCTCGCCGGCAAGCGTGCCCATGGCGTCGGCACGCGCTGCTGCGCCGTTGGCAGGAGCAATCGTCGCTCCATCGAACTCGGCAATCTTGAGCAGGTACTCGCGAGTCCACAGCTTGCCTTCGAGCTTGCGGAGCTTCTTGATGCTCTTGCCCGCCTTGGCCTTCTTATCGAGTTTCTTTCCCATACCTATATCCTTGATCTCGCAGGTCGAGCGCCACGGGTGGGCGCGCGGCCAGTTTGCACAGCTACCTGCCTTGTACCCAGCACGAACAAAACGGAACGCGGCGATACGCCCACACAATGTGGTATCCTGTAGCCCAATGCGTTGACGGAGAGGGTTTTGCCCGCCGCGTCGCCGGCAAGAGAGGGAAGGTCATGGGCTGCAAGCCTTCCTGCGGTGGCAAGGGCCAAGCGTTCACTCCCGAGCAGCGACCTCAACGGGCGCGCGGCTAGCGGCGGCGAAGCCCCAGTAGGGAAGCCGTGAGCCTCGCGATAAGGGGCGCAGAGTGGGCACGGCGGGCCAGACATCCGCCGGGTCAAACAAGGTGGTACCGCGGAATTCAACCGTCCTTGGGCAATGCACACGCCCGAGGACGGTTTTTTATTACCGAACCGGGCCGCGTTTTCACAACGCCAGACGGCGGCAGCCGCCTCGGCAAACGGAGAGCGCGAGAGACGAAAGGGAAGACATGAGTCTGATTGATGATCTGGTCAAACTCGAGGAAGAGGCCAAGGAGCTCGTCGCAGGCGCCGACGACGCAGCCAAGCTCGAGGCTGCGCGCGTTGAGCTGCTCGGCCGCAAGGGCCGCATCACCGGCCTGATGCGCATGATGGGCAAGCTCGCCCCCGAGGATCGTCCCGTGATGGGCAAGCGAGCCAACGAGATGCGCCAGCTGATTGAGGGCATGCTCGACGAGCGCAACACCGAGATGAAGGCCGCCGCCCTCAAGCGCGCACTGGAGCACGACGCCGTCGACATCACGCTGCCGGGCATCCGTCCGCAGATCGGCCACCAGCACCTGATCAAGCAAATCATCGAGGAGGCCGAGGACATCTTCTGCGGTATCGGCTACACCGTCGAGTCCGGCCCCATGGTCGACACCTCCTACTACAACTTCACCGCGCTCAACGCCCCCATGGATCACCCGAGCCGCTCGGCCCGCGATACCTTCTACGTGGTCGACAACAACCCCGGCAGCGTCGCGCACCCCGAGGCCCACGCCCACGGCGAGTCCGACGTGCTGCTGCGCACCCAGACCTCGGGCGTGCAGATCCACACCATGGAGTCGCAAAAGCCGCCCATCTACATGATCTGCCCGGGCACCGTCTATCGTCCCGACACGGCCGACGCCTGCCACCTGCCGCAGTTCAACCAGATCGAGGGCCTGGTCGTTGACGAGGGCATCACCTTTGGCGACCTGAAGGGCACGCTCGACTACTTTGTTAAGTGCATGTTTGGCGAGGATCGCAAGACGCGTTACCGCCCGCACTTCTTCCCCTTCACCGAGCCTAGCTGCGAGGTGGACGTGAGCTGCCACGTGTGCGGCGGCAAGGGCTGCAACTTCTGCAAGCACAGCGGCTGGATCGAGATCCTGGGCTGCGGCATGGTTGACCCCAACGTCCTGATCAACTGCGGCATCGACCCCGAGAAGTACACCGGCTTTGCCTTTGGTATTGGCGCCGAGCGCGTCGCGGCCCTGCGCTACGACCTGCCGGATCTGCGAACCCTGATGACGGGCGATATGCGCTTCTTGAACCAATTTTAAGTTGACCTGTCCCGGCGGCTTCCCGAGCCACCACACCTTGCCTTTCAATCGTCGGTTGCGTACCTAAGTACGCGGCCCTCCTCTTTCAAGGCAATCTGCGGCACCTCGGAAACCCGTCTCCGTAGCTGGAGTTTTCCGACTGTTTATTGCAGGCGTTACAGATGAAAGGAGACCAGTTAGATGCGCGTTTCTTACGACTGGCTCAAGACCATGATCGATATTCCGGAGGATCCCAAGACTCTTTCGGACGAATATATCCGTACCGGTACCGAGGTCGAGGCGATCGACACCGTGGGCGAGTCCTTCGACCACGTGGTGACCGCCAAGGTGCTCACCAAGACCCCTCACCCCGATAGCGACCACATGTATGTGTGCTCGGTCGACGTGGGTGACAAGAACCTCGACGCCGACGGCAACCCCGCTCCGCTGCAGATTGTCTGCGGCGCGCAGAACTTCGAGGCCGGCGACCATATCGTCACGGCCATGATTGGCGCTGTCCTGCCCGGCGACGTCAAGATCAAGAAGAGCAAGCTTCGCGGTGTCGTGTCCATGGGCATGAACTGCTCCGCGCGCGAGCTCGGCCTGGGCGGCGACCACTCCGGCATCATGATCCTGCCCGAGGACACGCCCTGCGGCATGCCGTTTGCCGAGTACGTGGGCTCGAGCGACACCGTGCTCGACTGCGAGATTACGCCCAACCGTCCCGACTGCCTGTCCATGATCGGCATGGCCCGCGAGACCGGCGCCATCTTCGACCGCGATTTCCACGTTGAGCTGCCCGCCATCAAGGCCGAGACCGGCCGCGCGACCGACGACGAGCTTTCCGTCGAGATCGCCGACGAGGGCCTGTGCGACCGCTATGTCGCCCGCATCGTGCGCAACGTGAAGGTCGGCCCGTCGCCCGACTGGATGGTCAAGCGCCTTAACGCCCTGGGCGTGCGCCCGCACAACAACATCGTCGACATCACCAACTATGTGATGATGCTCACCGGTCAGCCGCTGCACGCCTTTGATCTGGACACCTTTGCCGAGCGCGATGGTCACCGCCGCGTGGTGGTTCGCGCCGCCCAGCAGGATGAGAAGTTCACGACGCTCGACGGCGAGGAGCGCGTGCTCGACGCCGGCATGGGCCTCATCACCGACGGCGAGCGCCCCGTGGCGCTGGCCGGCGTTATGGGCGGCATGGATTCCGAGATCGAGGACGATACCGTCGACGTGATGGTCGAGAGCGCCTGCTTCAATGCCGGTCGCACCTCGCACACCAGCCGCGATCTGTCGCTGATCTCCGACGCCTCCATTCGCTTTGAGCGCCAGGTCGATGAGGCCGGCTGCGTGGATGTCGCCAACGTTACCTGCGCGCTCATCGAGGAGATTGCCGGCGGCGAGGTTGCTCCCGGTTATGTCGACGTTTTCCCCGCGCCCAAGACCATCGACAGCATTAAGCTGCGCCTGGCCCGCGTGCACGCCATCTGCGGTGCCGATATCGAGCCCAACTTTATCGAGCGTTCGCTCACCCGTCTGGGCTGCACCGTCGAGCGCGACGGCGAGGACTTTATGGTTACCCCGCCGAGCTTCCGTCCCGACCTGCCGCGCGAGATCGACCTGATCGAGGAGGTCCTGCGCCTATGGGGCATGGGCCGTGTGACGGCGACCATCCCGGCCGCTAAGAACCACATCGGCGGCCTGACCCGTGAGCAAAAGCTCACCCGCAAGGTCGGCGAGATCCTGCGCGCCTGCGGCCTTAATGAGACCACGACCTTTGGCTTTGCCGCCCCGGGCGACCTGGAGAAGATCGGCATGTCCACCGAAGGCCGCGGTTGCCCCGTGGTGCTCATGAACCCGCTGGTAGCCGAGCAGACCGAGATGCGCCGCTCGCTGTTGCCAGGCCTGCTGCAGTCCGTGGCCTACAACGAGGCGCACGGCACGCCCAACGTGCACCTGTACGAGGTCGGCAGCCTGTTCCACGGTCGCGAGAACGCCAGCCTGCCCAAGGAGACCAAGTCCGTCGCGGGTGTGCTCTCGGGCCAGTGGAGCGAGCAGTCTTGGAACATGAAGTACCGTAAACTGCGTTTCTTCTTTGGCAAGGGTATCGTCGAGGAGCTGCTCGCCCAGCTGCGCATCGAGAAGGTTCGCTTCCGTCCCGTCGAGGGCGAGGGCTATGCCTTTTTGCAGCCGGGTCGTGCGGCCGAGGTTCTGTCCGGCGGCACCGTGCTGGGTTGGGTCGGCGAGATCCACCCCGAGGCGCGCGAGGCCTGCGGCATCGACGAGGTTGTCGTTGCCTTTGAGCTTGACCTGGACAAGCTGATCAAGGGCGCCCGCAACCAGGAGAACTATCGCGAGTTCTCGCAGTACCCGGCTGTTGAGCACGATCTTGCCATTGTGGTCGACAACGCCGTGACTTGCGAGGACCTTGAGCGTCGCATCACCAGCGCCGGCGGCAAGCTGCTCGAGGGCGTGCGCCTGTTCGATGTCTACCGCGATCCGGTCCGCATCGGCAAGGGCAAGAAGTCCATGGCCTTCGCGCTCACGTATCGCTCGGACGACCACACGCTTACCAGCGAAGAGGTCGAGAAGGCGCACCAGAAGATCGTCACCAAGGTGTGCAAGGGCGTAAACGGCGAGGTCCGCGGCTAGGACCGCTTGCGTCTGTGACGAATGTATTACAAAACGGCGCACTGCTTTGTTGGCAGTGTGCCGTTTTGCTATGATACCCGGCGGCGTGTTACGAATCTAACAATACGTAACACTGGCAAGGTTATTCAGGCGGCGCTGCAATCCCATGCGCCGGCAACCGGGAGGCGTATATGCACATTCCAGACAACTACCTGTCCCCGCAGACCGATGCCGTCATGGCGGTGGCGATGGTTCCCGTTTGGGTTCACTGCATTAAGAAGGTGCGCGCCACGCTCGATCGCGAGCACATGGCCTTTCTGGGTATTTGCGCCGCATTCTCCTTCTTGCTCATGATGTTCAACGTGCCGCTGC
Source organism: Collinsella sp. (assembly GCA_019414425.1). Taxonomy (GTDB): domain Bacteria; phylum Actinomycetota; class Coriobacteriia; order Coriobacteriales; family Coriobacteriaceae; genus Collinsella. The sequence goes on from DXMB01000015.1 coordinate 11,559, forward strand.
CTGGCGGCACCACTGGTCACGCTGTTGGTGGCGCGCTCATCACGCTGCTGCTGGGCCCCGAGGCTGCTGCCATTGCAGTCTCGGTTGCACTCGCGCTGCAGGCGCTGCTGTTTGGCGACGGCGGCGTTCTGTCCTTTGGCGCCAACTGCTTTAACATGGCCTTTGTGCTGCCGTTTACCGCTGCTATCGTGTTCCGTGCGCTCAACAGTCGTCTGCACGACAAGAGCTGGGGCACCTCGGTTTCGGCCATCGTGAGCGGCTGGGTCGGCCTGTGCCTGGCGGCCCTGTGCGCGGCAATCGAGTTTGGTATTCAGCCGATGCTCTTCACCAACGCTTCGGGCGCTCCGCTGTACTGCCCCTTCCCGCTGTCCGTGGCTATTCCTGCCATGTTGATCCCGCATATGCTGGTTGCCGGCGTGGTCGAGGGCGTGGCGACGGCCGCCATCTATGGTTTCATTAAGAAGACGGCGCCGAGCGTTATCGTCGGGCCCGAGGCCGTCGATGGCCAGCTTGCTGCCGAGAGCGCTGCCGCTAAGAAGACCTCGCTGGTCCCCACGCTCATCCTGGTCGCCGTGCTTGTTGTGGCCACGCCGCTGGGCCTGCTGGCCACGGGTGACGCATGGGGCGAGTGGGACGCCGAGGGCGCCGCGACTGCCGTTCAGGAGGCTGGCGACGACAGCCTGCAGGCTTCGGTCGGCCTCGATACCCCGACCTTTGCCGATGCCCTGCCCACGGTCGATTATCTGCAGGCCTATTCCGAGGAGCAGGGCCTTGGCTTTGCCGGCCAGGCCGCGATGTATATTCTTTCGGGCGTGATTGGCGTGGCGGTGCTCACTATCGCATTCCGCCTGGTCTCGCTGACGGTCAAGGAAAGCGGTGCTCATGGCAATAGCCGAGCTGCCTAGCTGGCTTGCGGCCGAGGAGCGATACGAGCCCGCGGGGGCTCGGTATCGTGTGATGCAAAAGAACGTCCTGCACCTGGCGAGCCTGCTTGAGCGGGTTCGCCTGGGTGGAGGCGCGAACGAGGGCGGGTCGATGGTCGACCGCGCCCTTTCTTGCGTTTCGGCTCCGGTGCGCCTGGTAGGGATGTTCCTCTGCGTTCTGTGCGTGTGTCTGACGCAGAGCCCGCTGTACCTCATGTTGATGGCGGCCATCGCGCTGGTGCTCGTTGCCGTGCGCCCCGTACGCGGGCTGCGGGCAACCTTTGTACCGGCGCTCGGCGCCACGGGGCTTGCGGTGGTTCTGGCACTGCCTGCCCTGCTGCTGGGCGCGTCTGCCACGGGCGCCATGCTCAAGATCGCGCTCAAGACCTTCATTAATGTGTCGCTGGTGCTGGGCGTTTCATGGACGCTTACCTGGAGCCGCATGTCGGCGGCGCTCAAAATGTTGCACCTGCCCGACGAGGTCATCTTTACTTTCGATATGGCGCTCAAGCATATCGAGGTGCTGGGACGCACGGCGCACGATCTGTGCGAATCGGTCATGCTGCGCAGCGTGGGTCGTGCGCCTGCGGGTTTTTCGCGCACCGACTCGCTGGCGGGTATCATGGGCATGACGTTTATCAAGGCGATGGAATGTAGCCACGCGATGGACGAGGCTATGCTTTGCCGCGGCTTTGCCGGTGCGTATCCGGCGCCCGCGCGCGCCGGGTTTGGCTGGCGCGATGCGGTCTATGCGGCCGGCGTGGCACTGCTGGCAGTGTTGTGCGCCGTGCTGTAGGCGCTGCTGGTTCTTGCTGGGGATGCAAATAGGGAAGGGCGACGTTTTGACGATCGATATGAATAGTGCGGCGGGCACGAACGGTGCGGGCGGCGAGGCCGCGCCGCTCATCGAGCTGCGCAACGTGGTGTTCTCATATACGGGGCATACGGTGGTCGACGGCGTTTCGCTGCAGGTCGATCGTGGTGAACTCGTTGCCCTGCTTGGTCCTAACGGTTGTGGCAAGACGACGATCATGCGCCTTATTAACGGCCTTGAGCTCACGGACGCGGGTGCGTACCTGTTCGATGGGCGCGTGGTCGATGCGGCATATCTCAAGGATTCCGCAGCCGCTCAGCGTTTTCATCAGCGCGTGGGCTTTGTGTTCCAGAATGCCGACGCCCAGCTGTTCTGTGCCACGGTGGGCGAGGAAGTTGCTTTTGGTCCCGCGCAGATGGGGCTGCCGACAGACGAGCTCGAGCGCCGCGTCCGCGATGCCATGGAGCTGTTCCAGGTTGCCGATCTGGTCGATGCCTCGCCCTATCAGCTTTCGGGCGGGCAAAAGAAGCGCGTTGCGCTGGCGGCAGTCGTATCGATGAACCCCGATATCCTAGTGCTCGATGAGCCCACCAACGGGCTCGATGAGGATTCGTGCGACATCGTAGTCAACTTTTTGCTGGCCTACGTTGCTGCCGGTAAGACGGTTTTGATGAGTACGCACCATCAAGATTTGGTGCGCCGCTTGGGGGCCCGTGCCATCTATATCGATCGATATCACCATGTGGTCGAGGCGCCTTCGCCGTCGTATGGAACCGAGAGCGGTGCTGCGGAATAGTTGCTGCGTAGAGGATGCGTAGCCGCCCGCGCGGCTTTGCCGTGATGGTATAGTTATCCAGGTTTTTTATGGGGGTGGCTATGCCAAGCTGGAACATTCATATCGCTCAAACGAAGCGCTTGCTGACACGTGCTAGCGTGCTTGCCGATAGCGTGCGCGACCGCAATGCCTTTTTGTTTGGCTGCGTGGTTCCGGACATCTTTGTGGGCTACATGGTTCCCGGCATTGCCGATCCCATCCCGTACCGCATCACGCACTTTGCTAAGCCCGAGCCTATCCCCAAACCACGCGAGCACGAGTTCTGGGATACCTATGTGACGCCGCTGCTTAAAAGTTCGCCCACCGGTGCGCCAGCCGCGGCGACCTCGATTATCGAGGAGCGCGAGCGACTGAACCGCGTGCACTATCCCCAGCGCTACAAGGATGCCGAGCCGGTTGCCGGTCCCGGCGCCTGTGAGTTCTCGCTTGCGTCCGAAGATGTGGCGCAGTCGCTGCTCGATTTAACGCTGGGCGTCTGGTCGCATCTGGTGGCCGATACCGTATGGAATACGCGCGTGAATCAGTATCTGGAGGCGCACGGCGGCAAGCCGTGCGAGGAATTCCGCATTAAAAAGCAGGGCGATTTTGACTGGTTTGGTAAGACGCTCGGCATTGTTTCCATCCCGCGTGCGACCGATCGTCTGTATACCGCTGCGGCACGTTTTGGGCAGTATCCCATCCATAAGGAGTATGTGCTCAAGACCATCGGCGTTATGCACGAGATTGTGCGCGAAAACCCCGGTGAGCCCGATCATCCGCCATACCGCCTGCTAACTGAGGAGTTTTTCGATGCAACGTTTACCGAGGTCATCGAGCTGACCGAGGTGGGCTTTGCGACTCGCGTTGCCGCTTCTGACGTCCCCGCAGTCCCTCTGATCACTAGCTGCTAGCTGGCCGGCTTGACGGCGAACAGCTCATCCCAATCGACCAATAGCTCCCGCCGCAGGGCATCTTCGGTGGTGCGTTTCTGATCGGTCTTTGGGATGTAGGGGAGCCCTGCCTTTTTATGGATGAGTTCGGCGATGTTGTTAAAGCTCTTCGTGTCTTTGATTTGCTCATAGGTTATCTGGATAACGTCATAGCCCATGCTTGTGAGGGCGGTGGTGCGCTCGGCATCGGAGAGACTTGCGGCTTCGCCATCGTGGGCGGAGCGGCCTTGGCATTCCAAGATGACGCCCATGCTGTCGTTGTTGCTCTCGATGAGGATATCGGCGTAGCAGCAGGTTTTGTCATACAGTGAGCGCGCGGCGTCGCTGAGTGGGATGCGCACGTTGTTTGCGATGTTGATGCCCATGCCGCCCTCGTTGCGGGGGAGCGAGACAAGCATAGAGGCCTGTACTTCGAAGGGCGAGGCGGTCTGCCCCGTCATGTGCTCGGCCGCCCAGCGCAGTTGTTTAACGCCGCGCAGGCCTGCAGCCTGCTTGGCGAACGCGGCGATATCCGCCGCGCTGAGGAGCGGCGGGCGCTTCCACAAATTGGTGTCATTGCCCTTGGTGTCGACAACACGCTCCCAGCAGCAGTTGGGTGGAATGAGCTTAAGCGAAATAGCTTCATCAAGTTGTTGTTGCGTTCGCTCGCAGGGCTTAAACACTGCAAAGGAGCCGCACATCTCGTAGCAAGCCATGAGTAGCTGGTTGCGTGAGACCTGCGTAGCAAGGCTGAGCAGCGTAAACTCGGGCGACGTGACATCAAATCCATGTTCAGTTTGCCTAAACGACCCGGGAGGCGGCTCTTGGGTCAGGAGGTGCGATTTAAACAGGCTTCGCGACCCGGATTGTGCTCGAGTGAATACAAACCTGTGAAGCGGTGCGTGAAGTAGGTCTTTTACAACTGCATGACTTCCGAGGCCGCAACATCTGCGATCCATATTGCCAAGGCTAATGGCGGGGTAAAGCCCTAATACCTGCGGCGGGATACAGTGATAGTAAAAAGCGGATTGACCACATAGCGTCAGGTCCATGACGTCCTCCTGGTCGAAATGTGCTTTTGGACCGTGCGATGCCAGCGTCAATTCGGAAGTATGCGGCAAAATCTGAACCCTGTGAGCAGACCTGGCTTTTGAGGCCAGTTTATCAGGCATTTTGTTGCGAAAAAACGGGGTGTGCTCGGAGGTCTCAGAATTTGCCGCATACTTCCGAAAACGCGGTCGATCTGGCTCTTGCTAAAACGATTTAGCAGCGTCGGGTAAGGTGTGGTTTCGCCATCGGGCGAACACTTTTAGCGCTTGGGACTTTATTTTTGGGCCTCGAAAGGTGGATTTCGCGCTTTTGGTAAAGAAATGGGTGCGTGTTTTGCCGTGTGCCGGCATTGACACAGAAAAAGGGCCCGGAAGGCGAAGCCTTCCGGGCCCTTTGCAATGCAAACATGCTTGCAAGTACGACTTAACGCACCTGAGCGACGTAAGCGACGTTGGTCGAGGAGACCTTGTCCTCGAGCTGGACGCTCATGCGGGGATCGCCGGCGGTAGCGACGGTCAAATCGCCAGCCTCGACGTAGCCGAGCTCCTTAGCGGTCTCGATCGCCTTGACGATCGTGCCGTTGACGGTGCCCTGGGTAATCTCGGCCTGATGCGGGATAACGCCCCAGTACATGATCATCTGCTGGACGGCCCACTCGTGGCGGGAGAACGCGCAGATCGGCATGTTGGGACGGAAGTGCGAGATCAGGCGAGCGGTACGACCGGTGGTCGTCGGCACGGTGATGCACTTGGCGCCAACGGTGGTAGCCATGTTCACAGCGGACATACCCACAACGTTGTTGACGACGCGGGTGCCGTGAGCATCGGCCGGAACCTCGAGCGGAGCGTGGGCCGGGAGGTACTTCTCGGTCTCGAGAGCAATGCTGGCCTGCATCTTGACGGCCTCGACCGGGTACTTACCGGCAGCGGACTCGCCAGAGAGCATAACGGCGTCGGTGCCGTCGTAGATGGCGTTAGCAACGTCGGCAACCTCGGCGCGCGTCGGGCGCGGGTTCTGCTGCATGGAGTCGAGCATCTGCGTAGCAGTGATGACGGGCTTGTAGGCCGCGTTGCACTTGGCGATGATCTCCTTCTGGATGTGGGGAACGAGCTCGGGCTTGATCTCGATGCCCAGGTCGCCACGGGCGACCATGATGCCGTCGGAAGCCTCGAGGATCTCGTCGAAGTTCTCGACGCCCAGGGCGCACTCGATCTTCGGGAAGATCGTCACGTGCTCGCCGCCGTTCTCGCGGCAAAGCTTGCGGATGCCACGGACGGACTCGCCGTCACGGATGAAGGAAGCGGCGATGTAGTCGATGTTCTCGGTCAGGCCAAAGAGGATGTCCTGACGATCGCGCTCGGTGATGGCGGGCAGCGAGATGTTGACGTTGGGCATGTTGACGCCCTTGCGCTCGCCGATCAGGCCGTCATTCTTGACGACGCAGGTCATGTCCTGGCCGTCGACGGACTCGACCTCGAGGGCAACCAGGCCGTCATCGATCAGGATGAGGGAGCCCTTCTCGACCTCGGAGGGCAGAGCCAGGTAGTCGAGGGAGATGTGCTCAGCGGTGCCGTGGAAATCCTCGGACGTAGGCTGAGCGGTGACGACGATCTTATCGCCGGTCTTGACGGCAACCTTCTTGCCGTCGACCAGAAGGCCGGTGCGGACCTCGGGGCCCTTGGTGTCGAGCAGGATGCCGACGGGCAGACCGAGCTCCTTGGAAATACGGCGGACGCGCTCGATGCGACCGTGGTGCTCGTCGTAGGAGCCGTGCGAGAAGTTAAAACGGGCGACGTTCATGCCCGCCTTGATCATCTCGCGGATGGTCTCGTCGCTATCGCAGGCGGGACCCATGGTGCATACAATCTTAGTGCGCTTGTACATTCAGACCTCCATCTGACATCGTCTTGCGCTGATAGATAAACCATAAGAAATAAAACCGTGTTGATTATAACGAAATGCTGACCGAATACCCCATAAAATCGACCGTATGCCGAAATGGAAGTTCATTTTTTGCGGGAAAAACGGTATATGAAAAATCTTTACCAACCACTCCAACCGCTGCTATCTGGGAGATATGTCAGTTTGGCGATGTGCCGAAGAAAAAACGTTTTACCAATGTTGAGCATCACACGGTCTGCACCGTTGCGTGCGGACCATATTTCCAAACCGATTGTTTTGGCTAGACGCGTCGCTTTGGGGTACCATAGCTCCACTATCAACTGCCGCTCAGCACGGCAGCCTTGATGAGCCCTTGCCCTTCTCCTGGGAATTATGATCGGGCATCAATCTGCTGAGTGGCCCGAATCCCAGGAGGGGACTCTATATGCAAAAGGAATACCTGTCCGCCGCGGCGGAGGTGCTCAGCGACCAAGGTGTCGATGAGAACCTCGGCCTGAGCAACGACGAGGCGTCTTCGCGCCTCGCCAAGACAGGCCCTAACAAGCTCGAGGAAGCTGAGAAGACGCCGCTGTGGAGGCGTTTCTTTGAACAGATGGCTGACCCTATGGTCATCATGCTGATCGTTGCCGCCGTCATCAGTGCGCTCACGGGCATGGTCAAGGGCGAGCCCGACTTTGCCGATGTTGCCATCATCATGTTCGTCGTTATCGTCAACTCGGTGCTGGGCGTGGTCCAGGAAGCCAAGAGCGAGGAGGCCCTCGAGGCCCTGCAGGAGATGAGTGCGGCGCAGTCCAAGGTGCTACGCGACGGCAAGCTCGTGCACCTGCCGAGCGCCGAGCTCGTGCCCGGCGACGTGATCATGCTCGAGGCGGGCGACTCCGTCCCGGCCGACTGCCGCGTGCTCGAGAGCGCCACGATGAAGATCGAAGAGGCCGCGCTCACCGGCGAGTCCGTGCCCGTCGAGAAGCATGCCAACGTGATCGAGCCCGCCGCCGGCACCGACGACGTGCCGCTCGGCGACCGTAAGAACATGTGCTATATGGGCTCCACCGTCGTGTACGGCCGTGGTCGCGCCGTCGTGGTCGGCACCGGCATGAACACCGAGATGGGCAAGATCGCCGGCGCCCTGGCCGAGGCCAAGGAAGAGCTCACGCCGCTGCAGGTGAAGCTCGCCGAGCTCAGCCGCATCCTCACCATCATGGTGATCGTCATCTGCGTCGTCATCTTTGGCGTTGACATCCTCCGCCACGGCGTGGGCAACGTCCTTACCGATCCGACTGCCCTGCTCGACACCTTTATGGTTGCCGTCTCGCTCGCCGTCGCCGCCATCCCCGAGGGCCTTGTTGCCGTCGTGACCATCGTCCTTTCGCTTGGCGTGACCAAGATGGCCAAGCGCCAGGCGATTATCCGCAAGCTCTCTGCTGTCGAGACCCTTGGCTGCACACAGACCATCTGCTCCGACAAGACCGGTACCCTTACCCAGAACAAGATGACCGTCGTCAAGCACGAGCTCGCTGCGCCCAAGGAGAAGTTCCTGGCCGGCATGGCGCTGTGCTCCGATGCTCAGTGGGACGAGGAGCTGGGCGAGGCCGTGGGCGAGCCGACCGAGTGCGCGCTCGTCAACGACGCCGGCAAGGCTGGCCTCACCGGCCTGACTGCCGAGCATCCGCGCGTGGGCGAGGCCCCGTTCGACTCGGGCCGCAAGATGATGTCCGTGATCGTCGAGACCTTGGATGGCGAGTACGAGCAGTACACCAAGGGCGCGCCCGACGTGGTGATCGGCCTGTGCACCCATATCTACGAGGGCGAAAAGGTCGTCCCGCTGACCGAGGAGCGTCGCGCCGAGCTCGTGGCCGCCAACAAGGCCATGGCCGACGAGGCTCTGCGCGTGCTGGCGCTGGCAAGCCGCACCTACACCGAGGTCCCGAGCGACTGCAGCCCCGCTGCGCTCGAGCACGACTTGGTCTTCTGCGGCCTGTCCGGCATGATCGACCCGGTCCGCCCCGAGGTCGCCGAAGCCATCCGCGAGGCCCACGACGCTGGCATTCGCACCGTCATGATCACGGGCGACCACATCGACACCGCCGTGGCCATCGCCAAGCAGCTGGGCATCGTCACCGATCGCAGCCATGCCATCACCGGTGCCGACCTCGATCGCATGAGCGACGAGGAGCTCGACGCGCACATCGAGGACTACGGCGTGTACGCCCGCGTCCAGCCCGAGCACAAGACCCGCATCGTCGAGGCCTGGAAGTCGCGTGACCAGATCGTGGCCATGACGGGCGATGGCGTCAACGACGCCCCGTCCATCAAGCGCGCCGACATCGGCGTGGGCATGGGCATCACCGGTACCGATGTCACCAAGAACGTCGCCGACATGGTGCTTGCCGACGACAATTTCGCCACCATCATCGGTGCCTGCGAAGAGGGCCGTCGCATCTACGACAACATCCGCAAGGTCATCCAGTTCCTGCTTTCGGCCAACCTTGCCGAGGTCTTCTCGGTGTTTATCGCCACGCTCATCGGCTTTACCATCTTCCAGCCGGTGCAGCTGCTGTGGGTGAACCTGGTTACCGACTGCTTCCCTGCGCTCGCGCTGGGCATGGAGGACGCCGAGGGCGACATCATGAAGCGCAAGCCGCGCAACGCCAAGGATGGTGTCTTTGCCGGACATATGGGTCTGGACTGCGTGGTCCAGGGCCTAATCATCACCGTGCTGGTGCTGGCGAGCTTCTTTGTGGGCGTGTACTTTGACATGGGCTACATCCACATCGCCGATATGATCGCCGGCAATGCCGACGAGGAAGGCGTGATGATGGCCTTCATCACGCTCAACATGGTCGAGATTTTCCACTGCTTCAATATGCGCAGCCGTCGTGCGTCGCTGTTCACCATGAAGAAGCAGAACAAGTGGCTGTGGGCTTCCGCCGCGCTGGCGCTGGTGCTGACGGTGATCGTAACCGTGCAGCCGACGCTTGCTGAGATGTTCTTTGGCCCCGTGACGCTTGAGCTCAAGGGCGTTGTCGCTGCCCTGGGCCTTGCCTTCCTGATTATTCCGCTGATGGAGATCTACAAGGCGATCATGCGCGCGGTGGAGAAAGAGTAACGTACCTGTCCGGGCCCGCCCGCCTGCGGGGTTTCCACGGGCACGTCCTCGCCGCGTTGCGGCTGCGGGATGTGCCCTTTGGAAACCCCTCTCGGCGGGCGGGCCCTGCGGTGACGTTGCTGACTTTTCTCCCGTGTGGATGATAAAGGCTGAGGGAAAGTGTGTGGGTCGGTCGAGCATTTGCTCGACCGACTCTTTTTTGTGGGAAAATACCTGCTCAGTTGTGATTTATGGTGCTGGGAGGCGCTTGTGGGCAAGGCTAAGGCTAAGGCGAAGAAAAAGACGACGGGGGCGCGGGCTAAGCGCGATCGTCGTCGGAAGCTCGCGACCGAAGCCCCTGCATCTGCTGAGGAATTGCTGGCGAGTGTACCGGGGCTTGACGCGCTGCAGGATGTTCCGGCGTTTGATGACCTGCCGGTCGATGAAGCTCAGCAGACTGCCTTTGATGATTTCTGCGCACATGCCGAGGAGCCCGAGCAGATGCAGCTTGGTGCCGTGGTGCGCCTGGACCGCGGGTTTCCGCTGGTGGCGACTGCCGATGACACGTTTCGTGCCGAGCATGCCGTGGGGTTTGCCAAGTCGCGCGGCGAGGACGAGGTCCTGCTGCCTGCCGTGGGCGACCGTGTGGCGGTGCGCCGCGCTCCCGGGCACGATATGGGCGTGATTGAGTGCGTGCTGCCGCGCCGTACGAGCTTTGAGCGTTGGCGTGGCCGTGCCCGCGGTGAGCGCCAGGTGCTCTGCTCCAACGTTGACAGCGTGCTGATCGTGCAGGCGCTCGGCGCCGGCGAGGTGCTGCTCGATCGCGTGGCGCGCTCACTGGTATTGGCGCTCGATTGCGATGCCGAGCCGGTGGTGGTGCTCACCAAGGCCGACCGCTGCGAGGCCGATGAGCTCGAGCGCGATCTGGACCGCGTGCGTCGTCTGGTGGGTCCGGACGTGCGCGTGATCGTGACGTCTTCTGCCGAGGGCCGCGGTCTGGACGAGGTCCGTGCCTGCGTGCCCGCCGGGAGCTGCGCCATGATTCTGGGCGAGTCGGGTGCCGGCAAGTCGACGCTGCTCAATGCACTGCTGGGCCACGATACGTTGGCGACCGGCGGTGTGCGCGAACGCGACGACCAGGGCCGTCACACTACCGTCGCGCGCGTGATGGTGGCGCTGCCGGGCGACGCCGGCGTGATCGCCGATGCCCCGGGTCTGCGCAGTTTGCCGCTCGTGGGTCACGAGCGGGGTCTGGCACGCGCCTTCCCCGAGATTGTCGAGGCATCGCGTGCGTGCCGGTTTGGCGACTGCACGCATACCCACGAACCGGGTTGCGCCGTTCGCGAGGCCGAGGACGCCGGGCAGATCGACGGCCTGCGTCTGGAAACGTTCCAAAATCTGGCGTCATCCATGCGCGTGAGCGCTCAAATGCTCGATCCCGATGTCCATCTGTAATTGAATTTATCTATGACAGCCGTCTCCCAACTGTTCGGGAGACGGCTTTTTTGCTGCGGAAAAGCCTCGAAACATGCAGTTTGCTGACGTGCTGACCAAAACCTTGTCACGAGCTTGACGGGCTGTTCAGCTTTTGGTCAGCGATTGGTTTGACATCGAAAACCAAGATTGCGATTGCGCCGCTTTGCACTCTGGCCGCCCAGACAATGGTGGTACGGGCATTCGCCCGGCACTGCCATGAGAGGAGCGGCCGTGAACAAGAGCAAGCGCATCGCCATCAGTCTGGTCGCGGGCGTGCTCGCTGCTCTGCTCTGCATGGTTTACGGCTCGTCGATCCGCTCGCAAGCCGAACAGGTCCAGGCTGAGACCTTGGCCAAGTACGGTGGCGATCGCGTCGAGGTATGCGTCGCGGCGCGCGATATCGATGTGGGCGAGACCCTCGATGAGACCAATGTCATAACCCAGGAGTGGTTGACGAGTCTGCTGCCGCGTGACGCGGCGACCGAGCTACGCCGGGTGCGCGGCGACGTGACGACTTCGCGTATTCCCAAAAACGCCGTGATCTGCAATGTCTACACCAAGGCCGAGAGCCACATGCTCGAGGTGCCTAAGGGCAAGGTCGCCGTTTCGGTGGCGGTCGATGCCGAGCACTCGGTCGGCGGTGCTGCGGGCGTGGGCAGCTACGTGGACGTGTACGTGCAAAAAGACGGCGTAACCGATCGGCTGTGCGGTGCGTACGTGATCGATACCAGTGAGGATTCCGGTTCCACGCGCGAGGGCAAGATCGAATGGGTGACGCTGGCGGCTGACCCCGAAGACGTCAAGGAACTGCTGGGAGCCTCGGGCAAGGGAACGGTCAGCTTGACGATTCCCGCCACGGCGCGCGGCAAAAAGAGCGGAGGCGACGAGTGATGAAGGCGATCTGGCTTGCGTGCTGCGCGTGCGGCGATTACGGGCTGTTGCAGCGGGAAGTCGAGGGCCGTGATGTGGGTGCACAGGTGCTTCGCGTGGGTGACCTGGACGGGCTGGTTTCCATGGCGCGGGCGTTTCCGTCGCGCCGCGGGGCTGCCATCATCGCGGCGTCTCTGTTTGATACTGAAGATGTGCGCAAGACTGTTGCGCGCCTGACGGCCGAAGGCCGCGTGAGTCGCGTGGTCGTGTTGATAGAAGCGCTCGATCCGTCGGATATCGAGGGGCTGTTTCGCGCGGGGGCGACCGAGGTCATCGCTGCACACAGTATATGCGGCAACGGGCGTGCGGGCGAGGGAGCGGTTGATTCCGATCGGCGCATGACGATTGAGCCCGATGCTTTTGTTGATAGGGAACCCGGGGCGCCTCGCGCTACAAGAGGCCCGCGTGTTGATGATTATGGAAAAGCGGAAGCCGAGCATGGTCGGCGCCCCCGGAACCCCCTTGTAGACGATGACGCTGGAGGGCCGGCGCAGCATGCTGGCGACTCCCCGGCTGTAGATATGGGATACGTGCACGGCGTGAATCTGGCGGATGAACTCGACGAAGTTGAGGGCTTTGCCGGGTGCGGCGAGTTGTCGCTGATGCAGCATGAGCAGATTGTACAGAACGAGCCTGCCTCGCAGACCGAACAAGCTGCCATGCCGGCTTGGACGCAGCACGTGGTTGCGGCGGGGGAGACGGGGACGCTGTCACCGACGCCCGCCCCGCCGCCTCCGATGCCGCCGGCAGACGCTACCGCTCCGCCGCATCGAGCTCCAGTCATCTGCGCTATTTCGGGTTCGGGCGGTTGCGGCAAGTCGACGATCGTTGCCGCCATGGCACACACATCGTCGCTGTTGGGCTTGCGTGCCGCCGTGCTCGACCTGGACCTGATGTTTGGAAACCTTTACGACTTGTTAGGCGTCGATGCTCCGCGCGATATGGCGGCACTTATCGAGCCATCGGCGGCGGGCGCGCTCACCGAGCCGGATATCGTAGCCACATCGATGCGCGTGGCGCCGGGCGTTACGCTCTGGGGTCCCGTCGCGGCGCCCGAGCAAGCCGAGCTCATGGCACGTCCGGTGGAGCTACTGCTTGATGTCCTGCGTCGCGAATCCGACGTGGTCTTTATCGATACCTCGGTCTTTTGGGGCGACGCCGTGGCGGCTGCGGTGGCGGCGAGCGACCGTTGCCTGGTCGTTGGCGATGCGGCGGTGTCGTCCGCGGCATCGGCGTCGCGCGTCATTGAACTGGCAAGTCGAGTAGGTGTGCCGCGCACGCGTATGAGCGCCGTGTTCAACCGGTTCGGTGCGCGCGGGGCAGACGAGGACGTCGCTATGCGCTTTGAGATTGCCTGTGCGTTGAGCTCCAAGATTCGTATCGCCGATGGCGGGCAGGATCTCGCCGCGCTCATGGCGTTTGGGCGTGCTGACGAGGCAGTGGGGCAGACCAGCGCTTTTGCGACCAGCGTGCGCGAGGCCACGCGCGAGATGCTCGTGGAACTGGGGTGCGCCGTCGGCCCTTGGAGCGATATGGTCGCCGACCGTGCAATGCGCACCGAACGCCCGCGTATCCGCCTTCCCTGGTCGCACGAGGGTGATCAGCGATGAGCCTGCAAACGAGGATTAAGGCTGCCGGCGCTGCGGCGGCGGCAGCGCCTGTAGATGCGGGGCGTCGCCGCGCCGTGAAACGACGCACCAAGCGCGCCGTGATGGACCGCATGGGTTACGACGAAGTGGCGCGTATCAGCGCCTATATCGACCCGGCACTTGCCCGCTCGGAATTGCGTCCTGCGGTGGAGGCGGCGCTCAATGTTGAGGAGCCGACCGATCTCGCGACGCCCGAGCGCGAGGCCATCATCGACGAGATTTTGGATGACGTGGTGGGCTTGGGGCCGTTGCAGCCGCTCATCGAGGACGACACCGTTACCGAGATCATGATCAACGGCTGCCGCTCGGCTTTCTTTGAACGCGGCGGCGTCTTGTACCCCATCGAGCATGCGTTTGAGGATGATGAGCAGATCCGTGTGCTTATCGACCGCATTATCTCGCCACTTGGCCGCCGTATCGACGAGCGCAGCCCCATCGTCAACGCCCGCCTTAAAACGGGCTATCGCGTCAACGCGGTGATTCCGCCTGTGGCGATTGACGGACCGATTCTCACCATCCGAAAGTTCTCGGACCGTATCTGCTCGCTGGACGAGCTCGTGGGGTTGGGATCGCTGCCGCTTTGGTATGCGCAGCTGCTGTCGTGTGCGGTGTCGCTGCGACAGGACTTGGCGGTTGCGGGAGGCACGGGATCTGGTAAGACCACCCTGCTCAACGCGTTGTCATGTGAGATTTCCACCGGCGAGCGCATCGTGACGATCGAGGACTCTGCCGAGCTCAAGTTTGCGCATCATCCGCACGTGGTGCGCCTAGAGGCGCGCGAGGCTTCAATTGAGGGCGAGGGCGCGGTGACGATCCGCGACCTGGTGACTAATGCCCTGCGCATGCGCCCCGACCGCATCGTGGTGGGCGAGGTGCGCGGTGCCGAGTGCTGCGACATGTTGCAGGCCATGAACACGGGCCACGACGGGTCGCTCACCACGCTTCATGCGGGTTCAGAACAGGAGACCGTGGTGCGTCTGACGTTGCTTGCACGTTATGGCATCGATCTGCCGAGCGAGCTCATCGAGGAGCAGATTGCCATGGCACTCGACGGTATCGTGATGTCCGAGCGCCACGCCGATGGCAGGCGCTTCGTCTCCTCGTATTCGGGGGTGCGACGCGCCGCATCGGGCGGCGTAGAGCTCGAGCGCTATGTGACGTTCGATGCCGCCGAGCGCACCTGGACGCTTGACCGCGAGCCGCCGTTTATCGCAGAAGGCCTGCGGTCGGGGACGCTCACACAAGAGGAGGTGGACGAATGGAGATCACTGTGCCCCTCGTCGTAGGGGGCTTGGCAGGGCTTTCTGTCGCGACGGCGTGCGGGGCGGAACCTCGTGTGCCGCAGGTACCGCCGGCGGAGCTGGCACGTCAGGCGCTCGAGACGGTGGCAGAGAAGCTGCCGCGTGAGCTGGTGGAAAACGATCTGCTGAAAAAGATCGCCCGTTCGTGGGCATCGCTGGCTCCGGCGCATCGCCTTGGCCTCGTGATCGAAGATGCTTCGGGACGTTTGGCGTTTCTGCTGCTATCGAGCGGTGTCTGCTGCGTTTTACTAACGATGGTGTCGTTATCGCCCCTCGGATTTGCCTTGGGACTTGTTGCTCCGTTTGCCGTTGGTGCCGCTCGGGATGGCTTTGAGAGCCGGCGCGAGCAACACGATGCAGAAGAGGCAATGCCCGAGGCGTTTACCGCACTTTCCATGTCGCTTGCCTCGGGACATTCGCTGGCCCAGGGCATGCGCTTTGTGGGCGCTCATGCGCAAGAGCCAGTGCATAACGAGTTTTTGCGGGTGGCGGCGGCGATCGATTGCGGCATCTCGGCGACCGACGCGCTCGATGACTTGCTCGTGCGTATCGACGCCCCCGGTCTTTCGCTTGTGACCTTGGCGCTTAAGGTGTCTCAGCGCACCGGCGCTCCGCTTGCCGACTTACTGTCCGAGGCATCGAGCATGGTGGGGGAGCGCATTGAGCTCAAGCGCCGCCTGGATGTTAAGACGTCGCAGGCTCGCATGTCTGCGCATATGGTCGCGGCGATGCCGGCGGGCATGTGCGCGGTGTTGGCGCTGCTTTCGGCAGATTTTCGTCGCGGTCTTGCGACGCCTGCCGGCGCGGGCGCTGTGGTGCTGGGTCTTGCCCTCAACGCCGTTGCCCTGGTGGTTATCCGGCGCATTATGAGGGTGGAGCTATGAGCGCCCTGGTTGCAGTTGCGGCTTGCCTGTGCGCCCTGAGTGTATTTGTCGCGACGGGTTTGGATCGGGTGGATGCGCGCAAGATCGCAGGGGCCTGCAAGCGCGAGGCGGTGCTGGTCGCTGCTGCGGGTTGCTCGGTGGTCGATGCTCTGACCGCGCGAGTGAAGGGCGCGGTTGGAGCGGGCGGCCCGGCGCGAGTGTCGCTCGGCGAAGTGTCCGAGATGATCGATGTTGTGCGCTTGGGTCTTTCGGCCGGTCTTTCGTTTGATGCGGCGCTTGAGATTTTCTGCGCCAACCGCCGGTCAGTGCTGGCTCTTCGCCTTGAGCGCGCCTGCATGGCGTGGCAGGTGGGCGTGGGCACGCGTGAGGACGAGTTGTTGGCCGCCGCGCGCGACCTGGACGTGCGAGCGCTCGAGACCTTTGCCATCACGGTGGGGCAGGCGCTCGCCCTGGGTGCCCCACTTGCCGAGACGCTGGCCGCTCAAAGTCGCGAGATCCGTGCGGCTCATCGCGCTGCGGTCGAGCGCGAGATCGAACGTGCGCCCGTCAAGCTGCTGATTCCCACCGGCACGCTCATCTTGCCGGCGTTGCTTCTGTCCATATTGGGCCCGCTGCTGGGAGCAGGCGGGATGATGTAGGGAGGAATACATGAACACGATGACTGACGCTGCTGGCAAGGTCCAGGGCTGGGCGTTTTGCCGGGCGGCACATGTTCGTCAGCGCGCCAAGGAACTATTGCAGGAGGAGAGTGCACAGGGTACCACTGAGTATGCCATCTTGGTCGGCGTGCTCGTGGTGATCGCGATTATCGCCATCGTCGCATTTAAGGGCAAGGTCCAAGATCTATGGAACGCTATCAGCGAGGGCATCAACAGCCTGTAGAGGGCGAGCGCCCCATCGGGGTGCTGCTGGTGTTTGCTTGCCTGACCGTGGCGATAGCGGTGGTGCTTTGGGGGCTTAACGCCGCGCGGCAGCAGCGTCCTGGGACCGCCTCCGATTTGGGCTCAGATTCGGCGGTAGCGTCTCAAAAAGATGAGATGCGAGATGCGGACGATTCGGATGTCGCTGTCACGGCGCAAACCTTTCTGCGGGCGCTCGACAAGCGGTCTGGCACTGCGACGGATTCGCCTGAGGGCAACGCGATTGCGGTCCGGCTTGCATGGTCCGAGGACCGACCGATGACCGAAGCGGCAGCGGATATGCTGCGTGCCTATCACGAGGTACCCACGGCACAACTTGCTCTGAGCGGCTATCTCGATATCAAGGGCAACGTGTGGGGCGCTATCGTGCGCGACGGACGCGGCTGGGTCGATATGGTGACGGTTGCCGCGGATACTGGCGATGCTTCGTGTCGTCTGCGCGCCGTGCGCCTGGTCCCGCAAACAATAAACTCAAAGGAGGGATCGTGAAATGCATGGCGTTCTGCGTGAAGAGGTTGCCCAAGCGACTGTGGAATACGCCATCGTCACGGTGGCGCTGTTATCGATCGTGCTGGCGATTGCGGGACTTTGGCGTGCTGGCACCGATGGGCGCTTGGCGGCGCTGGTCGAGCGGGCGGCATCCCATGGCGTTGCCTCGATGTCGGTTATCGACGCCGCTGCGGGCGCTAAGGACATCGCGTTGTATTGATATCGCGTGCGAGGACCGGGCGCAGTCTACGGTCGAGGCCGCTTTTTTGCTGCCGACGTTTCTGACGCTCATCCTTCTCGCACTGCAACCGGTGTGCCTGCTCTATACGCGCGCGGTCATGGAGTCTGCCGCCGCCGAGACCGCGCGGCTCATGACCACGACGACGGCGGAGGACGACGATCTTAAGGAGTTCACCCGCCGCCGGCTTGCCGCAGTGCCCAACGTTTCGATCTTTCATGCCGGCGGGCCGCTGTCGTGGGATATCGAACTTGGCCGGGCCGGTGCGGGTGGCGTCTCGTCCGTGTCCGTTTCCGGCGAGGTCAAGCCGTTGCCCGTGATCGGTGCGTTTGCGCAGGCTATGGGTGGTACCGCCGAGGGCGGCTACGTTGAGCTCAAGGTCGATGTCTCGTATCAATCGCGTCCCGAATGGCTGGAGGGAGATTATGATTCGTGGATTGCTACATGGGATTAAGCGTTTCTGGTCTAGACGCGTTTTGACGCGCCGTCCGAGTTGCCATTGCAAGCGAGGTGGCTTTATGGGTCGAGCCGGTGTCGATCTGTTTATCGAAGACGGTGCCTATACCACGCTTTCTTCTGCCGTGGTCATCCTAGTGGTGCTCACATTGTTGTTTTCGTCGACCGCGGCGATATGGAGCATGTCGCGTGCCGGGGACACCCAGGTGGCGGCTGATAGCGGCGCGCTGGCGGGTGCCAACGTGGTGTCGTCCTATCACACGGCTGCCACGGTGGTTGATGCGAGTATCTTGAGTCTGGGGCTGGCGGGGTTTGCCACGATCGGGACGGGCCTGGTCGCCATCCTCATCCCGGGTGCCGAGCCGGTTGCCGGCAATATGGTCGACACCGGGATCGAGATCATTAAAACGCGCAACAAGTTTGCCAAAAGCGCATCGGAAGGCTTACAGAAAATCGAGACGGCTCTGCCGTATCTGATCGCCGCGCGTGCCACGCAGGCGGTGTCGGCGCAGGATACCGATAGTGTGACCTATACCGGTACGGCGCTTGCCGTGCCCAGGACATCCGAGTCGGACTTCGCTGCGCTCAAAGGGTCCGAGATCTCGACCGATACCATTAAAGACACATCAGATGATTTAGAGCGTGCGGCCGAGGAGCTGCGGAAGGCTTCTGAGGACACGGCGAAGGCTAAAGAGCGTGCTTGGCTGGCGGATTGTGGTGGGTCTGACAAGGGCTCGGTCGGCAGCTGTTCTTGCATGTGGGAGCGCGCGAAAAGCCTAACGGATCTCTCCGGTGTTCAAAATCCGCATTACTCATCGATCGTTACGTGGGAGCCTCAAGTTGCCCTTGATCGCGCGAAGGACTACTACCATTGGCGTCTGACAAATGAGAAGCCCCGCGGCTCGAGTGTCGAGATGAAGGCAGAGTCTGCGGCGCGTAAGGCGTTTTATACCTATGCGAACGCGGAGGTCGATCGGGCATATATAACCGAGAACGGAGACAGGGTTTCCTCCTATATTCCGCTGCTGCCGCGCAACTCTGATGAGGTTCGGGCGACGGAACTCTATACCGATGCGGTGTGGCCGACTAGCGTGAACGATGACAAGGCGTATCTGCATTACGGGACGACCTGCCCTAACTATAAGAAAGGGACGCCGAGCGGATTTGCTTCGGTTGCCGATTACGATGGACAGGATAAATGCAGCAAATGCCATTTTGGCGTTTTGTCGCTTGGTGCTGTTGCGGCGCCTTCAACCTCTATCGAAAACGGCTTCGAGTATCACTTTGACAAGTTTAAAGACGCCCTGGAGGACTACGTCGACTGTCGCAACAAGGAGCTCGAGCTCGAGCGTCAGACCGAGGACGAAGCCGACCGTGCGGGCAATGCGTTCGATACCGCCATCAAAGAACTTTCCGGTGAGCGCCCGCGTATCGCTCCGCCCGGTCGCAACGGCGTGGTTGCCTTTGCGGTTTCGGGTGCCATCTCGAGCTCCGATGAACTCAACTCTTCGTTTAACACGGCAGTCAGACTTGGCGATCGCGGTGCCATCTCTGCCGCGGTGCTGGCGCCCGATGGGGCGACGGCGCAAAACAACGTGCTTTCGCGATTTTTCTCGACATTGAAGGAACGCTCGGGCGGCGTTGCCGGCGTGCTCGACGGCGTCATGGATGTCTGGGGACGGCTGCTTGTGGGATACGGAGACATCCAAGGTTCGGCCGACGAACTTATGGACGAGATGATTAAAGGCCTAGGAGGGGGCAGCGGCGCGTTGGGCTCCATTGCATCGTGGCTCGGCGATACCGTTTCGGCGTCCGTGGCGGCGCTGGGTTTGGAACCGTGCGACTTGCGCCTGCGAAAGCCGGTGCTGACTGATTCCGCCAACGTCATTAAGAGCCCGGGGTCTGACATTGCTGGCCTCTCTCAAGCGCAAGACAAACTGCGAAGTATTCCGTTGGGCGTGACCGATCCCAAGGCGCTTTGCGAGGCGTTGGAATATCAAGTCGAACGCACCATCAGCGGTACGGTGTTCACGCTTGCGGAGATTCCTCTGCCCGGCGGCGGCTCCATCCCGCTCACCGTCGATGTCGCCACGCTGGTTGGCGCTCTGGGCGGTGGGTCGTAATGAGTATCCGCATGCGTCTGCGCGAGGAGCGCGCCCAAGCGACGGTGGAGATGGCAGTGGTTACGCCCGTTTTGCTGGTGCTGGCACTCATCGTGTACAACGTCATGATCTTTGCCAGTGCTGTCGCGCGCTTCGACCGCGTGGTGCCCGACATCGTGTTGGCGCACGCCGTGGCGTCGGAGGGGGAGGGCGACGAAAGCTCTGTCGATGCCTCGGCGACGGTCCAGACTCAAATTCTGAATGCCATGGAAGGCTATGACTTGCAGATCGAAGTGTCGAGCGAGCAAGGCGCGGAGGCATCGGATGGTGGTCTGCTCTCCCTATCCGGTACGTTTAGGACCTACACCTGCACCATGCACTATGAGCCGTGGCCGACTTCTCTCAGCATCGCTGGCGTTCCGCTGGGGGCGCCGACAACGTTGTCGCACGAGCGCGCGGTGACGGTCGATCCATGGCGTCCGGGGGTGGTCATGTGACCGCGGTCTCGTCCTACATCGCCTACGCGCGGGCACTCAACAGGCTGGGTTGGACGCCGGCCGAGTTTGCGGTGGCGGAGTCGTTTGCCGTGCGCCTGCGCGGCATGCTGGGACGGTGTCCGGTTGCCGCCAACGGCCTGCCGCTTGTCATGGCGTTTCCACGCTGCTCTTCGGTCCATACGTGTTTTATGGCCTATCCCATCGACATCGCCTTCATCGATCGCGACGGCAATATCCTCGCGCGCTACGAAAACGTTCGCCCTTGGCGCATGTGCTCCTGCCCCGGCGCCTGGGCCGTACTAGAGCGTCCTTCAATCATTGTTTCGACCCCTGCTCTCCAACGCGTGCCGGCTTAAGAATTGGCGACAGCGGACTTTCGTCATACGAAATTGGGTAAGATGGAGGAGAAGATGCATGGATGTTGAGATCCATCCCAACGCTAAAAAGCACCTGACGGAAAAGCAGGTGCTTAGCGCTTGGCTTGCGGTTACTGAGTGCATTCGTCGCGAGCCGAAGGGCGAGCCGCTGAGATGGCTTGCGATTGGATGGCTCCCAGACGGACGAAGCGTGGAGCTTGTCGCGGTCGAGCTTCTCCGTGGGTGGCTTATCATTCATGCCTTGTCTCCAGTCCAGAAGAAATTTTGGCAGGAGATTGAACAGGCTCGGCAAAGGGGTCGATGATGGGCAAGACGTATACGGCCGCTAATGGTCAGGTTGTAACGGATGAAATGATTGACGCGTGGTGCGAGTCGTACGAGCGCGGAGAGTTTCCGGATGGCGAACATACCGTTGGTGGGATCGTGCATGGACGGCCCCCGCTCTCAGGTGAGGGGACGGCAACGTTGTCGGTCAAGATTCCTCTGGGAATGAAGGAGGCCATTCGTCGACGGGCGGCTGCCGAGGGGATGACGCCAAGTGAGTTTGCCCGTGCGGCTCTGAGCGAAAAACTTCTTGCTGCCGGCTGATGCCTCTGACGTGCCGATTTAAAGAACCGAGGCTGTGCTCAAAAACTTTTTTAAAATTCTCGGTTGACCGGAACGCGTCCTTGGTTATACTAATCAAGCCTTGAAACAAGGCACACCTCAAATGGCTGGGTAGCTCAGTTGGTAGAGCAGAGGACTGAAAATCCTCGTGTCAGGGGTTCGATTCCCTTCCCCGCCACCTTGAATTGACTAGGACCTCTGCAAAGGGGTCCTTT
>DXMB01000016.1:0-33158 GCA_019414425.1 Collinsella sp.
GAGTGGGAGTGGGCGTAGGCGTAGGCGTAGGCGTAGGCGTGCCGCCATCGCCGCCGGTCGAACCACCAGTGGAGCCGCCCGTCGAGCCACCGGTCGTACCGGTGCCGCCGGTGGTGTCGCCGCCCGTGGTCTCGGTGGTCGTGGTCGTCGTGGTAGTCGTTGTGGTGGTTTCCTCTTCCTCTTCGTCCTTGTCCTTGTCGTCGTTCTCCGACTTCTTGGTGTTGTTGGTGCCGTAGAACTTCCAGACGCTGTTGTTCTTGTAGGTGGGCGCCGTTCCGGTCGCAAACTCCTCGCGCTCGGTACCGGTCAGAACGGTGTTCATAAACCGCTTAAAGACAGGCAGGTTGGTGCTGTCGCCCAGCAGGTCCGTGCCGTACTTTTGGATGGGGATCTCGCCCGCGGAATAGCCGGTCCACAGGGCGCACGCCAGCTGCGGGGTATAGCCGCAGAACCACAGGTTGGTGGTGTTGTCGGTGGTGCCCGTCTTGCCGGCATAGGGCTGGTTGACACTCAGAGCGCCGGCAGCACCCGTACCGCTGCCCTTCATGACGCCGGACAGAACATCGGTGACCGCGGCGGCCTCGCCCTCGGTAAGCACCTGTGAGGGATTGTCGGTGTGCTGGTACAGCACCGAACCGGTACGAGAGTCAATCTCGGTGATGGCGATCGGCTGGCGATAGTAGCCGCCGTTGGCAAACGTCGCGTAGGCGGCGGCCATCTCGAGCGGCGAGATCGAGCCGGTGCCGAGGGTCATGACGGGAACGTCCTCGATGTTGTCCTTGGCGGGGTCGATGCCGAGCTTTTTGACGAGCGAGATGATCTTGCTGTTACCGACGGCTTCCGCCACCTGGATGTAGCCGGTGTTGGAGGAGTATGCCGTCGCCTGCTTAAGCGTGATGTTGCCATAGCTCTGGTTGGCGTAATTTTGGACCTCGGTCGTGGTGCCCTTGGCCTTGAGCGGCGAGTTGCAGTTGAGGGTGACGTTGGGGTTCATGCCGTTTTGGATGGCAGTTGCCAGCGTAAAGGCCTTAAAGGTGGAGCCGACGGGACGCTTGGCCGTGGCATGGTTTACGTGGTTCTCGTCGGCGTTGTAGTCGTAGCCGCCCACCATGCACTTGATGTAGCCGGTCTTGGGGTCGACGACGACCATGCCCATGTCCAGGCCGTCAAGCGAGAGCGTGTCGAGCTGCTCGCGGACGGCATTCTCTGCCACCTGCTGCATCGTGGGGTCGATGGTGGTCTTGACGGTCAGGCCGCCCTTAAAGAGCACGTCGGTCGAGAACTCCTGCTCCAGCAGCTGCTTGACGTAGGAGACAAAGTAGGGCTGCGAGTATACGTCGACGCCGCTGCCCGAGATTTCGGTCACATTGAGGGTGATGGGTTCGGCCTGTGCGGCATCGTGCTCCTCCTGGGTGATGTGGCCCAGGCGCAACATGTTGTCGAGGACCTTGTTGCGACGGGACAGCGCCAGGTCGGGGTTGACCGTGGGGTCGTACTGCGAGGGCGAGTTGGGAAGGCCGATCAACAGCGCGGCCTCGCTCAGGGTGAGGTCGGCGGCGCTCTTGGACAGATAGGTCTCGGCTGCGGCCTCGATGCCGTAGGCGCCGTGGCCGTAATAGATGGTGTTGAGGTACATCATGAGGATCTCGTCTTTGGAGTACATGTCCTCCATCTTGATAGCGATGTAGGCCTCGCGCACCTTACGCTCAATGGTCGAGTCGAATTGCTCCTCCTGCAGGATGGTGTTGCGCACAAGCTGCTGGGTGATCGTCGAGGCGCCTTCGTGCCCGCCGCCGAGGGTTGCCACCGCAGCACGCGCGATACCCCACAGGTCGATACCGCCGTGCTCGTAGAAGCGCTCGTCCTCGACGTCAACGGTGCCCTGCAGCACGTAGGGGGAGACCTCGTCCTTGGTGATGGACTTGCGGTTTTGCGTGTAGAAGCTCGCGATCTTGTTGCCGTTGCAGTCGACGATCTCGGTGGGCTCGCTCACCAGATACGCGTTGGCGTCGGTGTAGTCGGGCAGATCGGACAGCCAGCGGTTGACGTTACCGAGCATGCCGATGCCAAACGCCACGCCCGCAATCAGCAGAAAGCCCAAAAACGAGAGCAGGATTATGGGCAGGGCGTGCGTCTTTGAACGGCTGTGTCCCTGTCGTTGGCGAGGACCCATATATTGACCTCCAGGTATGTCGTGCCAGACGGTGGATGTGCCGTCGGGGCAGGATGGACATAAGTTATTACACGATAAACCAAACGGGGCGCGCGAGGCCTCGTGTATGCTGGAAGACGGCATTTTTCAGAGTGAATGCATACCTTGGTAAGGAGTTTGTCGATGGCGATTCGGACGATGGGGCCGAGCGGACAATACGAGACTGGATTGGATGCTGCCGGTGCGGCGCTGCCCGAGCTGCTGGCGCCGGCGGGCGGGCTCGACCAGATGCTTGCGGCCATCGCCGCGGGCGCCGATGCCATCTATGCGGGGTTGGGCGGCTTTAACGCCCGTGTGAGCGCCCATGGCTTTACGGATAACGAGTTTGCGCGCGGCTGCGCCGTGGCGCATGCCCATGGCGTGCGTGTGTACGTGACGCTCAACGTGTTCGTGTTTGACGATGAGTTGTCCGACGCGGTGGCGTTGGGAGCTCATGCACTGGAGCTGGGCGCCGATGCTCTGATTGTCGCCGATGCCGGGTTGGCCTGCGCGCTGCGCGCGGCGATTCCCGGGGTCGAGATTCACCTGTCCACGCAGGCGGGCGCTCATAGCGAGGGTGCCGTGCGGCTTACCGCCGATGAGCTGGGGGTCGAGCGCGTGACGACGGCACGCGAGCTGACGGTCGACGAGATTGCGGCGCTATGTGCCACGGGCGTGCCCATCGAGGTATTCTGCCACGGTGCGATTTGCATCGGCTATTCGGGGGCGTGCGAGTTCTCGGCCCTGCGGCGTGGACGATCGGCGATGCGCGGCGACTGCACACAGCCGTGCCGTCTGGCGTACGACCTAGTGGACGAGGCGGGACAGAGCGTTGTCGCCGTCGAGGGGGATCGTCTGCTGTGTCCGCATGACTATCTGGGTATTGCGCATCTGCCCGAGCTTGTAGATGCTGGCGTTGCGTCGCTCAAGATCGAGGGACGCATGAAGAACCCCGATTACGTATTCAACGTGGTGCGGGTTTGGCGCCGGGCGCTCGATATGCTGCGCGACGGCGCGTGGGACCCCGGTGCCGTGGAAGAGCTTGAGCGCGAGCTGGGAAGGTCGTTTAACCGTGGGTTTACCGATGCGTACCTGCGAGGGCGTTCGGGTGCCGAGCTGATGAGCTTTGAGCGTGCAATTAACCAGGGCGTGCGCGTGGGGCGCTTGGTCGCTGTGGGCCACGAAGAGGTGACCGTTGAGCTCGATGCCGCCGTGGCGGCGGGTGACACGCTCGAGATTCGGTTCTATCCGGGTGTCGACGCGCGTCCCGATGTGCCCAAGCGCTGGCCGCAGGTGCCCTGCCCGGTGGATGCCGCAGCGGGGAAGCGCGTCGTCGTGCATTGCAAGCGTAAGGTGGACGCGGGCTGCGAGGTATACCTGATTCGTAGCGCCGGCGTGTTGGATCAGACGGCGGCGGTGTTGGAGCGCATGCGGGCCGAGGCGGATGCGATTGCGCCCGTTGCGCGTGCCGTTGAGGTGCTGCCCTTTGAGGACGTTGCGGTGGATAGCGGTGCGTCGCCGGAGTTGGTGGAGTGCGCGGTTCCCGCTCGCATGGTTTTTGCTTGGCAGCTGATGGATACCGACCCGCGCAGAGAACTCGATTTGTCCGACACCGTTGTGGTGCTTGACGAGGTGTGCCGCACGGGTGACGCTGACCGGACCCGCTCGCTGATGCAGCGTGCCGGGCGCGTCGTCTGCCGCAACCTGGGACAGGTGGTGATTGCTCGCGAGCTGGGCGTGACGTTTGACGTGGCGGCGCCGGTGTTCTGCGCGAATCGGGCCACGCTTACCTGGCTGCGCGGACTCGGTGCGGGGCGGGTGTACTTGCCGGCCGAGTTGCTCGGCAATGATGCGGAGCGTATTGCCGAGCTTGCCGCTTGTCCCGGTGTCTTGGGGCCTGTCGATGCCGACCGTCCCGAGCTCATGGTGTGCGAGCACTGCTTGCTGACTGCCGAGGGCGCCTGCGCCACGGATGCAACGGGGCAGATCCGTTGCCGTGACTGCTCGCGCCGTCAGCAAACACGATATTTGGTCGAGCGCGACGGCATGCGCCTGCCGGTCGCCGTTGATGCGTGCGGCAGGACGAGGATTTTCCTGTCGTAGGTGTTCGGCCGCGCCGTTTTGGTTATCATAAGAGAGTTTATGAACTTCCAGCACCGCCGTATCCGGTGAGGGTGCTATGGCAAAAGGAGGATACCCAATGCTGTCTGTTGACGAGCAAATGCGTATCATCACCTCGGGCGCCGCGAAGATCGTCCCCGAGGCCGACCTTCGCAAGAAGCTTGAGAAGGGCGAGCCCCTCAACATCAAGCTCGGCGTCGACCCCACCAGCCCCGACCTGCACCTGGGCCACGCCGTGCCCCTGCGCAAGATGCGCCAGTTCCAGGACCTGGGCCACAACGTCACCCTTATCATCGGCAACGGCACTGCGCTGATCGGCGACCCCTCGGGCAAGAATTCCACCCGTCCGCAGCTTTCGCAGGAGCAGATCGAGGCCAACGCCGAGACCTACGTGAGCCAGGCCATGAAGATCCTGGACCCCGAGAAGACCACCATCGTGCACAACGGCGACTGGATCCTTTCGATGGACCTGGCCGGTCTTTTGCAGGTGTGCTCCAAGTTCACCGTCGCCCGCATCCTCGAGCGCGACGACTTTACCAAGCGCTACCAGTCCCAGACGCCGATTGCCCTGCACGAGTTTCTGTACCCCGTGATGCAGGCCTTCGACTCCGTGCAGATCAAGGCCGACGTCGAGATGGGCGGCACCGACCAGCTCTTTAACCTGCTCGCCGGCCGTGAGCTCATGGAGAAGATGGGCATGGAACCGCAGATCGCGCTCACCATGCCGCTGCTCGAGGGCACCGACGGCGTCCGTAAGATGTCCAAGTCCTACGGTAACTACATCGGCCTGACCGATGCTCCCAAGGATATGTTCGGCAAGACCATGTCCATCCCCGACGAGATGATTGGCAAGTACTATCGTCTGGCCAGTTCGCTCACCCCGGCCGAGGTCGACAAGATCGATGCCGCCCTGGCCGATGGCTCCGCCGACCCCTACGAGCTCAAGCGCGCTCTAGGCCGCGACCTGTGCGACACCTACCACGGTGCTGGCGCCGGCGACGAGGCTCAGGCCGAGTTCGACCGTGTGTTCAAGGAGGGCCAGCTTGCCGACTTCCCCGAGAAGCACGTTGAGCTGACCGTCAACGACGAGGGCCAGATTTACCTCGCTGGCCTGCTCAAGGACCTGGGCCTTTCGGCCAGCGCCGGTCAGGCCCGCCGCGACATCGACGGCGGCGGCGTCAAGATCAACGGCAAGGCTGTGGCTCCCAAGAGCTACAACATCGATCCGAGCGCCCTCAAGCTGGGCGACACCCTCTCCGTGGGCAAGCGCAAGGGCTTTAAGTTGGTCTAACGAGCGAGTTGACCTCACAAGTGCAATAAGGCCGCAGCCGGGAATCCCGACTGCGGCCTTTTTGGTTACGACGATCCCTTGGGGACGGAGGGATCATTTGGCGGTGCCGTTAAGCGGAAGGGGTGTTAGCGGGACTTTCTTTTGGGCATACAATGGCTATTGGCTTGCTGCGGTGAAGGTCTGTCCGCTCCGCAGCTTTTTTCTACGGTTAAAGGAGTATGTATGTCCGTTGAGGTCATGAGGTCTGTGATCGATGCTGCCGAGGGGCGCGTGCCCGTCGACACGCTGTTTACCAATGCGCAGATCGTCGACGTGTATGGCCAGCGTGTGGCGCCCGGTAGCGTTGCCGTCAAGGACGGTGTGATCGTCGGCGTGCTCTACGATGGTCGCGACGATGCTGCTGGCACCTACGAGGCAACTGAGGTCATCGACTGCCAGGGTCGCTATCTCGCTCCCGGTTTTATTGACGGGCATTTGCATATTGAGTCCTCGAACATCCGTCCCGCCGAGTATGCTCGCATGGCCGCGACGCGCGGTACTACCACCGCCATTGCCGACAGCCACGAGATCGCCAACGTGGCGGGCCTGGACGGCCTGCACTTTATGATCGAGGACGGTCGCCGCGCGCCCATTTCCATCAAGTACATGATGCCCTCGTGCGTGCCCGCGCTACCCGATGAGCAAGCGGGCGCTGTGATTACCGCCGCTGACATGCAGGCGTTTTTTGCCGAGCATCCGGGCGATGTTTTTGGCCTGGGCGAGATGATGAACCTGCCGGGTGTCTTTATGGCCGACCCCGAGACCTGTGCTCGCATCGATGCTGCCAACCAGACGCCGTCCAAGCAGGTCGACGGCCATGCACCGCTCGTTGCCGGCAAGGACCTTAATGCCTATGCCGCGGCGGGCATTATCGCCGATCACGAGTCGACGATTCCCGAGGAGGCGCTCGATAAACTGTCTCGTGGCATGTACGTGATGCTGCGCGAGGGTACGTGCAGCCATGACCTGGCCAATCTGTCGCCGATGCTGCTGGAGAACCCCGCGCGCGCCCGCCGCTGCTGCTTTGCGACTGACGACCGCGCCCCTTCCGATGCGCTTGCGACTGGCATGATCGACAATGCCTGCCGCGTGGCGATTGAGGCCGGTATCGACCCCGTGGTCGCTATCTCTATGGCGTCCCTCTCCACGGCCGAGGCGTTTGGCCTGGATCACGGCTGCCGCGACCCGCACGAGCTGCGTGGTGCGATTGCCCCGGGCAAGCGCGCCGACCTGCTGGTGCTTAATGACCTGACGTTCGCCACGGCTCCGCATCGCGTATATGCCGCCGGTGCTCTGGTGGCGCAGGACGGCACCTTTGTGGGCGAGATCGCACCCGAGATGGCTGAGGTTGCGGCGCTTGCCGATGAGCTTCGCGCCTCCGTTAAGCTGCCGAAGCTTTCGCTCGACGTGTTTGACTATGCCTTTAAGCCGGGCGAGGCCGTTATCGATGTCATCCCGGGTATGGCTATCACGGGTATGGTTCGCCCCGAGAGTGCCGAGGGCCTGCGCCGCATTATGCTGATCGAGCGCCACGGCCGCGGCGTGTCGCTGCAGGCCGAGGGCGCCGACGGTGACGGCCCCGCGGGTCTGGGCTTGGTTGGCAAGCATATCGGTCGCGGCTGGGTGCGCGGCTTTACCATCACGGGTGGCGCCATTGCCTCCACGATTGGCCACGACTCGCACAACGTGTGCGTGGTGGGCGACAATGCGGCGGACATGATGGCTGCCGTTGAGGCCGTGGGCCAGGGCGGCCACGTGCTGGTGCGCAACGGCGAGGTCGTGGCGCGCATTCCGCTGGCGCTCGGTGGCCTTATGAGCGAGGGCACGGCCGAGGATGTCGCCGCGCAGCACGACGACTTTATGGTCAAGGCGCGCGCCATGGGTATCGAGCCGCCGCTCGACCCCATCATGGGCATCATCTTCCTGCCCCTGCCGGTCATCCCGACGCTCCGCATCCGCCCCGAGGGCATGTTCGACGTCACGACCTTCACCTACGCCGACTAGTCATCGGGGACGTTCTTAAACGACTATCCGTCGGGGTGGCGTGTCGCCTGACGCCGCGACCGTGAGACCTCTGGCATGTGTGAGCTATTTGCCAGGTCCTTGTAACGTTTACGCCCGCGGAGTCTTATTTGAGCTCCCTTTGGGTACGTTGGAATCGGATACACGTTCGATTCCAACAAGCCCGAAGGGAGCTTTTCTATGTTTAAACTGATTGCATCCGATATGGACGGCACATTGCTTGACGAAAACGGCCAGGTGCCTCCCGAGACCTACGAACTGATTCTGGCGCTACACGAGCATGGCGTGCATTTCGCCGCATCGTCAGGTCGTCGCTACGATCGCCTGTGCGAGTTCTTTGCGCCCGTTCGCGACAAGATGGACTTTGTCGCAGCTAACGGTGCCCAGGTCTTCGCCGACGGCAAAATGGTAGACCGCGAGGTGTATTCGCACCTGGCGATTCGAAGGCTCGCCCAAGCCGTCAGGACGTTTCCCAATCTGCATCTTGCGCTCTTTGACCGAACCAAGTCCTTCCTGCTCGATGACGAGTGCAAGTTCGTGCGTGAGGTCGATAAGGACCTTCCCAATGCCGAGCGTATTTGGGAGCTGCCCGATCCCAGCGTAAATATCATCAAAGCGAGTATCTTTTGCGACGACAGTGCGGTTATGGACAGTGCGTACGTGCTACAGCGCGAACTTGGTCAGCTCTTTACTTTTGCGCCTTCGGGCAACGCGTGGATCGATGCCATGCAGCCTGGTGTGTCGAAGGCCTCGGGTATCGCGCAGCTCGCGGAGCATTACGGCATTGGTCGCGACGAGGTCATGGCGTTTGGCGACTCGATGAACGACTACGAGATCATTCGCTTTGTCGGCACGGGCTGCGCGATGGAAAACGCGCGCCCCGCGCTCAAGGCGGTGGCCGATCGTGTCGTAGGCTGCAACCGCGACCACGCCGTTCAGCATGAGCTCCGTCGCGTGCTGGAGAGTCTCTCCTAATCCGGCAGCTGGCGACGTTCCTTTTCTGCCGACAGTGGGGGACAGTCCTTGCAGCTTTTTGCGAAGAGTGTCCCCAGTGACTAGTCTTAAGAACATCCCCAGTGACTGGCCAATGACTAGGCGAGGGCGGCCATGATGGTGCGGGCGACGCCGTCGTGGTCGTTGTCGTATTCGGTGATGGCGTCGGCGGCCTCGCGGTCTTCGGACTCGGCGTTGATCATGGCCATGCCGTGGCCCGCTGCCTGCAGCATGGGGATGTCGTTGATGTTGTCGCCGAACGCCCAGGCGTCGGCGAGACGCTCGCCCAGATGCTCACATAGCCACGTGAGGGCTGTCCCCTTGGTGGCGCCCTCACCCATGACCTCGATATTCATGGCGTAAGAACGCGTGATCTCAATGCCTCCGAGCGTGTCGAGCGCCGCCGCGATGGCGTCGCGATCGGCCGGGTCGTGCCAGTACATGGCGATGCGTTCGAGCGTCTCGACCTCGTCGATCTTGCTGTCGATATCCATGTCGATCGGTGTTCGTGTGCGCTTGAGCGAAGCCGCGATGTGGGGGTCGCCGCCGCAGAACTCATCCAGGCGCCCGTAAAGCGAGCGGGGGAGGAAGCACTGTCCATCCGCGAAGATATCGAAGGTCACATCGTGGCCGGCGGCAATGCGATGGATGCGGTGGGCAATGCCGCGATCGAGCGGACGGCTCAAAATGCGCGTGGCGCGCGAGGCATCGTTGGGCACATCGTCGTCGAGCTGCCAGACGCTGGCGCCATTGGCGCAGACGGCATAGTGCACGGAGGGATGGGCGAGGATGGGCTCAAAGATGCCCGACAGCGGACGTCCCGTGCAGGGCACAAATTCAATTCCGCGTCGAGCGAGTTCGTCGAGCATCGACCAGGTGGCATCGCTCATTTGCTTATCGCTCGTCAGCAGCGTTCCGTCCATATCGGAAAACACAATCATTTGATACAGCCCTTTCTGCTGGCATAAAAAGCGTGGCCGAGGGCGGCGATGCCCTGGCCACGCTCGAGTTCTATAACGGTCCGCGTCCTAGCGGTCGGCGAGCGGCTTGTACGCTAGCGGCTCGATCACCGGACGATAGGCCGGGCGAATAATACGGTGCGCGCAGAAGAGCTCTTCCATGCGGTGTGCCGACCAGCCGGCCATGCGGGCGACGGCGAACAGCGGCGTAAAAAGCGTCTCGGGTACGCCGAGCATCTTGTAGATAAAGCCCGTGTACAGGTCGATGTTGGCGCAGATGGGCTTGGTCATGCCGTGGTCGCGCATCACCTGCGGTGCCAGGCGCTCGATGCGCTCGATGAGCGCGAATTCATCGCCCAGGTCCTTCTTGGCGGCAAGTGTGCGCGCGTAACGGCGGCATACCTCGGCGCGCGGGTCGCTGAGCGTATAGACGGCGTGGCCCATGCCGTAGATGAGGCCCGTGCCGTCGAAGGCCTGCTTGTCGAGGATCTTGCCCAGGTAGGCCGCGACCTCGTCCTCGTCCTCCCAATTGGAGACATGCGCACGGATGTCCTCGTGCATGGACACGACCTTGGCATTGGCACCGCCGTGGCGCGGGCCCTTGAGCGAGCCGATAGCCGCGGCGTAGGCGGAATACGGGTCGGTGGCCGAAGACGACAGCACGCGGCAAGCGAAGGTGGAGTTGTTGCCGCCGCCGTGCTCGGCATGCAGCATGAGCATCACGTCGAGCAGCATCGCCTCATCGCGGGTGAACGCCATGCCGCCGCGCAAGACCTGTAGGATGGTCTCGGCGGTGGAGAGACCGGGCGTGGGGTGCGGCACGTGAACCTCGGAGCCGCGAAGCTTGGCGACCGAGGCCATGTGTGCGAAGGCGGCGATGCGCGGGAGACGTGCGAGCATGGAAATGGCGACGTCGATCTCATGCTCGGGCGTAATCGCGTCGGGCTCGGCGTCGAAGGCGTAAAGCAGCAACACGGCGCGCTGGAGCACATTCATGATGCTCGACGACACCGTGGTCATGGGGAACTCTTTGACGTATTCGTCGCTCAGATGCCTAAAGGCGCCCAAGCGCTCGCAAAAACCGTCGAGCTCCTCTTTGTTGGGCAGCGAGCCCGTGATAAGCAGATAGGCGACTTCTTCGTAGCCATAGCGATTCTCGGACTGGGCATTGTTGACCAGATCCTCGATGCTATAGCCGCGCAGCGTGAGCTTGCCCTGGTCGGGCACGACTTTGCCGTCGACCTTGTTGTAGCCGTGCACGTCCGAGATACGGGTAAGGCCCGCGACCACGCCCGAGCCGTCGGCATTGCGCAGGCCGCGCTTGACGTTATGCTCGACGAACAGACCCTCGTCGTACGGATCAGTCGGCAGGCCGTGGTAGAGGTTTTCGCTTTCGGGCGAAATCTGGCGGCTCGCCTCATAATCCAAGACCAGGCGGCTCAGATGGTCATCGAAGCGGTAGTAGATTTTCTTGGCGTCGTAAGCCATGCGCGCTCCTCTCGGGGCCGTATGGGGGGCGGCGTGCTTGGGTGCAGATGCGCCGGCCTGTTCCCGTACGGCCTGTTCGCTACAGGCGGTACATAAAGTTAAAGACGTCCTCGCGCTGGATGGACACGTTGACGCCCGAAAGCTCGCCGGCCTCGGCCAGCGCCTTCTGCAGCTCGGCGAAGTCGAGCTTGGACTCGGCGGTGTCGGCCAGCATGGTCATGGTGAAGATGTCCTCGATAATGGACTGCGTGATGTCGCGGATGTCGACATTGGCCTCGCCCAAAACGCGGGTGACGCCGGCGACGATGCCGGGGCGGTTCTTGCCAAGGACGGTGATGACGATGCGGGAGGACGAGATCTCGGCCATGGGAAACCCTTTCGCGTGGTTGCGGCGCGCGCGGGGCGCTCCGCTACGGTACAGTGTTCATCATTGTACCTGTCTGGCGCAAAAAAGGCGCGCTCGCTGCGGCGTTACATGCCTGCAACATGAGCGTAAGGGGGAAGGCCGTACGGGGAAGAGCCGTCTGGCGCGTGTCCGGCTCGTGTTGGGTTGATTTCCGATCTCAGCCGAACACATTGAGCGGACAGGCCGTTCCCGCAGTCAGCCGAACGCCTCCGACGGCTGATTCCGAACTGGAAGCGGAGGGCATCCCCGCCCTTCGGTAGGGGATACCGCTCCGCGGCGCATGCCGCGGGCGGCGCCCCTATCGGACCACCGTGACCTCAGTTGGGATGGGCCCAGCACTGCCGCGTACTCGGTGAGCTAGAGCCAACTGTTCGTCTTCACGTCGCGTATGGCGATATTTCGGTCGTCCGGCTCGGTGATGCCGTAGCCGAACGCCTGGAGCGTCTCGATGGACTCCTGGATCCTCTGTTGGAACATGGGACCCGGATCGACCCTCGGCCCGAGGTGCCCGCGCCAAAGGCACGGCGTGGCGCGCAGCATGTTATGGATTTTGGAGATGGGCTCGATGTCGGCGTAGACGTTGAGCGTCGCCATGGCGTCCTTGTGGCCGAGGATCGATTGGAGCGCCTTGATATCGCCGCCTTGGCGGATTCACTGCGTTGCGAACGTGTGGCGAAGGCCGTGGAACGTGATCAGCTCGTCGTTGGTGCCCATGAGGCCGTTGGTCTCCGAGAACGTCTTGAACGCCCTGCGGATATAGCTTGTCGTCGCGAAGGTCGCGCCCGGCTCCGACAGGATGTAGCAGTCCCCGATCTCGACCGCCCCGGTAAGGCCGCGCAAGCGCAGCTTTCCGCAGTCGATCTCGTGGGTCTCCTTCAGGAAGGGGAGTAGGCCGACCGGGTCGATGGGGATACCCCTGGCGTCATGGGTCTTGGTGTCCTTGATGAACGAACCCATTCCCTTCGCGTACGCCACCGAGTGTCTGATCGAGATCAGGCCCGTCTCGAAATCCACATCGCACCACCGAAGGCCGCAGACCTCGCCGATTCGCATCCCCGTGTGCAGGGCGAGTACGACCGCCCTCTAATCCTCGGCGGACCAATCGAGTCCGAACTCCTTTCGGGCATCCTCTTCGCTCATGACTTCGAGAAGGTCTCCGGGTTGGCAACGAAGGGCGAGGCATAGCTGCTCGAGTGTGTTGAAGCGAATGCCGCGAATATGCCCTTTTTTAATACGGGACAGGTTCACGGGCGTGGTTCCAATCCTTTCGGCAAGTTCGTTCGAGGAAATCTTTCGCTCGGCCATGATCTTGTCGAGGCGAACAATTACGGGCATGGCGTTTCCTTACGCAATCTCGTCGGAGTCGAGGTACAGCTCTCGGGCGTACAAGAAGAGCTGGGAAAGCATGAACAGGACGATGCCGAGAACCAGAGAGGTCCAATCGAATGATGAAGCGATCTCTTGGGCGCCGACGGCCCCCTCGCCGCCAAACATCGAAACGGAGGTTTTGAGTGAGCCGGCGTAGAGGCTGGTGGCAGCTTGAACAACGAAGAGAATGCCGAGCACCTTCAAGCATGTCGCAGACCCTTTCTTGAAGGGGTCTCCGCTCTTGATCGTCCACACGAGAACGGCGCTGAGGATGGTCGTAGCGATACCGATGACGGCAGGGACCAATGTCGAGATCGCAAGGGCTGGATACGCGGGGGAGTCTGCAATTACAGGGTTGTCGAGCACTTCGATTGCTGGCTTTAAGGAGAACGCCACTTGTGCGATGGCGGTGGCGCAAAGGGTCGCAGAGGCTATCGCACATGCGATGCGGAAGGAATGAAGCCGGGGAGTGCGATTGTCGGAACTCATAATAACCTCCGAAGAATTTAAAAAACTCAGGTTACTTTTTAACAGTTTATGTTAAATTGACTTTGCCGGCAAGTAATCACAGCATGCTGCAACCGAAACCCCTCTAGATTGGAGAGGATTATGTTCAGTACTGTTAAGTAGTGTAAGCTCTTGGTTTTCCTCGGCCTCGCTCTTTGTCTGTTGCTGCCGGGAGCCCCCGCTTTTGCGGATACCCCGATGCCTCCTTCCCAGGAGAGCAGCCAGTGTGCCCTCGTTGAGCCCCTCGGGTATACGGACGACGTCGTCGATACCTACTGGAGCTACAGCTGTCCTCGCGGCGTAAGCGGGCACAGCATCTCGATGTTCAACATCTCTTACAAGACGATCTCCTACCGAAATGGCTATCGCCGATCCGCGCATCATAGGGAATCCCGCCTCGCTGCAATGTGCTCCTGTGGTGTTCTTGGCACAACTGATAAATGGCAATTTGTCTATAGCACCTACTAGATGCGAGGAAGGGCCGAGCATTTTGTTCGGCCCCCCTGTTCCGACTGGATGAGGTTAAGGTTGGCGATGAATATGCTCAAAATCTCGAAGGCGATCTTTAGGTCGCTTCTCTCCTCCAGGTCGCTCTGTGTTGTCGTTGTTGCGTTGATGGTTCTTTGTGCTCTGCCCGTCTTCAGGAGCGCGGCTGGCATCGACGGACGGGTCGAATACCTCGAGTCGGGAATAACCCGTGTTGAGCAGGAATTGTCAGCATCCTATGCGGATGCGCTTGTGAATGCGGGGGAGGACGGTGTCTATACCTCTTCATCAAGCATGCCCGCGCTTCTGTACCCTCTTGCCGCGGGACGTCTTATCTTGGCACCGCTCTCTCCCCTACTTCCGTTTCTGCAGATATCGGATGGAGAGTACACCTATTATGACGGATCGAAGGAGTACTTGCTATGGGTCGCAACGGCCGTTGCCGTCTCGTTCCTTGCCGCGCGTCTTAACAAACGTGAAAAGCTCATCATCCAGGCACCGATGGGCGAGCTGGGTAGACTTGTTGCATCGAGCGTATGGGCGAGTGTTTTTGCAATGCTTGCCGTCCTCGCCATCAATCTTCCAGGGATAATCGCCGCGCTTGTGAAGAATGGCCCGGGCTCGCCGTTCTATCCGATAGGCTACATTCAATATGCGACTCCGGTTATCAAACCGGCTTGGCTGGTGTTCGCGCAGACGGCCATCTTGCAATTCTTGGTGGCAGCGTTCATCTCGCTTGTCGTTCACCTTGCCGTGAAGATTGCCAATAACCCTACGCTTGGAATCGTGTTCGTATGTGCCCTGATGGGGGTGACGATGGTTCCCGGGTATTACGGAAGATCCATCGCTTTACGTGAGTTCGCCCTGTTGAATCCCCTTACGTATGCGAACACTGAGTTGACCGTCGGCGCCTATAGCCCGTACCCGACAACGCAGATAGTGAATCTGCCTGGACTTTGCTTCGAGCGTGGCGCGATTGCCCTCGTATGCGCAATCGGGATCGAGGTGCTGGCAATTAGCCTGCTTTGCGTTGCTGGAAAGAGCGGCTGCGCGTGCCCGATATCCCCGATTTGTCTTGAGAGAGGTTCCTTCACTGCATCGAGAACGGCAACTCGTTCGAGCGCTTGTGCCTCCGCCGTTGCATACGTAAGAACGATGGGGAAACTGCTCCTGCGTTCTCCTACCCTCGCCGTATGCGCGATTGCAATGTCGACGACGATGCTGGCCCCGGCTCTGGTCGAGATGTTTCCTGACGCTGATAACGTTTCCGCTGTTCGGTATAGGGATGGGGAGCTCCGTTCAATAGATCGGTATCTAGAGCAGAACGCTGCGAATATGGACGTCGAGGGCAAAGCGGCCCTGGAAGACATGCGGGATGCTCTTTCGGGTTTCGTGTACGCGCCTATGCCTGCGGAGGGGTTTCGAAGCCTTGCGACGTACGAGCGCGCTCGAGGTGAGCTGGGCGCGGCAGATGCGACTCTCCTGCAATCGATCGGAATCGAGCCGGAGACTCCTTCTCGTGCGGAGGCGCGCGCCCTTCTGCTTGAGTCGATCGCGAGCTTGCCGGACCCCAAGGTTTACGAGTTAAGTACGAAGATGCCCCCATTAATCCTCCTTTCGTATCTCCAGGCAGCGCTTCCCTCCTTATTTTTGCTGTTGCCCGTGGTTGTCACATCGCTCGCGTGCACCCACCTGCAGTGTCGTTCCCTTCTGGTTCTCCAGATCCCCGCAACAGCGCATGTGCGTTTTCTGACGGCTGTTGCGCTGGCTCTCCTGCTTGGCTTGGTGCTGCTTTTGGTGTCGATGGTTCCCGCTGTCGTTGTGTCCGTGATTAAGAACGGTGCGGGTGGATCGGAGTATCCCGTCGCTCTCATTCGGGCGGGAGCTTCGACAACGTCCATGGTGGGGGAGGCGGTGTTGTGCAGTATTCCGTTGCTGGTCATGGCATACGGCGTGATTTCCGTCGTCGCTGCGTTGACAGCAGCGATTAGCCGCAACCCCGTTGTCACCGGAATGGTTTGCGCGGTTCTCTTGGTGTTGGGTTCGTTGAGCGCTCATGTTGAAAGCGTGGGCATGGGCGTCGCGCTGCTGGCTCCATTCGCCTCGTTTGATCCCGCTTCCCAGGTGGGGACGATTGGGTTCCTTGGGCGAGGGACGAACGCGATGCCTTTTGGAGAGGTCGTCGGCGCATCGGGCGCTCTGCTGGTGGTCTTGGGCGCCGTATCTCCGTTGATGGTGCGCCTGAGTGTTCCAAAGATCGAAAGGGGATGATCTCGATGATTGACCTTCAAACGCTGACGATCTCTTATGGAAAGAAGGTGCTCGTAGATTCGGTGAACGCTGAGTTTGCCCCGGGTACGGTCTACGGTCTCGTCGCTCCGAACGGGCATGGAAAGACGACGTTGCTGCGTGCGATGGCAGGTTTGCCGGGTCCTCGCGTGGACGGGAGCATCGTTCTGGATGAGGTGCAGGGTACGGGTGCGAGAGAGGTCCGTTCTATGATCTTCTATGCACCTGGTGAGGGGACGCTGCTGTATCCCGGATTGCGTGCGGAAGATCACCTCAAGATGGTTTGCGATATGTGGCCGCACGCTCGCGATATCGAAGAGATAGTGGAACAAACGCAGATAGGCGAGTTCGCGAAGATGAGGATCCGCACTCTGAGCCAGGGCATGAAGCAGCAGCTTACCCTGGCGATTGCGTATGCGACGGGCGCGCGGTACCTTCTATTAGATGAGCCCATGAACGCGCTCGACCCCAGCAGGGTGGACTTGCATTCCGAGATTCTCAGGAAGCTGGCCGATTCTGGTACGTGCATCATCATGTCATCCCACATCTTGGATTCGGTCGATAGGCTGTGCGATGAGATTCTGTTTTTGAAGGATGGGAGGCTCATTAGAAGCATTCCGCAAGATGATGCTGCGCCGAAGTCTCCTGGATCCCATTTCGCAAAGCCTGCCGGACGCGCCGAGGGTGCGCTAAGCACGTATCGGCGACTCTACGAAAAGGGCGGGTAGAAATGCAAGTTAAAAATCTATGTGGTCAATATGATGCCGTTGAACCCGCGTATCGATACCGCTCAGCCATTCGCCTCGCCCCCATCGCACGCATCTTCATTCGGTCTGTTACTTTTAATCTAACGATTCTTTGAGGAATGCAGGTGCTTCTGAATGTACTGTCGACTTCTTCTCAAACTAATCCTAAGAGACAAGGCCGTATGGATTTCCACGCTCGTTCTTGCTGCAGCCTTTTCCGTCCCCATTGCGTTCAATTCACCCATCTACGGCCCCTTCTTTATGAAGCAGGGCATGCAGGGCTTTGTCGACGCATTCAATACGCGCGCGCCCCAGGCCAGCGGCACAGACCTATCGCCAGAGCAGCAAGATGACGCTGAGCTTGCAAGATACGCGAACGCCGCCCTCGCCGCTCAAACCGACGCCGCCTTTCTCGACTCTGCCGAGAGCTACTACGCGCTCATGGACGAGGGCTTCCAATCCGGGTCCATCGTGGGGGACCAGGAGACCAATGACGCAGAGCTCGCATATTGCCGCGCTCTGAGCAGCTCCGGCATCGCGGATATCCCGGCCTCCGCAAACGACCTGCCGTTCCTCTCCTTCCTGCCCTACGCCATTGCCCAGGCGCCGTCCTTCCTTCCCTTCATCCCCTTCCTTCTCTCGTCGATACTCGTGCTCGGCGCCACAAGGCCCGGGACCCTGGCGGCAAAGGCGCCCGTGCCCAAATTCCGGCGCCTTATCCAAACCGTGTTTTCGATAATTGGCGCGGGGACCGCGATGCTCCTCGCCGGCCTTGCGCCCGGGAGTATTTACGCCTTGGCCCTAAACGGCTTCGGGCAGATCGGGTACCCGATCGCCTTCTTCCATAACGGCGCGCTCACTACCACGACCGCGGGAGACGTCTTCACGACCATACTTCTCGCGCTGCTCGCGGGTGGAACCTTGATATCCGTTTGTTCCGTCGTCCTATCGACCGCAACGAGGCGCGTCTTCGCGGGCCCCCTTACCTCCGCGTTGCTTGTCGCGGCCCCGGCATTCCCGTTATTGTCCGATTCGGCACTGGGGCATAATGCCGCGCTCGAGCTCCTGCCGCTGGCCGTGTTCTCGCCTATCGAGGCAACGGGTTACGTAGGATGCTTCCCAACAGAATTCATTGACTCCGGTTCAAGCGGTGCATCGATGCTTGCCGTGGCCCTGATATACGTCGCGGTCTTTTTTGCGGTCGGCGCCGTTGCGACACGTTCGCCCAAACAGTCTGAACCCGCGAAAAAGCGCCATGGGCTCGAGCTTCTGGACGTGAGCGTGGGATACGGAAGCACGACGATACTTTCAATCGGATCGCTTTTCTTGAGCCCGGGAACGGCGGCGGGCCTCATTGCTCCCAACGGCTCGGGGAAAACCACCTTTCTTGAAGCGCTGTCGGGCCAATTTCCCACCCGTATCCACTCGGGAAGCCTGGTGGCAGACGGAATCAGCCAACGTCAATCAGCCGAATTTGCAGAACTCGTCTACCTGAGCTCTTCAGGCGGCACGGATCTTTACCCCACGCTATCAGCCCTCGAGCACCTTGCTTTCGTTAGGGATGCGTGGAAATCGGCCGCCGACATCGACTCGCTCTGCAGCTCCCTCGGAATCTCCCCATATCTCGACAAGCCGGCCCGTAAACTCTCGACGGGAATGAAGCAGCAGGTAAAGCTTGCCATGGCGATAGCGACCGATTGCCCGTACCTCATCCTCGATGAACCGCTGAACGGCCTCGATCCGGGAAAGCGGAAAACCTCCTGCGACGCGATGCGCAGCGAGGTGGCGCGGGGACGCAGCGTGCTCATTTCAAGCCATCTGCTCGACGACCTGGCAGACCTCACCGACTCGTTCTACTTCATCGAGGCCGGCACGCTCGTGGAAAAGATCAAGTCGTCCTCGCAGACGCTCAAGCAGGAATACCTCGATACATACGAAGGATGAATGTGGGGGAGTGTTCGGATGATAGTTGATATTCAAGGGCCAGCTCGTGTCGTGCCGAAAAGACCGTGAACCTTTTGTGGGACATGCGGCGCCGTGGTACCATAGCCGAGTTTGTTGTCTTGGTCGGAAACCAAGACGCCTTATGCGCTGATCGGTAACCAGCGCCTGACCAATAAGGAGTCCTACCATGAAGCAGGGTATCCATCCCCAGTATGTCGAGTGCACGGTGACGTGCTCCTGCGGCAACACCTTCAAGACGCACGCTACCGTGTCCGAGATGAAGGTCGAGCTTTGCAACGAGTGCCACCCGTTCTACACCGGCCAGCAGAAGTTCGTCGACACCGGTGGACGCGTCCAGCGCTTCGCCGACAAGTTCGGTGGCGCCGCTGCCGCCCAGCTCAAGAAGGCTGAGGAGGCCAAGGCTGCCAAGGCCGCCAAGGCTGCTGAGGCCGAGGCCGCTCGCAAGGCCGCCGCTGAGGCTAAGGCTGCCGAGAAGGCCAAGCGTGCTGCTAAGTTTGCCGAGGAGGCTGCCAAGCAGGCCGCCGAGGCTCCCGCAGAGGCTCCCGTCGAGGAGGCCGCTGCCGAGGCCGAGACCACCGAGGCTGCTGAGTAAATAGCTCGCCGCGGAATCACTCGCATTCATGGCATGAGGGCCGTGCATCCATTTGGGTGCGCGGCCCTTTTCTTTTTATTGGTGCAAGCTAACCTGTCCCCGTGGCACCAAATGGCAGAGAGACGGCGTTTGCTCAGATAAAACCTGCCAAAATAAACCCGTTCCATTGCGGCAGGTTGGTCATAGTTATTACGTGGCGGTCGAGCTCGACCGTATAGGCCGCGCCTTGTTTGGCTAAAGTACAATCATCTGTGTTTAACTCGCCCGCAGCTGCACGGCGTGGGCGATGGCCAAAAAGGAAAACCACATGGGATTCATGTCAAAGCTGCTGTCCTTTGGATCCGATAAGGACCTTAAGCGCTACTACAAGATCGTCGACCAGATCAACGGTCTTGAGCCCCAGTTTGAGAAGATGACCGAGGAGGAACTCCGCGGCCAGACCGATAAGTTCCGCGAGCGTTACGCCAACGGCGAGTCGCTCGACGACATGCTCCCCGAGGCCTTTGCCACCGTGCGCGAGGCTTCCAAGCGCACCATGGGTATGCGCCACTTTGACGTGCAGCTCATTGGCGCCATGGCGCTGCACGAGGGCCACATCGCCGAGATGAAGACCGGCGAAGGTAAGACCCTCGTCTCCACGTTGGCCGGCTATCTCAACGCTATTGCCGGCAAGGGCGTGCACGTCGTCACTGTCAATGATTACCTTGCCAAGCGCGACTCCGAGTGGATGGGCCGCATCTATAAGTACCTGGGCATGACCGTCGGTCTGCTCCAGAACAACATGCCGCTCGAGCTCAAGCGCCCGGCCTACCAGGCCGACGTCACCTACGGCACCAACTCCGAGTTCGGTTTTGATTACCTGCGCGACAACATGGTCACTCGTCCCGAGCAGCGCGTGCAGCGCGGCCACAACTACGCCATCGTCGACGAGGTTGACTCCATCCTGATCGATGAGGCTCGCACCCCGCTGATCATCTCGGGCGCTGGCACCAAGTCCGCCAGTACCTACAAGGACTTCGCGCGTGCCGTGCGTGGCCTTGAGCGCGGCGAGGACGTGTCGCACGACATGCTTACCGCCACCGAGGACGTTGAACCCACGGGCGACTACGTCATGGACGAGGCCAAGCACACCATCGCCGCCACCGAGCGCGGTCTTAAGAAGATCGAGCGCCGCCTGGGTATCGATGACATCTATGCCGATCTCTCCGGCCAGCTGGTCAACCACCTGCAGCAGGCGCTGAAGGCCCAGTACATGTTCCACCGCGACAAGCAGTACGTGGTCACCAACGGCGAGGTCAAGATCGTCGACGAGTTCACCGGCCGCATTATGGAAGGCCGCCGTTACTCCGAGGGCCTGCACCAGGCCATCGAGGCCAAAGAGGGCGTGCTCGTACGCGAGGAGAACCAGACGCTGGCCACCATCACCTTGCAGAACTACTTCCGTCTGTATGACAAGCTCTCCGGCATGACCGGCACGGCACTCACCGAGGATGCCGAGTTCCGCGAGATCTACAAGCTGCCCGTCGAGGTCATCCCCTCCAACAAACCCGTTCAGCGTGTTGATCACGAGGACCTGGTGTACCGTACCATTCAGGCCAAGTACAACGCCGTCGCCGACGATGTCGAGCAGCGTCACGCCAAGGGCCAGCCGGTCCTGGTGGGCACCGTCTCCATCGAGAGCTCCGAGAAGCTGTCGGCCGCCCTTACCAAGCGCGGCATCGCGCACGAGGTCCTCAACGCCAAGCACCATGAGCGCGAGGCTCATATCGTTGCCCAGGCCGGACGCTACGGCGCCGTGACCATCGCTACCAACATGGCCGGTCGTGGTACCGACATCCTGTTGGGCGGCAACCCCGACGAGCTGGTGCGCGAGCGCCTTGAGTACGAGGGCCTGACCATGGAGGACGTGACGCCCGAGCAGCTTGAGCAGTTTAACGCCGAGGCCAAGGAGACCTGCAAGGCCGAGCGCGAGCGCGTGCTTGCCGCCGGCGGCCTGACCGTTATCGGCACCGAGCGCCACGAGTCCCGTCGTATCGACAACCAGCTGCGCGGCCGCTCCGGCCGTCAGGGCGATCCGGGCGAGACCCAGTTCTACCTGTCGCTCGAGGACGACCTCATGCGCCTGTTCGGCGGCGACAAGATGGACCGCGTCTCCAAGATGATGGTCACGGCCGACATGGGCGACGACATGCCCATCCAGCACAAGATCATCTCCAAGGCCGTCGAGAGCGCCCAGCACAAGGTCGAGAGCATCAACTTCTCCATGCGCAAGAGCGTCCTTGAGTACGACGACGTCATGAACAAGCAGCGCCAGGTCATTTACGCTGAGCGCAATAAGATTCTGGACGGCAAGGACCTGACCGACCACATCACCGAGGTCATGCACGACACCGTGTACCGCTGCGTTCAGGAGTTCTGCACCAAGGACAGTCACGATGGCGAGCGCGACCTGGAGGGCCTGCGCAAGTGGGTTGTGGAGCTCACCGGCCACATCGATACGCCGAAGTTCCCCGACGAGGATTATGAGGCTCTGGCTGCCGATGTCCTGGCTTACGTAGAGAAGTGCTACAACATGAAGGCCGAGCGCTTGGGCGAGGACCTGATGCGCGAGCTCAACACCCAGGTCATGCTGCGCGTCATCGATACCCGCTGGATGAACTACCTGCAGGAGATGGACTATCTCAAGACCGGCATCGGCCTGCGCGGCTTTGGCCAGCGCGACCCGCTGGTCGAGTACAAGACCGAGGCCTACGGCGCGTTCCAGATCCTCGTCGACACCATGTACGAGGATTACCTGCGCACGGTTCTGCGCATCGAGATCAAGGCTGCCCCGCGTGCCGTGGAGCACAAGGAGGAGCCCGCGCTCGAGCGTGCGCACTTCTCCGGTCCTGCCGAGGTCGATGGTGACAACGGCGACTCGGTGCTGCGCAAGCAGGCGCAGGTGCAGGCCCGCACGGCTGTCCAGGGTGGTCCGGCTGCCGTCAACAACGGTGGCAAGGTGACCACCTATCGCAAGTCCGAGAGCGACGATCCGTACGTCAACGTGGGCCGCAACGACCCGTGCCCCTGCGGTAGCGGCAAGAAGTTTAAGTACTGCCACGGCAGGAATCGTTAATGGCTGAGGCTTTAGAGGTAACGCCCGCCGAGCTGGACGCGTTTGCGGACCGGCTCGGCGAGGTCGAGTCGTATCTCCACTTGGACGAAAAGCGCACGCGCGTGACCGAGCTCGAGGCCAAAAGCGTGGCCCTCGGCTTTTGGGATGACGCCGACGCCGCTCGTGCCACCATGGAGGAAATCGCGCGCACCAAGGAAGATATCGCTGCCGTGGACACCGCGCGCGGCGAGCTTTCCGATGCCCGCGCTGCGCTGGAGCTTGCCGAGGAGATGGGGGATGACCCCGATGCCGCCGCCCTTCGCGAGGAGGCTACAGCCACGGCTGAGCGCCTGGCCCGTGCCATCGATGAGTTTGAGCTTTCGAGCTGGTTTACCGGTGAGTTCGATCACGGCGATGCCATTGTGACCATCAAGCCCGGACAGGGTGGTCTGGAGGCCCAGGACTGGACCTTCATGCTCTTTAAGATGTACATGAAGTACTGCCAGCGTCGCGGCTGGAAG
Organism: Collinsella sp.; assembly: GCA_019414425.1. Classification (GTDB taxonomy): domain Bacteria; phylum Actinomycetota; class Coriobacteriia; order Coriobacteriales; family Coriobacteriaceae; genus Collinsella. The sequence goes on from DXMB01000016.1 coordinate 23,079, forward strand.
GTCACGATTAACGACTGCCCCGCTGCTGAGGTCATCGGCATCGACCGCGCGACCTTTACCGTCGAGGGCAAGGACGCATTTGGCATGCTGCGCGCCGAGGCCGGCGTCCACCGCTTGGTTCGCATTAGCCCCACCGACGACAAGAAGCGCCGCCAGACCACGTTTGCCGGCGTCGAGGTCATCCCCGTGCTACCCGATGATATCGACATCGAGATCAGTCCCGATGACATCCGCGTGGACGTGTACCACGCGAGCGGCCCGGGCGGTCAGGGCGTTAACACCACCGACTCCGCCGTGCGCGTGACGCATTTCCCCAGCGGCATTGTGGTCACCTGCCAAAACGAGCGCAGCCAGATCCAGAACAAGGCCGCGTGCATGCAGATCCTCAAGGCTCGCCTGTACGAGATTGAGCTCGAGAAGCGCGCCGAGGCCCTGGATGAGATTCGCGGACCCAAAACCACGATTGGTTTTGGCAACCAGATCCGCAGCTACGTGCTCTACCCGTATCAGATGGTTAAGGACCTACGCACGGGCGTTGAGACCAGCAATGTCGAGGCCGTTCTTGACGATGGCGACCTGGACCCGTTTGTTATTGGCTACCATCGCTGGGCCACTGGCAACGCTGACGCGGAGATCCCATCTGCATAAACCGCCCGGTTTATGTGGAAATGGATAAAACCCTCCGAGCAGGGTGGTTTTGTATCCAAAGCAAACCCTGCGCAGGGGTGGTTTTTGTTCGGCGAATCGGTAGAATCGAATACAGCAAGAAGTTCGAAGCGCATCCGTTTGGGTGCGCTTTTTTGAGGGAGGTAGCATGGCATATCGTCTGGACATCAAGCGCATTCTATCGATGAACTTCTTTCACGACCTGCCCCAGATTATGTTGGGGTGCGCTCTGGCCGCTATTGCGACCGACCTGTTTTTGATTCCCAACGGCCTTGCTGCCGGTGGTGTTACGGGCCTTGCCACCATTATCCAGGCGGTCGGCACATCGCGCGGCATATCGCTTCCCGTTGGTATTCAGACGATCGTGATGAACGCCTTGCTGTTGCTGGTCGTTATGCGCGAGGGCGGCATGTTCTACGTGGTGCAGACCGCGACGGGCTTTGTGCTGCTGGGCTTCTTTACCGATCTGTTCGCCCCGTTTGTAGCACCTCTGGCGGATGCGGACCTGATGCTCCCTGCCATGTGGGGCGGCATTATTACAGGCATCGGTTACGGCATGGTGCTGCGCGCCGGCGCCAACACCGGCGGCTCGGACACGATTGGCCAAATCATCTCGCGTAATACCTCGCTGCCCGTGGGCTCGACCGTCATGGCGATCGATGTTGCCGTATGCGCGCTGTCGGCTCCGGTCTTTTCAATCGAAAATGCACTATATGCAGGCCTTTCGATGGTCATTAGCGGCTACGTGATCGATGCCGTGGTCGATGGTGGCAACAAACGCCGTATGGTACTCATCATCTCGGACAAGTTCCCTGATATCGCTGCCGATATCATGTATGGCCTGGGTCGTGGTTGTACCAAGTTTAAGGCGACTGGCATGTATTCGGGTGCCGAGAAGCCGGTGATCATGGTCATCGTGAACCGTCGAGAGCTCAATACCCTCAAGACGATCGTGCGCGAGCGCGATCCTCACGCCATTGTGACGGTCGCCGACGTTACGGAAGCTTTCGGCGAGGGATTCAAGGACATTAGCGCGTAGGGCCGACCGCGTCCCATCCAAAAGACGTTCACATTGATAAACCGTTTCATCAGCGGTTCTGCCTGCTAAATTGTTCAAATAATGATAAAAACTCTGGTAAAGCCATCAGTTTCCAGCATAATGAATGACGTACGTGCATTGCGGCTGTGTTGGGATTACCTTCGGTGCCGTGCGCATTTTGTCTAATGAGGATGAAAGGAAGGCACAATGAGCGACGAAGAGCTCAAAAAGGTTGCCAACGAGGTAAGGAAGGGCATCGTCACCGGCGTGCACGCTGCCAAGTCCGGCCATCCGGGCGGTTCGCTCGGCGCTGCCGACATCATGACCTATCTGTACTTTGAGGAAATGAACGTCGACCCGGCCCATCCCCGCAAGGCCGACCGCGATCGCTTTGTGCTTTCCAAGGGCCACTGTGCACCTGGTCTGTACGCTGTGCTCGCCGAGCGTGGGTTCTTCCCCAAGGAGGATCTTGAGACGCTGCGCCACATCGGCAGCCACCTGCAGGGTCATCCCAACATGAACGACACTCCGGGCGTTGACATGTCCACCGGTTCGCTCGGCCAGGGCATCTCCGCCGCCGTGGGCATGGCCGTTGCCGCCAAGCACTGGGGCGATACTTATCGCACGTACGCCCTGCTGGGCGATGGCGAGAGCGAGGAGGGCCAGGTCTGGGAGGCCGCCATGTTTGCCGGCAACCAGCAGCTCGATAACCTCTGTGTGATCGTCGACCACAACGGCCTGCAGATCGACGGTCCCGTCGAGGAGGTCAACGACCCCATGCCGCTCGCCGACAAGTTCCGCGCCTTTAAGTTCCACGTGGTGGAGCTTGCCGACGGCAACGATTTCGATCAGATCCGCGCCGCCTTTGCCGAGGCTCGCGCCACCAAGGGCCAGCCGACCGCCATTATCGCCGAGACCCTGAAGGGCAAGGGCGTGTCCTTTATGGAGAACCAGGTTGGTTGGCACGGCAAGGCCCCCAATGATGAACAGTTTGAGCAGGCCATGGCAGAGCTCACGGCCGCCGGAGAGGAGCTCTAGGATGGCAGACGTCAAGAAAATCGCCACGCGCGTAAGCTACGGCGAGGCCCTCGTCGAGCTCGCCAACGAGCACGATGACTTTGTGGTCCTCGACGCCGACCTGGCCGCCGCCACGCAGACCGGTAAGTTTAAGGCCGCCTGCCCCGACCGTTTCTTCGATGTGGGTATCGCCGAGAGCAACCTGATGGGTGTTGCCGCCGGTATCGCAACCACCGGTCGCGTTGCCTTCGCGAGCACCTTTGCCATGTTCGCCGCCGGCCGCGCCTTTGAGCAGGTCCGTAACTCCATCGGCTACCCGCACCTCAACGTTAAGATCGGTGCCACGCACGCCGGTATCTCGGTGGGCGAGGACGGTGCTACGCATCAGTGCTGCGAGGATATCGCCCTGATGCGCGTCATCCCCGGCATGACCGTTATCGTTCCGGCCGACGATGTCGAGGCCCGCGCCGTGACGCGCGCCGCCTACGAGTGCGACGGCCCCGTGTACATGCGCTTTGCCCGTCTGGCCTCGCCGGTCATCAACGACCCCGAGACCTACAAGTTCGAGGTGGGCAAGGGCATCGTCATGCGCGAGGGCGCCGACGTCACCATCATCGCTTGCGGCCTGATGGTCGGCGAGGCTCTCGAGGCCGCCGAGCAGCTTGCTGCCGAGGGCATCGATGCCGAGGTCATCAACATGCACACCATCAAGCCCATCGATGCCGACCTGATCGTCAAGAGCGCCACCAAGACCGGCCACGTCGTGACCGTCGAGGAGCACTCTGTGATCGGTGGCCTGGGCAGCGCCGTTGCCGACGTCCTGTGCGAGCAGTGCCCGACGCCGCTCAAGAAGATCGGTGTCAACGACACCTTCGGCGAGTCCGGCCCGGGTGCCGAGCTCCTGCACAAGTACGGCCTGGACGCCGCCAACATCGTGGCGACCACCAAGGAGTTCTTGGCATAAGGCAAGACGAGGCAAAGTATCGTCTCAACAACCACATCCAAGCCAGAACAGGGGTATCCCCAAAGAGGGCGCCCCTGTTTTTGTTGAATTTAAATTAGAGTCCTGCCAAGCAAAGGTCCCATGGGGAAACGGGCCCATCCCAACAAAGTGCAATTCAGACCCTTCCAACTTTGTATGCGCAGCATCTCAAGTTGGTGCGTCGGCCCCATAGTAGCCGCAGGCCGGGCGCAGGGTTACCTCCCAAATCTTTCCGCAGCGCATGGCCGGCGTTTGTCCGCAGCTCCGCAGGAGCAGGACAAATGCCGGCCATGCGCGAGGACGATTTGGGAGGTAACCCTGCGCCCGGTCGGTGAGACCCAAACCCCGCCATGCTTCTTATGTGCAGCAAAGCTAATGCTGCTAAAATACAAAGCGCTCATGTAGTTTAAACGCACGACGATAAGGAGCACCAGTGGGTAACCACTTCCGTACCTCCGGTGCGGGCGATGATGCCCCCAAGACGCAGACAGGCGTCCAGGGCAGTCGTTTCGCCACTCCGGATTCAGAGGGCCAGCCTGTTGCTCAGGCCCCCGCTCAGCCGGCAGATCAGGCACAGCCGGCATCCGATCCCTTTGCCTACAATCCCACCAGCGATGTCGCGCTTTCCGGCACGGCGGGTTTTGAGCCCGTTCAGGCCGTGACCGCTCGCGTGGAGCAGCCTCAGGCTGGCGCCGCCACGCCGCAGCCTACCATGGCCGGCATTCCCGACCCCATGGCCCCTGCGACGCCGGTTCCTCAGCCTGCGCAGTCCGGTCTCTTTGCCGCTATTCCCGATCCCACGCAGCCTGCTGCCCCGGTGGTCGAGAGCGATCAGGCCGCCGAGGTCGCAAGCCTCGATAACGCGCTCAACAACCCCGATTTTACGTCGGTGTTTGCGCCCATCGATCCGCAAGCCAGCCGCAAGAAGATGGCCAAGCAGGCCGGTGTCGAGCCCGTCATCCTTATGGAGCATGTCACCAAGATCTATCCGGCACAGCCCAACAAGCCTGCACTCGACGACATCAACATCGAGATCTATCCGGGCGAGTTCGTCTTCCTGGTCGGTCATTCCGGCTCGGGTAAGACCACGCTGCTGTCGACGCTCAACCGCGACGTCAAGCCGACGAGCGGCCGCATCTTGGTTGCCGGTCAGGACCTCATGAAGATCAAGAACCGCAAGGTTCCGTTCCTGCGCCGTCAGATTGGCGCCGTGTTCCAGGACTTTAAGCTTCTGCCTCAAAAATCCGCCTACGAAAACGTGGCGTTTGCCCTGCAGTGCATCGGCAAGCCCAAGGGTGTCATTCGCAGCCAGGTTCCCGAGGTGCTGCGTCTGGTCGGCCTGGCCGATCAGATGGACTCGCTGCCCGATCAGCTTTCCGGTGGCGAGCAGCAGCGCGTTGCCGTTGCCCGCGCCATGGTCAACCGCCCGCCGCTGCTTATCTGCGACGAGCCCACGGGCAACCTCGACCCGGCGATCTCGCTGGGCATCATGAAGCTGCTCGAGCGTATTAACCGCACCGGCACCACCGTGATCGTCGCCACGCACGACCGCGAGATGGTCGATAGCATGCACCGTCGCGTGATCGCCCTCGAGGGCGGCCACGTTATCCGCGACCAGGAGAGGGGAGGTTACGGCAACTATGGCACCAACTAACGTGGGCTACTCCTTCAAAGAGGCAATCAGTCACTTCTTCCGTAACTGGACTACCTCGCTCGGCGCCGTCATCACGATCTTCCTTTCGCTGTTTATCATCGGCCTGTTCATCATGGGCTCCGCGATGCTGAACTCCGTGATCGGCACCGTCGAGGATCAGGTCGTCATCAACGCCTTTATTAGCGATGACGCCGATCAGGCCGATGTTCAGGCTTTTGAGGCCGAGCTTAAGACGTGGAATAACGTCAAGTCCGTGACCTATAAGGACAAGGACGACGCGCTGGCCGAGTATACGAGCAAGATGTCGGGCAACGCCGACGCCACCATGAGCGCGCTCGATGGCCAGAACCCGCTGCCGGCTTCGTTTGCAATTGAGATGGACGATCCGTCCAAGGTCGAGAGCACGGCCCAGAAGCTCAAGAAGAACGCCGACTTCCAGAAGATCGCGGATGACGGCGACGTCAACGCGAGCGTGCTGTACGGCCAAGAGGAAGTGAGCCGCCTGTTCCAGGTGACCAACTACATCCGCATCGCCGCCGTGGTGCTCGTTGGCCTTTTGACCTTTATCGCATTCATCTTCATCAACAACACGATTCGCCTGTCCATCACGGCGCGTCGTCGTGAGATTGCGATTATGCGTCTGGTCGGCGCCAGCAACGGCTTCATTCGCGGCCCGTTTATCACCGAGGGCGTACTGCAGGCCATTTTGGGCTCGCTGCTTTCCATCGGCGTTCTGGAGCTGCTGCGCAATCTGATGATTCCGCGTTTGCAGGAGAGCATCGGCTGGATGTCGTTTGCCCTGCCGATGCAGTACTACCTGGTGACCTATGCTGCGCTGATTCTGGTCGGTGTGATTATCGGTCTCTTTGGTTCTGCCATAGCCATGCGCCGCTACCTGCGCGTGTAGGCATGCCTGGAATTCATCCCTTCCAACGGGTCGTCTCTTATGGGGCGGCCCGTTTTTTGATCTCTAGGGGACGGCAGGAAAGCGAATCATTTGGGTAGACTCTTTGGAGTTCGTCATCGATAGCAAGGAGGCGCCATGGGGCGCAATAACAAGCATAAGCGCGGTGCTCGCAATAAGCGTGGGCCGGTGCGCAGCGAACGCCGTCCGAGCCTGACCGGGCGCGTGCAGCTCCATGAGCATGGCGCCTATGTCATAACCGAGAGCGGCGACTACAAGGTTATGGGCCGCGGTAAGCGCGAGATCATGGACGGCGACACCGTTGCCGTGAGCATTAAGAACAGCCCGCACGGTGAGCGGCGCGCCGTGATCGAAGGCGTGGTTGAGCGCGCAGCCATAAGCGTGGTGGGTACGTACCAGACCGCTGGTCCGCTCGGTGTGATCGAGCCGCTCGATTCGCGCCTGAAGGCCGACTTCTTCATTCTGCCCGAGGATACCTCGGCGGATCGTCTGGGCGTCCACCCGGGTGATGCCGTTGTCGCGCGCATTTTGACCTACCCGACGCGCCTGGAATCGGGCACCGTGACGATCGAACGCCGCATTGGCGGAGATGACGCGCCCGATTTGGGCGTTCAATACGTGATGGCGCGTTACGGCTATACCGATAGCTATCCCGAGGCCGCGCTGGACGAGGCCGAGGGGCTTTCGCTCGATGTATCCGCGGCGCTTAAGGACCCGCTCCGCCGCGATCTGCGCGACCGCTTTGTCATCACGATCGACCCGGTCGACGCGCGCGACTTTGACGATGCCATTTCGCTTGAGCGCACGCCCGAGGGTGGCTACAAGCTGGGTGTGCATATCGCTGACGTTTCTCACTATGTGGCTTGGGACGGGCATATCGATCTTGAGGCTCGCCATCGTACGACATCGGTGTATCTGGCCGATCGCGTGCTTCCCATGCTGCCCGAACGCCTGTCCTGTGACCTATGCTCTCTTCGCCCTGACGAGGACCGTCTTGCGTTTACCGTTGACATTGAGCTCGATGCGCAGGGTCGCGTGCGGCATTACGATCCGTACCCCAGCGTGATTCGCTCGCGTGTGCGTATGGACTATGACGGCGCCGAGGCGCTGCTGGTGCGTGCCGACGCTGTTGAGTATTCGGTGCTGGAAGGCGCCGCTGAGGATGTTGCGGCTGCTGAGGCCTCGCGCGAGGAGGCGCTTGAGCGCGGTCTTGCGTGCGAGGAAACTGCTCGCGGCTATAACGTCGACCTCGGCGATTTCCTTGTCGCCGCCAACGAACTCGCCGAACTTCGCCGTCGTATTCGTCGTGCCCGCGGCTCAGTCGATTTTGACACGGCCGAGATTCGCGCTCTATTGGATGAGGACGGAGTGCCCGTGCAGATTGTGGCGCGCGAGCGTTCGTGTGCCACGTCGCTTATCGAGGAAGCCATGCTACTCGCCAACGAGTGCGTTGCAGAGTGGCTGGCAGACCGTGATATCGAGGCCTGCTATCGCGTGCATGAGGATCCGAGCCCCGATAGCCTGCACGGTGCCGCCGTTGCGCTGGCGCAGCTAGGCATCATCGACGATCGCCGTGCTGCCGGTATCGCCCTGGGGAGTCCCGATGAGCTACAGGCTGCAGTTGATGCTGCCGCCGGTACGGCCAACGCACCGCTCGTCAACACGCTGCTTCTGCGCAGCATGCAGCGCGCACTGTACAAGCCGCGCAACGAGGGTCACTTTGCGCTCGCCGCGCCGTGCTACTGTCACTTTACGAGTCCCATCCGTCGCTACCCCGATCTGGTGGTGCACCGCGTGCTCAAACTGCAGTTGGCCTATGAACAGCTCGGCGGCAAGGACGCCCTGGTCCGTACGCCGCGGCTGATCGGCAAGGGGCGCGAGTCGCTGCCGCGCATTCTGCCGCAGATCTGCCGCGCATGCAGCGATGCGGAGCGTGCGGCCGATGCCGCCAGCCATGCGACGCAAAAGATCAAGATTGCCCAGTACTATGAGGACCGTCTGGGCGAGCGCTATGCCGGAACCGTCTCGTGGGTTAGCAGCATGGGCCTCTTTGTGCGCTTGGACCTGACGCAGGTCGAAGGCTTGGTTTCGATCAAGAGCCTGGGCAACGAGTGGTTCGAGTTCGACGAGGATGCGCTTACGCTGACGGGCGCCGACACGGGGACTCGCTATGAACTGGGCCAGCGCGTGATTATCGAGGTCTCGCGCGTCAATACCACGCGTGGGCACTTGGACTTTAAGCTTATCCATTAGCCAAATCTCGACTCATGGCGGGAGAGCGGAGGGCGGTCTTTCGGGGCCGCCCTCCGCATTTGGATCATGGCTACCTTGCCGTCTGCTCGGCCGCCCGCTTACCTGCTATTTGAGAGGTAAAACCTACCAAAATAAACCTGTCCCTTTTTGGCAGGTTTACAAGAAAGCGGGGATGAGATGGCGACGGTGTATGGTTATGCGCGGGTGAGTTCGCGCGATCAGAATCTTAATCGGCAGCTGGATGCGCTGGGCGCCTATGGCGTGGGCTCGGCGAATATTTATGCCGACCATGCGAGCGGCAAGGACTTCGATCGACCGCGCTATCGCGAGCTGCTGCACGTCCTGGGAGACGGGGACGTGCTGGTGGTGCTTTCTATCGACCGACTTGGTCGTAATTACTCCGAGATTCTTGAGGAATGGCGACGCATTACCAAGGAGCTCGGGGTTGCCATTGTGGTGTTGGACATGCCATTGCTTGACACGCGCGCCAGGGCAAGCGGCACGCCGGATGTGACCAATACCCTGATTGCCGATATTGTGCTGCAACTGCTGAGCTACGTGGCGCAGGTGGAGCGCGAGAATATCCATCGGCGCCAGGCGGAGGGAATTGCAGCGGCGCGGGCGCGAGGGGTTCGTTTCGGTCGACCTCGCAAGCCGTGCCCTCCTCAGTTTGATCTGGTACGCGATAGCTATGAGGCGGGCGATATTACCCGCAGCCAGGCAGCAAAGTGCCTGGGCGTGTGCGTGGGGACGTTCGATCGCTGGATGCGCGAGGCGGGGTAGGGGTTTGCGTCGCTTTGTCGCTTCCTGTTGCGATTCAAATTTTGATACGGTGGCGATGTCATTCGGGGCTACACTCGCTGATATTCAAAAAAGGAGGTAGGCCCTTGGCGCGCGTAAAACAAATAATCGGATGGACCGCGATCGTTCTGTTCGCTGCAACGCTGGCGGGCATCTGGGTGCTGACGGAGCAAAATGCGGTGGAGACGTCGTTGCTGAGCGAGTCCACCGCGCGTGTGGTGGAGGGTCAGGCTACGGGCGTACAGACTGCCGATGTCGCGGGTGAAGCTCAGGCCGAGAACGGGATGACAGGGGGCACCGATTCGGCTGCTTCGAATGTCCGGTCTGGCCGACTTGCTTCCATTCGCATGTGGGTGGGCACGAACGTCCGTCGCGTTGCCCATACCGTAGAGTTTTTCTTCGTCGGATTGTTCGCCTCGGTGGTCGTGGTTTGCTTTTCCAGGCGTCCGTGGAGCGTATGCTCCCGTTGCGTGCCCGTGTTGCTCTTTTGCGCCGTCTGCTCCGTTGGCGATCAGGTACATAAGATCTTTGTTCCCGGCAGGCATTTCGACGTTATCGATTTAGGATTCGATGCTGCGGGCTATGTCACCGCCATGCTGTTGGTATTGCTGGTCTCCGCATGGGTGCACCACGAGACGCGCCCCATCGGCGCCCATGCGAGGCGCTAGCCGGTAACAAACCCGTTTCTGATAATGCGACCTTGTTGAATTATTTTGTGTCGCGCGTATTTCCGAGCGGTCGGA
>DXMB01000017.1:0-11005 GCA_019414425.1 Collinsella sp.
GGTGCTTATTGTCGATGACTCCGAGATGAACCGAGTCATTCTCAACGAGATGCTCAAGGACGAGTATTGCATCCTCGAGGCCGACAACGGTCGTACGGCACTCGACATGGTCGACCGCTATGGCGATGAGTTGTCGCTCGTGCTGCTGGATATTGTCATGCCGGGCATAAGCGGCTTTGAGGTGCTGGCCGATCTGTCGCGCCGATCGGGCATCGACAATCTGCCTGTCATGATGATTTCGAGTGAAGATTCCGATGATATGGTTCTGCGCGCGTACGAGCTGGGCGCCTCAGACTATATCAACCGCCCGTTTGACTCCCGTATCGTGCGCCGCCGCGTAAACAACACCATCCGCCTGTACGCCAAACAGCGCCGCCTGACGAGCCTGCTGTCCCAGCAGTACAACGAGCGCGTCAAGAACAGTCGCATGCTCATCGACATCATGGCTGGCGTCATGGAGCTTCGCAACGGCGAGAGCGGCAGGCACGTTACGAACATCGAGAAGCTGACCGAGCTGCTGCTTGGCTGTCTGGTCCAGCGTAGCGGCACGATCTTCCTCGACAATGAGGAACGCTCCACGATCGCCCTGGCTTCGGCGCTGCACGATATCGGCAAGATGTCGATTGACGATGCGATTCTCAACAAGCCCGGACGCCTTACGCCCGAGGAGTTCGAGATCATGAAGACGCATACCACGATCGGCGCCGATATGCTGCTTGAGTTGGGTAGCCATCACGCCGGCAATGCGCTTATGGAATATGCGTACCAGATTGCGCGTTGGCATCACGAGCGCTGGGACGGCAAGGGTTATCCCGATGGCCTCAAGGGCGACGATATCCCCATCGCCGCGCAGGTGGTTTCGGTGGCTGACGTGTACGATGCTCTGACGAGTGTGCGCGTGTACAAGGACGCTATCCCGCACAAGGAGGCGATCCAGATGATCCTGGACGGTAAGTGCGGCACCTTTAACCCGCTGCTGCTCGATTGCCTGCTCGAGGTGCAAGACCAAATTGCCGAGACGTTGGCACGCCCCGCCGACGTCGTCGCGTTTCCCACGATTTAGTTTGACCAAAGGAGTTTTTAATCCATGATTTCCATGCGTGAGGCGTATGAGAAGATCGGCGCTAATTATGACGATGCGTGCGCTCGGCTGATGGGCGAGGAAATGCTTGCCCGCTTTGCCCTCAAGTTTTTGGATGACGAGAGCATGGACAAGCTGGAGGCTGCCATGGCGGCAGGAGACGCCAGGGCAGCGTTTATGGCAGCGCATACGCTCAAAGGCGTGAGCCAGAACCTGGGATTCGATAATCTGTACGAGCCAGCGGTCGTGGTGACCGAGGCACTGCGCGGCGCCGATGCCGTTGACGGCGCTCGCGCGGGAATGCATGCGCTGCAGAAGCAATATGCGGCCACGATGTCGGCCTTACGCGAGGCGGCTGAATAAGAGCTTCCGAGCTTTGGTGTGTGCCGGCCACGTACAGGCAAAAGGGCGCCCCGTCGGACCATGTGGCCGGCGGGGCGCCCTCATCTGTTGTGCCGTCCGTGAACTAACGGGCCTGCTTTACCTTGGCCGCTGCTTCGACAAACGACTTCCACAGGTTAAAGTCGGTCTCGAGCGTCTGCCAGGTGTATTCGGGGTGCCATTGCACGCCCAAGCAGAATGGCTGGCCTTCGACCTCGATGCACTCGGGAACGCCGTCAGTTGCCTTGGCGACCAAGCGCGTGCTCTTACCCAGACGGTCGACGCAACAGTGATGTGCCGAGTTGGTCTGGACCAGCCTGTGCCCGCCAAGCGCGCGCTCCAGCAGCGAGCCCGGCACGACCTCGACGGGATGCACGGGGTCGTTGAGCACGTGGGTATGGCGCCACTGCGTGCGGCCCTCGCGAGCGCCCAGGCTCGGCACGTCCATGCACAGGGTGCCGCCAGTGGCGACATTGAGCAACTGCGTGCCGCGGCAGGTGGTAAAGAGCGGCTTTTTGGCGCGGAGCACCTCGCCGACCAGCTTAAACTCAAAGCTATCGCGGATCTCGCAACAGAGGGTGGGGTCGTAGGGTCGATCATCGCCCCAACGTTTGGGATTGACATCGGGGCCGCCGGGAATGGCGATGCCGTCGGCGATATCGACGTAATGACGGATGACCTCAATGTCCTCGGTGATGGACATCTGCAGCGGCAGGCCGCCGGCGGCAAGGATGGCATCGACAAAGACGCTTGCGATTTCCTCGTTGGGGGAGAGCGTCTCGCTTAAAAACGGCTTTGCCTCTTCCCAGCGTGGTGCGACCAGGATGAGCGGGCGGTCGGCGGGATCGACGTCGACGTGCGGAGTGTAGGACGATGAGGTGTGTGTTCCGATCATGGGTGTGGCTTTCGAATCCGGGTGGACATGGCACAGGGGCGGCGCGGGACAGGTGCTCCAGATGAATTTGCCCGCGTGGCAATGGGGCTAGTGGCCCTTGATGGAGTTGAGGAAGTCCTGGGCGCGCTTGGTCTGGGGATGGTCGAAGAACTCGTCGGGCGTGCCGGTTTCCACGATTTGGCCGTCGGCCATAAACACGACGCGGTCGGCTACGCGGCGGGCAAAGTTCATCTCGTGGGTGATGACGATCATCGTCATACCCTGCTGGGCCAGGCGAACCATGACCTCGAGCACCTCATTGATCATCTCGGGGTCAAGGGCGCTCGTGGGCTCGTCGAAGAGCATGGCCTTGGGCTGCATGGCGAGCGAGCGGGCGATGGCGACGCGCTGCTGCTGGCCGCCCGAGAGCTGTGCAGGCACCTTATCGGCCTGCTCGGCAACACCCACGCGGCCCAGCAGGTCCATGGCGCGCTCGCGGGCCTCGTCCTTGGAGACGCCCAGCACATCGACCGGTCCCAGCATGACGTTTTGCAGTACGGTCATATGTGCGAACAGGTTGAACTGCTGAAACACCATGCCCAGCTCGGCGCGCATGCGGGCAAGGTCCTTGCCTTCCTGCGGCAGAGGCTCGCCCTCGATGAGGATCTCGCCCGAGTCGATGGTTTCCAGACGGTTGATGGTTCGGCACATGGTCGACTTGCCCGAGCCCGAGGGACCAATCACCACGACGACCTCGCCGCGGTCGACCGAGAGATTGATGTCGTTGAGGACGTGCAGGTCGCCATAGTGCTTATCGACGTGCCTGAGCTCGATCAGCGGCTGATTGCCGGTGGAAGAAGTGCTCTGTGCCATGGTGCTCGGCTCCTTATGACTCGAAGTGATAAATCGTTAGCGGATGATGGTCGCGCCGGTCTTGTGCGAAACGTAGACGGCGGCCTTGTTGATTGCAACGTTGATGAGGATGTAGATGACCGCGATCACCAGATAGACCGACACGAGGGCGTCGTAGTTGGTAATGAGTACGCGGGCGTTTTGCATGAGGTCGGGGTAGCTCACCACGTAGGCGACGGTGGTGTCTTTGACGACGACCACGAGCTGCGAAATCAACGACGGAATGATAAAGCGAATCGCCTGCGGCAGCACGATTTTAAAGGTGATTTTAGCTTTGGCGAGACCGAGCGCCTGGGCGGCCTCGACCTGGCCGCGCGGCACGGCATTGACGCCGGCGCGGAAGATCTCGGCAAGCACACCGGCTGCAGCGAGCGCGACGGGAAGCGTGAGCATCCAAAACGACGGCAGCGCGATCTTGTACTGGGGCAGCACCAAAAAGAAGAAGTAGATGAACAGTAGGCTCGGCACGCCACGGAAGAAATCGGTGAGCACGCGGCAGACCAGCTGCAGCGGCTTGATGTCGCTGGTGCGGCCGAGCATGAGGGCCAGACCCAGTACCAGCGCGATGGCGCCAGCGGTGAGCGCGACCTTTACCGTGCCCTCAAAACCGGCAAGTAAGAACTTCCAGGTAGTGAGGTGCGTAAAGAAATACCAATAGTGGACTGAAAGCTGACCGGTCACATAAAAGCGCTGCAGTACCAGAGCGATGAGCGCGACCACGGCAACAAGTGAGATGGCGGTGCCGACGCGAATCTTGGCGCGCATCTTGGGGCCGGGAGCCTCGTAGAGCGCATCGCGCATGGTGAGCGCGGAGGTGGAGTGCTTGCTCATCGGAGGATCCTCACCTTCTTATCGATATAGTTGCCAATGTGGCTCACCACAAAGGCTGTGCCCAGGTAGCCGAGCGCCGAGATAAAGAACGCGGCGACGCCGCCGAGCGAGCGCGTGTTGATGTAGCTCACCACGCCGGTGAGCTCCTGCGGTTTCAGCGGCACCTGACTGCCGAGCGCGGTGGTGAGCATGACGGCGATAAAGAGGTTGGTCATGGGCAGCACGCTCGAGCGTAGTGCTTGCGGAATCACGATCTTGGCGAGGATGCGGTTGAAGCTCATGCCGAGCGAACGTGCGGCTTCGACCTGGCCGACGCCGACGGTGTTGATGCCGCTCATAAAGTTCTCGGAGCCAAAGGCTGAGCCCAAAAGGACCGTAGCGACGATAACGCAGGTGCGGTAGGGCAGGACGACCTTGAGCGGTGGCAGTGCGTAGACGACGATGATGAGCAGCGCGATGCCGGGGATGTTACGGAAGACCTGGACATACAGGTCGCCAAAGACGCGCAGCGGCTTGAGCGGCGACACGCGCATCACGGTGACGGCGACGGCCAGCACCATGGCGATGACAAACGACTCAAGTGTCATGCCCCAGGTTGCTAGCAGCGCATCGATATAGTTCTGGCCATAAAGCGACCAGAGTTCGGAGAGACTCATGCGGACCTCCCGCCGATAAGGAAAGGGGCTCCCGTGTGTACGGAAGCCCCGACAACTCTGCGAGGAAACAGTTTAGCGCAATAAAGCGCATCGTGCGTTTCCATATGGTTTCGTTGCGGCCGTTACCAGGCTCGTTGCCTAGGCGCCGATCTCGGGCAGCTCGGGAACATTGGTGTCGCCCGTGCGGTCGCCGATGCAGATCTGCCACAGCTCGGTCCAGGTGCCGTCGTCCTCGATCTTCTTAAGGAAGTCGTTGACAAAGGCGACGCCGTCGGAATCGAGCGGCAGGCCGATACCATAGGGCTCCTTGCTGCCGAAGGGCTTCCCGGCGATCTTATACTTACCGGGCTCGCGGACCAGGGCGCTCTGCTGCATGTTGTTGTCGATGACGTAGGCGTCAACGCGACCCTGCTGGAGTGCCTGGCGGGCCTCCTCGTCGGTCTTGAACTCCTGCTGGCTGGCCTTGGGAGCGAACTCCTCCAGGATGGCGGGGCCGTTGGAGCCGGACTGGACGGCGACGTTCTTGTCGGCCAGGTCGTCGACGCTCTTGATGTCGTCGTTGTCGGCGAGCACCAGGATGGCCTGCTGGGTGTAGTAGTAGGGGCCGGCAAAGGAGACGAGCTTCTTGCGCTCGTCAGTGATGGTGTAGGTGGCAAAGACGGCGTCGACCTGGCCGTTCTGCAGGACGGACTCGCGCGTGTCCGAGGTCACCTGGGTGATCTCGACCTTGTTCTCGCCCAGAATGTAGTTGGACAGAAGCTGTGCGATACCGGCGTCGAAGCCGCGGGTCTGACCGTCTTTCTCGTTGAGGAGGGAGAAGAGCGTGGAGGTCTGAACGCCACCGATCTTAAAGACACCGGCGTCCTTGACGGCCGTGGCCCAGGTGCTGGCGGCGATGGCATCGTCATCGGCCTTGGGGCCGTTGTCGACGAGCTTGTCGAATGCCTTAGCGTCGAGCGTGGTGGAAGCCTCGGCATCTTCGGAGCTCTTGGAGGAGCCGGCGGCGGAACCCTTGTCGGCCTCGGCGCTGGTGTCGGAGCAGCCGGCAAGACCAAGGCCGGCGACGGTTGCGAAGGTGGCGGCGACGAAGCCGCGGCGGTCGAGAACGACCTGCTGGGAGAGGTTCTTGCTCATGGTAGAACACCTTTCTCAATAAAATCCCTAGCGGTTGAGTAGAGTTATACCCTATCGCGCTCAAATGGGTCAACACGAAATAACTCAGAAACATACTTACCTTATGGGTTATTCAACCTACCAAAAAGGGACAGGCACCTTTGTGGTGGTTCTGGCCGATGCAGCGGCATGCCTTGCTGTTTTGTCTCGATCTGTAACATCTGCAGCCATTTTTGCCGAGTAACTGTTACAGATCGAGATCATCTCCTTAGGGGGATTCGAATGTCTCGATCTGTAACAGTTAGGCGGACAAAAGCTCCCTTTCTGTTACAGATTGAGACAAAGGTCAGGGGCAAAGACGGTTTGTCTAGATCTGTAACAGTTAGACGGGAATTCGGGCCCTAGATGTTACAGATTGAGATAATCGCGCCGCGAAAATAAAAACCTCCGCAGGGGTGCTTCCCTTGCGGAGGTTTTTTACTCGTTAAGTAGCCTAACGGCTTCGGCGGCCATGTTCTCGGCCGTCATGCCGTTCTGAGCGAGCAACTCGTTGGGGTCGTAGCGGTCGGGGAAGCCCTTGGCGATGCCAAAGGTGCGCGTGCGCACGGGCGTGCAGGCCAAGTAGCACGCGACGCGCTCGCCCCAGCCGCCGTCCAAGATGCCGTCTTCGAGGGTGACGACAACGCGATGCTTGGCGGCAAGGCTGTCGAGGAACTCGCGGTCGAGCTCGGTTGCATAGCGCGGGTTGACGAGCGTGGCCTCGATGCCGTACTCGGCAGTCAGACGGTTTGCCACGCGCTCGCCCAGCTCAAAGAAATCGCCAAGCGCGAGCACGGCCACGTCGCGACCCTGGCACACCACGTTGTAACGAACGGCGCCGTAATCGGCGTCCTCGGCAGGCGCAAGATCGGGGCGGCTTACCAAGCCAATGCCCGGCACGCGAATCGCCACGGGATGCTCGCGGTGGTCGAGCGACCAGCTCAGCATGGATAGGTATTCCTCCATGCAGGAAGGCGCCAGGTAACGCATATTGGGGAGAGCGCCCAGCATAGAAATATCAAAGAACGAAAGATGCGTCTCGGATGTGGTGCCAAAGATCGATGCGCCAAACACCAGGATGGTTGCGGGGACATCGTTGAGGCACAGGTCGTGCCACAGCTCGTCGTAGGCGCGCTGCAAAAACGTGCCGTACACACCAAAGACTGGCTTGGCACCCGAGCGCGCAAGCGCGGTGGCAAAGGTCACGGCGTGCTCCTCGGCAATGCCCACATCGACGAACTGTTTGCCGGCGGCGGCGCGAAGCTCGGGTGTAAAGCCCATGATGTAGGGCGTGGCGGCCGTGATGCCCACGACCTGCGGATCGTGCTCGATGGCGGCGCTGAGCGCCTCGCCCGTAATGTCGGCATAGGTGCGCGGCGCAGGCTCGCTCGGATGGCCCTGGCAGAGCTTGCGCCCAGTCGCCATGTCAAACGGACCCACATGATGCCAGCGCTCGGGGTCGCTCTGGGCTGGCTCAAAGCCCTTGCCCTTTGCGGTGGAGACGTGCAGCACGATGGGATGATCGATATCGCGCAGCTCCTGCAGCGTGTCGACCAGGGCCAACACATCGTTGCCGGTGTCCAGATAGCAGTAGTCGAGCCCCATCGCGCGGAAAACGTTGCGCTCACAGGTGCCGTTGCTGGCGCGTAGCTCGGCCAGATTGCGATACAGGCCACCGTGGTTTTCGGCGATGGACTGGTCGTTATCGTTGACGATGATGATCAGGTTGCTGTCGAGCTCGGCGGCATTGTTAAAGCCCTCAAACGCCAGACCGCCCGAAAGCGAACCGTCGCCAATGATGGTGATGACGTTGTACGCATCGCCCGCCAGGTCACGAGCGTGCGCCAAGCCGCAGCCCAGGCTCACCGACGTGGAGGTGTGGCCCATGGCGAACAGGTCGTGCTCGGACTCGTCAGGATTGGCAAAACCAGAGGCCTCGCCGTAGCGTGCCGGGTCGATATAAGTGTACGCGCGCCCAGTCAGCGCCTTGTGGGCGTAGGTCTGGTGCGAAACATCAAAGACAATCTTGTCGATGGGGGAGTTAAACACGCGATGGAGCGCAACCGTAAGCTCAACGACGCCCAGGTTGGGGGCAACGTGCCCGCCGACGGCGGCGGAGCTTTCGAGGATGGCGTGGCGGATCTCGCCGCAGAGCAGCGGAAGCTCGGCGCGATCGAGAGCCTTGACGTCCTCGGGCGTTGTCGTTTGCGTAAGCAGCATCGTTGTGGGTTACTCCATGCGAATCGTGCGCCGGCACTCCCTCGGCCGGCACAATTGCACAAGAAAGTCTCGCACATTTTGGCGTTTGATATGTGACGGCGGCGCGGTAATTCGCCAACTGGTGGGGCAAAACGTTTTGTCCGATGCCATACTGGTAAATTCGATGATGATTTTATTCATTGCGCGCAGGCCGCGGCTTGCCGCCGAGCGCCGCCGGAAGGAGGCCGCATGTCCGATACCGTTCGTGCCGAGAAAATCGCGCGCGAGGTCGACGATGCCGCCCGTCAGCTTGCCCAGGCGGGCCGCTTAGACCTGATGCATGAGTTTATCCAACATGGCGATGTGACGGTCTATACGCATGTGACCTCGGTAGCGCGGGCAAGTCTGTCCTTTGCCGAGCGCCTGGGCCGCGTCGGTATCTCCGTCGACCGCTTATCGCTGCTGCGCGGGGCCCTGCTGCACGATTACTTTCTCTATGACTGGCACGATCCCGACCCAAGCCATCGACTGCATGGCTTTCGTCACCCGTTTTTTGCCCTGGCGCGTGCGGAGGAAGATTTTGAGCTGACGTCGCGCGAGCGGAATATCATCGCGCGCCATATGTTTCCGCTGGTGCCGGTGCCGCCGACGTGTCGTGAGGCATGGATTGTGTGCCTGGCGGATAAATGGTGCGCACTGCGCGAGACGATTGCCGGCCGTCTGCCGCGCAAAGGCGGCGCGAACGATTTGAACGAGGGCCCGAGTGACGGCTCGAGCAAAGAATCGAACGAAAAGAGGAGTGGGTAGACGGTGGGAACCGCGATCGACATGGCATTTGACGGCGCGACGCTTGCCGCCTGTCCGCTCTCGGCGCTGGTACTCTCGTTTGCCTTCTACGGTTTTTGCGGCTGGGTATGGGAGTCGACAGTCTGCGCCATGCTCAACCACGGACGCTTTGCCAACAGCGGCTTTTTGCTAGGGCCGTGTTGTCCCATCTACGGTGCGGGCGGCATTGCGTGCTGGTTGCTGCTGCGTGGAATCCCAGACGCCTCGAGCCAGTTTGTCGCTGCCGCGCTCGTATGCAGCGTGATCGAATATAGCGTGGGCGTGCTGTTGGAAAAAACGACGGGTGCCCGGTTTTGGGATTACTCGCATCTGCCGTTTAACCTGCACGGACGCATCTGCCTGTACTGGGCCTGCGCGTTTGGCTTGGGTGCGTTGTGTATTTGCCGTTTAGTGGAGCCGGCATTGCTGGGGCTGCTTGGCCATCTGCCGGTGCTAATCGTGCGCTTGGCCGCCTTTATCGTCGCGGTCGCGATGATGGTCGATGCGGTGTGCTCGTTGGCGAGCTGGCGGCGTCTGTCCGATCAGCTTGAGCGTGTGCGTGCCGACCTTGCCGACCGCATCAATGAGTCGCTTGCCGACGCCTCCGACTCTATGCTCGAACGTATTCCCGATTCGGCGATTGACTCGGTGGCGCAGACGCATATCCGCGGTCGCGCCGTTAACGCTTGGCTGGCCGAGCTGGGCGACGCGGCGCTCGATGCCCTGCGCGAGAAGACTTCGATGCCGACGTTTATCTCGGATGGTGCTCGCGGCCTGGCGCTCGCTGCCCGCCGCGTGGCCGATGCCGCGCCGAGTATGCCGCGTCCGTCGCTCGGTCGTCGCCTTGCCGGCAAGCGCATGAGCCGCCCGGTACCGAGCGTGTCACTCAGCCGCCGCGACCTACGCTTCTTTAACGCCTTCCCGCGTCTGCGCATCAATCGTTACGAGGGTGTCATTCGAGCTACCGACCTCCGCGACCGAGCCCGCGAGCTGTTCCGGCGCTAGCTGGGACGGGCGCGCTCACGGCTCCCTTGCTTGCGTATTTCCCGTTGGTTTCGCGTCCGTTGCCGCTCCGTTTCCAAGATTACGGCACCGTTGGAGATGGCACGATCTGGGTCGAGCCGGTCGAAGAAGTCATCCGCATCCGCACCGGCGAGCACGGCCCCGCCGCGGTGTAGGACAATCTTTCGCCTGACGGGCGTGCCTCTCTTGGGGCACGCCCGTTCTCGTCTACAATATCGTGCAGACGAAGGAGAGGCACGCTCATGATCAAGATGTTCGCGAGTGATTTAGACGGAACGCTGCTGAACGCACTGCATGAGGCGGATGGGACCATCCGCCGTGCCATCCGCGAGCTGACCGGGGCTGGCTTGCATGTGGTTCCCGCGACTGGACGCTCGACGTTGCCGATCGGCGAGCATGGCTTTACGGGCCTGGCGCTTGACGCCTGCTGCTCCAATGGGTCCATCGTGCGCGACAGCCATGGTGAGGTGCTCAAGACCTGGACCATCGATCCGCAAGTCACTGAGGAACTGCTCAAGGCGTTTCCGGACATTTGCTTTGATTGCTCCACGCCCGATGGCATGTACTCGAGCGGTTCGTTCGAGATGCATCAGGCGGGCTTTAAAAAAGACAGTCCTATCAAGCGCATCGTGATGCGTGGCATGCGTGCGCGTGGCGGGTATCACGAGGAACAGTATTTCGACCAGTCGATTGGTGACATCCTGCGCCACGATGTGTGCAAGATCAACTGCCGTGTGACCTCGCCCGAGTTGGAGCGTGACCTTAAGGCATATCTTGCCGAGCGCTCGGACCATGTGGTCAACGCGCCGTTCGATCCGGTGATGTTCGAGATCACGGACGTGGCATGCAACAAGGGCGAGAGCGTGGCCTGGCTGGCGGGCTACTACGGTATTGCCGAGGACGAGGTCGCGGTCTATGGAGACGGCGGCAACGACATCGCCATGCTCAAGCGTTTCCGCCACAGCTACGCGACCAAAAACGGCAGCGATGCAGCCAAGGTCGCCGCGAGCGCAACTATCGGCAGCTGCATGGTCCACGCCGTCCCCAAACACATGCTCGCCACCATGCGCA
>DXMB01000017.1:11105-32589 GCA_019414425.1 Collinsella sp.
AAATATTGCCTTTACGTGTTGATGCACACGGTGTGCAATAATACTCGCACTGTGCAATAGCGCACAGGCTGAGTAACAAGGAGGACGCTTGTCCCAGCTCGAGAAATGCGATCGCCGGTCCCTTCGCTCGCAGCGTGCCCTTCGCCAGGCACTTGCCAGCGAGCTTGCCGAAAGCGGCGACCTTTCGCGCATTAATGTCGCGTCGCTCACCGAGCGCGCCGGCCTTACGCGTCGCACGTTCTATTCACACTACCGCGATATCCCCGACTTTATCAATCAAATCGAGGATGGCTTGCTGGCCGAGATCCGTGAGCGCATTGAGCTCATCACCGCAGCTCAGCTGCCTGATCTCTATCACAACATCGATGAGCTCGAGCCGGCGCCCGGTTCGGTTGAGCTGCTGCGTTATCTTGCGGCCAACCGCGACTTAATCGGTGCGCTGCTGGGTCCGGGCGGCGACCAG
This sequence comes from Collinsella sp., assembly GCA_019414425.1. Taxonomy (GTDB): domain Bacteria; phylum Actinomycetota; class Coriobacteriia; order Coriobacteriales; family Coriobacteriaceae; genus Collinsella. Next base: position 11,569 of record DXMB01000017.1, read on the forward strand.
GCCTTCATTAAAAGGATTATCGACACCGCGCGTGAGGCTGTGGTGCCGCGTGCGCAGACGGGTATTTTGGGCCTGGCGCTGGGCACGTTCTTTGACTACTACGTCACCTACGTCGTGAGCGCCGAGGTCGGCATGATTCAGCGCTGGTTTGAGCGTGGGCTCACCGAATCGCCCGAGGCCATGGCGCGCATTATGACGGTGCTCGCTTTTGTGCGCCCCGGCGACCTGTATGGCCAACCCATCGATATCAACGTGCCGGAATACGGCATGAAGCTATTGAACTTGCAGCTCGAGGACACGGTCGACACCGCCGCAACCGTCGAGTCCAACAACTAAGAGGAGAGACAATGAGCAAACTCGTCGAGGGCATTAAGGACCGCATGGTCGCTGCCGCACGCGAGGCCGCGCCCGCCGTGGTGAACGCCGCGCAGAAGGCCGCGACCGCGGCAGCCGAGAAAGTTGTCGAGGCTGTTGCCGATGCCAAGAACGCGGCGGGGGAGACGTCCATCGCTAGCGAGCCCGCCACCGCCGCTGAGCCCGTAGCCGCCGCCCACGCCCCCGAAGGCGCGATCTTCAACCCCGAGGCCGCCCGCGGCAACCTGCACCTGGGCATCGACGTAGGCTCCACCACCGTTAAGCTCGCCGTGCTCAACGACGACAACCAGATCGTCTACGCCAAGTACCAGCGTCACCACACCGACGTCCGTGCCTGCGCCCGCGACCTGTTCGAGGGCGCTGCGACCGTGCTGCCGACGGCCCAGATGACCTGCGCCATTACCGGCTCGGGCGGCCTGCTGCTGTCCCAGTGGCTCGACCTGGAGTTTGTCCAGGAGGTCATCGCCAGCAAGCGTGCCGTCGAGACCCTCATCCCGGCCACCGATGTCGCCATCGAGCTGGGCGGCGAGGACGCCAAGATCATCTACTTCGACAACGGCATTGAGCAGCGCATGAACGGCACCTGCGCCGGCGGTACGGGCGCGTTCATCGACCAGATGGCAACCCTGCTGCACACCGACGCGAGCGGCCTCAACGAGCTCGCGGCCAACGCGACCACCATCTATCCCATCGCCAGTCGCTGCGGCGTATTTGCCAAGACCGACGTGCAACCGCTGCTCAACGAGGGTGCCCGTCCCGAGGATGTGGCCGCCTCCATCTTCCAGGCCGTCGTGACCCAGACCATCTCGGGTCTGGCGTGCGGTCGCCCCATCCGCGGCAACGTCGCCTTCCTTGGCGGCCCGCTGCAGTACCTCTCCGAGCTGCGCCACCGCTTCTACCTCACGCTCAACCTGGACGAGGAGCACCGCATTGTGCCCCAAAACGCCCACCTGTTTGTGGCAAGCGGCGCCGCCATGGCGCACGAGTCCAACAAGCTCAGCACGTTCCCGCAGCTCATTGAGGCCATCGATGCCCTGGGTGACACACAGGGTGCCGAGGTCGAGCGCCTGGACCCGCTCTTTGCCACCGACGAGGACTTTGCCGAGTTCAAGACCCGCCACGACACCGAGGTCGTCCCCAAGGGCAAGCTCGACGGCTACACCGGCCGCGTGTTCATCGGCATCGACGCCGGCTCCACCACCATGAAGGCCGCGCTCGTGGGCGAGGACGGTCAGCTGCTGCACACTTGGTATGGCAACAACAACGGTGACATCCTGGGCACGGCCAAGGTCATCATGGCCGATTTCTACAACCACATTCCCGCGGGCTGCACCATCGGCCACGTGACCACTACGGGCTACGGCGAGGCGCTGCTCATCGAGGCCCTCAAGGCCGATTCCGGCGAGATCGAGACCGTTGCGCACCTGCGCGGCGCCAAGGCATTCCTGCCCGGCGTCGAGTTTATCCTGGACATCGGCGGCCAGGACATGAAGTGTCTGCGCGTCAAGGACGGCGTTATCGAGCACATCATGCTCAACGAGGCCTGCTCGTCGGGTTGCGGTAGCTTTATCGAGAGCTTCGCCGTCTCTATGAACATGGACGTGCGCGCGTTCGCCGATGCCGCCATCCATGCCAAGGCCCCCGTCGACCTGGGCAGCCGCTGCACGGTCTTTATGAACTCGCGCGTCAAGCAGGCGCAAAAGGAAGGCGCCACGGTGGGCGACATCGCGGCCGGCCTGTCTTATTCCGTCATCAAGAATGCCCTGTTCAAGGTCATTAAGCTGCGCGACCCCAAGGAGATCGGCAGTCAGGTGATCGTCCAGGGTGGTACCTTTATGTCCGACGCCACGCTGCGTGCGTTTGAGCAGCTCACCGGTGTTCACGCCGTGCGCCCCGATATCGCCGGCTGCATGGGCGCCTACGGTGCGGCCCTGCTCGCCCGCGATCGCGCCAGCGCCGACGGCACCTCGACCATCCTTTCGGCCGAGGACATCGCGCACCTCACCGTGACGCAAAAGCACGTCCGCTGCGGCCGTTGCTCCAACAACTGCCAGCTCACCGTCAACGATTTTGGCGGCGGTAGGCGCTTCATTACCGGCAACCGCTGCGAGAAGGGCGCCGGCCACAAAAAGCAGAAGACCGAGGCCCCCAACCTCTTCAAAAAGAAAAACGAGCTGCTCTTTAACCGCGAGGTGCTGAGCCCCGACGAGGCCCCGCGCGGCACCGTCGGTATCCCCCGCGCGCTCAACATGTACGAGAACTACCCCTTCTGGCACGCGTTCTTTACGCGCCTGGGCTTTAGCGTGCAGCTGTCCGACCAGTCGAGCAAGAAGACCTACCAGGCGGGCATCGAGTCCATGCCGTCCGAGAGCGTGTGCTATCCGGCAAAGATGAGCCACGGCCATGTGATGAACCTTATCGACCGCGATGTCGACTTCATCTGGATGCCGTGCGTGCGCTGGGAGCGCAAGGAGGATCCGACCGCCGGCAACTGTTACAACTGCCCCATCGTCATGAGCTACCCCACGGCGTTGGCACTCAACATCGACGAGATCCGCGAGCAGAACATCGAGTTCCTGTATCCGTTTGTGCCCTATCACGACAAGACCGAGCTCAAGCGCCGTCTGTACCAGGTGCTCGCCGTCGACCGTGTGGCCGATGCTGAGGCCGGTCGCGGTCGCGTGCGTGGACCCAAGATCACGCGCTCCGAGGTCGATGCTGCCGTCAACGCTGCCTTTGAGGCCGACGCGCGCTTCCACGAGGACATCCAGACCATGGGCGAGGAGGCCCTTAAGTGGGTCGAGGACCACGGCGGTCACGGCATCGTGCTCGCCGGTCGTCCCTACCATAACGACCCCGAGATCAACCACGCCCTGCCCGAGCTTATCTCGAGCTTTGGCTTTGCGGTCTTTACCGAGGATTCGCTCGCGCATCTGGTAAAGCCCGAGCGTCCGATTCGCGTCGTCGACCAGTGGATGTACCACAGCCGCCTGTACGCCGTCGCTCGTTTTGTGACGATGCGCAACGACCTGGACCTGATCCAGCTCAACTCCTTCGGCTGCGGCTTGGACGCCCTGACCACCGACCAGGTGCAGGAGATCCTGGAAGCCAGCGGCAAGATTTACACCGTGCTCAAGATCGACGAGGTGTCCAACCTGGGTGCCGCGCGCATCCGCATCCGCTCGCTCATGGCCGCGCTTAAGGACCAGGAGGCCGAGCGCTTGGCCGAGGCCACGGCCGCGGGCGAGGCTTACGAGCAGGGCGATGCCGCGCCGGTGGCGCCCTCCACGGATGCCCCCGCGTTCGCGAGCCGCAAGTACACGTTTGAGGCTCAGCGCGAGAGTGCTTCGACCGCATGGCCGAAGGTGCCCTTTACCGAGCAGATGCGCGACGAGGGCTACACCATCCTGTGCCCGCAGATGGCGCCGATCCACTTTGACCTGGTCAAAGAGGTGTTCCGCGGTGCCGGCTACAACTTGGAGCTGCTGCCCTCGACCGATCACGACGCCGTCGAGGCCGGCCTGCGCTATGTGAACAATGACATCTGCTATCCGTCGATCCTGGTGACGGGCCAGATCATGGAGGCCATCGAGAGCGGTCGGTACGACCTGTCCAAGACGGCCGTGGTCATCAGTCAGACCGGCGGCGGCTGCCGTGCTACCAACTACATCGCGCTCATTCGCAAAGCCCTGCGCGAGAGCGGTCACCCTGAGATTCCGGTGATCTCGCTTTCGGCTGTGGCGCTCGGCGAGGACAACCCCGGCTTTAAGATTACGCCGGCGCTGCTTAAGCAGGCAGTCTACGCGGTGCTCTTTGGCGACGTGATGATGCAGATGCTCTACCGCTGCCGCCCGTACGAGGCCACGCCCGGTGCCGCCAACGCGCTCTACGAGGAGTACATGGCGCGCGCCCGCAAGTTGGCGCCCAAGTTCAACCGCCACAACTACACCAAGCTGTGCCGCGAGGCCATCCGAGCGTTCGACACCATGCCGCTCGTGGGCGAGGGTACTAAGCCGCGCGTGGGCGTGGTCGGCGAGATCTTGGTCAAGTTCCATCCCACGGCCAACAACCACGTGGTCGATGTCATCGAGCGCGAGGGCTGCGAGGCCGTGGTGCCGGGCCTGCTCGACTTCTTCCTGTACTCCATGAGCAACGCGGAGCTGCAGAAGGACGAGCTGGGTAGCTCTGCCACTACGCGCGCGGGCATGCAAGCGCTCATCAAGCTTGTGGACTGGATGCGCACGCCGGTGGAGGAGATGCTCGAGAAGTCCCGCCGCTTCGAGGCGCCCGAGCGCATCGGCACCATGGCCGAAAAGGCCCGTACGGTACTTTCGGTGTGCAACAACATGGGCGAGGGCTGGTTGCTCACGGCCGAGATGCTCGACCTGATCGACCATGGTGCGCCCAACATCATCTGCACGCAGCCCTTTGCGTGCCTGCCCAACCACGTGGTGGGCAAGGCCGTGATCAAGGAGCTGCGCCGCCAGCATCCCGAGAGCAACATTGTCGCGGTGGACTACGACCCCGGTGCGTCCGAGGTCAACCAGCTCAACCGCATTAAGCTCATGATCAGCGTGGCCAAGGAAAACATGCGCGCCGGCAAGGGCTTTAAGCTCGAGAAGGTGGCGCCGCTCGCGATGGACGAGGTCACCGGTCAGATGCGTGCCCATGACGACTGCGTGAGCTGCGGGCCGGCCAGCGAGGAGGCCGTCACATCGGTCGCCAAGCGTCTGGGACGCGGCATTAAGAAGTAACTGGCCTGCTATGGGCTAGATATGAGACAAACGGGCGGTAGCGTATCGACTACCACCCGTTTTTGCTGGACATATGTTGCGTAAATGCCCCAACTATCACCCTTTGCGAACTTAGATTTCGGAAGTATGCGGCAAAATCTGAATAGGCCGAGCACACCTGATATGTCCAAGCTCTGTACCTGCGGTTTTATTGGCGAAAAACCAGGATGTGCTCAAGAGTTCCGGAATTTGCCGCATACTTCCAAAAACGACGTCTCGGTGGCACCAAAAACTGTCCTCGGAACCCTGAGATAATGAACATATGTAGCCGTTTGCCGCGAAATACCGCCCGTTTATAGAACCCACCCCCAGCGCGCGTCATCCTTACGGTTGAATAAATACACATCTATGGAATTACGTAAGAGAGGACCGTTCCATGAGCTACAAGACCGTTTGTGTTGCCGGCGGCGGCGTGTTGGGAAGCCAGATTGCCTTTCAGGCTGCCTACTGCGGCTTTGATGTAACGATTTGGCTGCGCAGCGAGGGCAGCATCGGCCGCACCCAGCCCAAGATCGATCGCGTGCGCAAGGAGTACATTGCGGCAATCGAGGGCATGGCGGACGGTACGGGCGAGTGGTGCGCCGGTATCGCCGATGGCACCCAGCCCTTCGACAAGGAAGCGGCGCTCGCCGCCGTCGAGCGTGCCTACTCCACACTCAAGCTGGAGCTCGATCTTGCCAAGGCCGTGGCCGACGCCGACCTGGTCATCGAGTCTATGGCCGAGGACACCCAGGCAAAGATCGACTTCTACAAGAAGCTCGCCCCGGTTCTGCCGCAAAAGACCGTCATCGTGACCAACTCATCCACGCTGCTGCCGAGCACCTTTGCCAAGTACACCGGCCGTCCCGAGAAGTACCTGTCGCTGCACTTTGCCAACTCTATCTGGAAGAACAACATGACCGAGGTCATGGCACAGGACCAAACCAACAAGCGCTACTTCGACGAGCTCGTCGACTTCGCCAACGACATCCGCATGCTTGCCCTGCCCGTCAACAAGGAAAAGAACGGCTACCTGCTCAACTCCATGCTGGTACCGTGGTTGCTTTCGGGTCTTGACCTGTACGTCTCGGGCGTGAGCGACCCCAAGAGCATTGACCTCGCATGGACGCGTGGCACCGGCGCTCCCAAGGGCCCGTTCCGCGTATTCGACACGGTGGGTATCCAGACGGCCTACAACATCGTCATGCAGTATCAGAAGGTGCCGGGCTTGGTGAGCCCGCTGCTCAAGAAGATGATGATGCCCTACAACTTTAAGGCTATGGCGTCCGTCCTCAAGAAGATGCTCGACGAAGGTAAGCTGGGCGAAAGCTCGGGCGAGGGCTTCTTTACGTACTAAAAATGATCTCTTGGGGGCGGAAGCGTTGGGGATCTACGGTAGTATGCGACAAGATCTGAATAGGTCGAGCAAGAGCCGTAGCGCGCGTTGACGTTTGGCCAATAGAACGCAAAAATGCACCGTTCGCCGATACTCCTCTCGCGAGTGGTTGCCATATGGTTTGATGTTGTAAACATATGATTGCCGGCAGGCCGTAGGTGACGTTCGTCATGATACCGGAGGTACCAAGTATGTTTTGCACTCCGTTAAACAAGTATCGGGCTGGTTGACATGAACCGCCGTACTATCTCGATAGCCCTCGCAGTGGTCTGCCTGGCTGTGCTCCTGGGCGCTGCAGGGCAGTTTGCTATAAATCGAGAAACATCCTATATGCAGGAATGCGTTTCCGAAGGCTTTGCCATTGATGGTTACTATCGGGATGACGAAACAAGTCGGGAAACCCTGGCTTTTCTTGAGGAGGACAACTGTCGATGGCAGCTGGTCGACCAAGACGGAATCTGCACAGACGGGCAGTTTAAGCGTACGGATGACCCCAACATCCTGATATTAAAGAAGGAAAACGGCGAAGAATTCGGTGCGGTCCACGTGGCGTATATTTCGCGCCGACGCGATCAGGGCTTGCTCTACCTATTTAGAGATACCAGGGTGACCCGTTTTTATCTGGTGAGTACCGGTCCGGCGTTTACAGTGGAGTCTGGCGATGTCGATGCGGACAGATGATTCACGGCAATAAATCAGCGAGCGGAGCGCGGCCATGGACCGCGCCCCGCTATTTGCTCGTGGCCCGCGTCACGTCTGCGCCATGTCGTGACTCGCGGCTGCGCGCATCCATCCCACGTCGCGTATTACTGCACATCAAACTCCACGCGATCGAGCTCGGGCACATTGAGGTCGATGAGCTTGCGGGCTACACGGCGGTCGTGTGCCCCAAGCGTCTCGCTTGTCGTCACGTGGGCGACAACCTCGCGCTCGACAAGGCCCTCCTCCTCGCCTTCGGTGGCCGAGGTCTCGACGGCAACGGTGTAATCCTTAAAGCCCGGCAGCACCGCGGCAAGCTCGCGCGTGGTTTCGGTGACGCCGTAGCCGTCCTGCACGCCGGCCTGTGCCGAGCCAATGGACCCCGCGGTCATGACGATGCAGGGGATGGCAAAGATCACCGTACCCACGATGATGCGGCGGCGCACCTTGTGTGACAGCTCATCGACCTCGGCATTTTCCTCGGCGGTCACAATGCCGTCGCCGTTGAGGTCGCGCTTGAGCGGCACGCGCAAAAGAAGTAGTACGGCTTCGGCCGCCAGCGCGATAAAGACGACGTTGATGCCAAACTCGTAGAGGGCCGAGAGAAACAGCGACCCGCTCGCGATGGCGATGCCATAGCCCGCCGCGCACAGGGGCGGCATGAGCGCGGTCGCCACGGCCACGCCGGCGATGAGCGTGGCGGGTTCCTGGTCGCGCGAGTTGCCCAGTCCGCCCGCAAAGCCGCCCGCGAGCGCGACGGCAAGGTCCCACACAGTCGGTGTCGAGTTGTCGATGATGGCGGCCGTGGTGGTGCCAAGGGGCGAGAGCTTAAAGTACAGCGTGGACGTGATTAGACAAAAGACCATCTGCAGCGCGAGGCCGGCAATTGCCTCGACGGCAATCTCGCGGTCGAGCGTGGCGATGCCGTATGCCATGGCAAGGACCGAGCCCATGAGCGGACAGATGAGCATGGCGCCCACGATGGCAATGTCCGAGTCGATATCGAGGCCGATGCTCGCGATCAACATGGCAATGATCAGGATGCATAAGTGCGAGCCAGTCAGGCGCGCCCCGTTTACAAAGCGCTTGCGAATCACGTGATAGGGCGCGCGTCCCTCGCGTATGTTGAACGCCTGCTTAAGGAAACGGGTGGCATTCTCCATGGCCTCGCTGTGTGCAGGGCGTATACCGTGACGACGATGATGACGCTCGCGCAGCCGCTTGATCTGTTGTTTGTCGAGTTCCATGCTTACCTCGTTTAGCTTCTGAGCCGCTTCTTGCGTCTGTCGTCTTTACTCTACACCGCGTTAGGCGAGGTGTCAGACAAGGTTTGTTGACCTGGAAGTCAGGACAATCGACATGGCTAAAACGCCGTGAGGATCATAAGAGTCAAATAGACAAAAAAGCGCGGGGCCGGTTTGATTCCGACCCCGCGCTCTGCGCTGGTGCGTTGTTGTTCGGCCTACCCCAGCAGGCTCAGACCAACAGAGACAAACGCCAGGATAACGCCGACGATGGACTCGCCGCCGAGCAGACCGCTGGCGACGACCAGGCCCTGCTCCTGGAAGGCGGCATCCTTGGAGGCCTTCTCCTCGTCCGAAAGACCGGCAGCGGCGTCGCGGCGTGCGGCCCACTTGTCGTAGGCGAGCTTGGCGCAGGAGCCCAAGAAGGCCGTGAGCGACATGTAGAACGGCAGGTACACGCCCAGGCCGATCATCATGGCCGGAATGCCGAGCCAGTACATGACGATGCCGGCGATAAAGCCGCCTGCGAACCACGGCACGCTCGGGATGCCCGAGACCATGGTGGCGACGACGCTTGCCTGCGCGGCCACAAAGCTCTTGTCGGGGCCGAAAGCATCCGGACCATAGGCGGTGACAAGCGCGACCATGACGGCAGCGGCGACCAGGGCGCCCACGATGCCGCCGATGGCCTGGCCGATCCACTGCGCACGCGGATTGGTGCCCAGCACGGCGCCGGCCTTAAAGTCGTTCATGACGTCGCCCGCAAGGCCGCATGCCACGGCCACGATGCCGGCGATAAAGAACAGCTTGACCTGGGCGATCTGTGCGAAGGCAGCCACGATGAGCATGACGATGAGGCCGAAGATCTCCATGGGGTCGATGCCCGTCTGGCCGCAGCTCTGCGCGCTCATGATGGTGGTGACAAAGGTGAACAGCGTGACGATGACGGCCGGGACGGGGCCAAGGTCGAGCGCGATGGCGACGATCACGGCGATGGCGGCAGTACCCAGGCCGATGATGCCGGCGTCGAGCTTAAGCGAGCCCGAGATGAGCGACTGCTCGTCGGTGTCGCTGGAGCTGTCGGCGGCGAGGCCGCGGGCGATGCCGGCGACCTGCGGCAGGATGTCCTTGAGGACGACGGCGACGCCAAAGCCCATCATGAGACCCATGCCGAGCGATTTGACGATGCCCTGCGCAGTCACAACGTCGAATAGACCGGCAGCGGTGCCGCCCACGATGATGCCAAAGTTACCTAGCAGCGCGCCGGCAAACCAGAAGGCAACCGGGGCGAAGCCAACCAAAAAGCCGATGGAGAGCAGCATGGGCGAGTTATAGATGGCAAAGGTCACGCCGGGGATATTGAGCGTGCACAGCATGCTGGGCACCACGCCCAGAGCGTCGCGAAGCACGCTGTAGATGCCTGCGATGGCCATGGAGCCAAAGAGCTGCTTGCCGGTCTTGCCGCCGGCCTCGGTGGCGCGCAGTGTCTGAGCTGCGGCATTGCCGGTGGGAAACTCCAGCGCGGCGTCCACGATAAAGTGGCGGTGGATGAGCGCGGTGGCCAGCAGGCCCAAGATGGTGCCGGCGAGTGCCACGATAAACATGTCGAGCCAGCTAATCTGGTCGGCATAGCCCAGCATCCAGGCGCCCGGGATGGTAAACGCCAGACCGCCGGCGACCATGGCGCCCGCGGACATGATGGTGTGGGTGACGTTTGCCTCGTTGAGGTTGGCGTTGCCCATGAGTTTGAGGAAGAACAGCGAGATGACGGCAGCAAAGACGATCGGCCAGGGGAGTGCGCCCATCTTGAGGGCGGTGTAGGCCGAGCTTGCCGTGATGATCACGCAGCCAAGGACGCCGATGACGACGCCGCGCAGCGTGAGTTGCCCGCGCATCGAAGCGCGGTTCGAGGGATTGCTCATATAAAACTCCTTTGCGTATATCCGCTTCCCCCGGGAGCGCCGTTACGGATACGGCGCGGGAAGTCGGGTTACCAAGGGCCGCCGCGTGAGCTCGCAAACGACCGCGCACCAGTATAGCGGCACGGCAGTTAATTTGGGACTGGGCTTTTTTAGCTATCCCAAACGAAGCCGAAGGATGATTATTCTGGGACGGGGATTTAAAAATCATCAGGTACGCAATGATTTTTAAATCCCCGTCCCAGAATAATCATCGGGATATACTGCTGGGCAGACGAAAGGAGCGCCGACGATGCTTAATGGGTGCGCATATATATTGACGGTCGACGTGGGCAACACGTTCATTCGCTTTGGCCTGTTTGCAGAGGATTCGGCCGCGGCGCAGGAATGTCCGCTTGCGACATGCGAGATCACGACGCCGTCGAGCATTACGGCCGACGAAGCGCGCATGCGACTTATGCAGGTCATGGGCGCGCTCGCCGCCGATGCAGGTGTGCCCGGGGTGCTTGCACCCGCCGCGGCCGTGCTGAGCTGTGTAGTCCCGGCGCTCGAGCGCCCGTGGAAGGCGGCACTTTCCCGCACCTGCACGGGGCGCGTGCTCACCGTGGGGCCGGGACTTAAGACCGGCATACCCGTGCACTACGACGATCCGGCCGAGATCGGCCCCGACCGCATCGCCGATGCCGTGGCGGCCCGCGCCGTCTACGGCTCGCCGTGCATCGTGATTGACCTGGGCACGACGACCAATATCGAGGTCATCGACGTGCACGGTACCTTTGTGGGCGGCGTTATCGCGCCAGGCCTGGCCCTCGGCGCCCGTTCGCTTTCGGCGGCAGCAGCGCGCCTACCCCAGGTTGAGCCCTCGGCGCCAACGCACGTCATCGGACGCAACACGCGCGAGGCCATGCGCTCGGGTGTGGTTTTGGGCGAGGTAGCCCGCATCGACGGAATGCTCGACATGGTGCTTGCCGAGATGCGCGCGACCAAGGCCGCGGGAGAGGGCGATGTGCCCATCGTCATTACCGGCGACGATGCCGAGGCACTTGCGGCGCTGGTCGGCCATAGCCTGACGGTAGACGACGCGCTGACGTTGCGGGGTCTCGCCGAGCTCTACCGCATCAACCAAAAGCCCCGCTGCACGTAGGGCGAGGGGCTGGTGGGATAAGCGCCCCTACCTTTCACCTGCTACAATGGGCCAAACTATTGCGATTGCGGAGGTGTCTGCCATGTCGGACGATCTTCATCAAACCGCGTCGGGCAAGCGCCGCGACGTTATTAGCTGGGACGAGTTCTTTATGAGCGTGGCCATCGCCGCGCAGCGCCGCAGCAAGGACCCCAACACGCAGGTGGGAGCGTGCATCGCCAGCACCAACCACCGCATCCTTTCGGTGGGTTACAACGGCACGCCCTCGGCGCTCAACGACGACTTTTTCCCGTGGGGTACGAGCGATGACCCGCTGCAGGACAAGCACAACTACGTGGTCCATGCCGAGGCCAACGCCGTGCTCAACTACCGTGGCTCGCTCAAGGACCTCGAGGGTTCCACGGTTTACGTCACGCTGTTCCCGTGCCACGACTGCGCCAAGATCCTGGCGCAGGTGGGCGTGGGCGAGGTCGTCTACCTGGACAATAAATATGCCGACACCGATGACGGCCGTATCAGCCGCCGCATTCTCGACTCCTGCGGCATCAGCTACCGCCAGGTCATCGTCGATGTCCAGATTGGTACCGGGGGACAGGCTCGGCAGTAGCGCGTGCCAACGCCAGCTGGCGGCAAAACAGCCAAAAGAGCCCCGTCCCAAATTGACTGCTCGTGAAAGTCGTGTCCGCACGCATGGCTGGCGCCTAAGCGGGTACATGGCTGTAGTAACATAGCCCCTGTCCGCGGGCGTGCCCGCGTTATTGTGAGAAAGGAGCCCCTGTGGCTGTTAACGAAGAGCTGCTTAAGAAGGTTCTTGAAGAGATTCGCCCCAACCTGCAGGCCGATGGCGGCGATATGGAGTATGTGGGCGTCGACGACGAGGGTGTTGTCAAGTTGGAGCTGCAGGGCGCCTGCGCCGGCTGCCCCATGAGCTCGCTAACCCTTTCCATGGGTATCGAGCGCATCCTGAAGGAGCATGTGCCCGGCGTTACCCGCGTTGAGCAGGTTAATGCTTCCGGCGAGACCGACGACCTGTACGACGAGTACGCGCCGTTTTAAGATGCGAAAGCTGCGGACGGCATACTCCGCATAGACGTTACGCCCAAATATGCGGCTGCGAGCGCAAGGCCCGCGGCCGCATTTGTATGTAGGGAGTAGGAGGGTCGACATGCTCAACGACTTCTACCATATGCTTGATCCTGTCGCGATCTCGGCGGGCCCCATCACCATCTACTGGTACGGCCTGGCCTACGTGGTCGGCGCTCTGCTCACGGCGGTCGTCATGTACCGCACACAGCGTCGCTGGGGCTTTATCATCACGATTGACGACCTGACGAGTGTCGTGGTCGGCGTGGTCTTTGGCCTTATCATTGGCGCCCGCCTGTTCTACGTCATCTTTTACGGCGACGGCTACTACTGGGCGCATCCGCTCGAAATCTTTGCCACCAACGAAGGCGGCATGAGCTTCCATGGCGGCTTGGTGGGCGGCATCATCGGCGGCGTGCTCGTGTGCCGTATGTACAAGCTCGATGCGTGGACGTTGGCCGATCTTGCCGTCATTGGCGCTCCGCTGGCCCTGTGCCTGGGACGTTGCGCCAACTTTGTCAACGGCGAGCTGTGGGGCAAGCCGACTGATCTGCCCTGGGGCGTGATCTTTGGCGGCACCGCGGGCGACATGCCGCGCCACCCCTCCCAGCTCTACGAGGCATTCCTGGAGGGCATCGTACTCTTTTGCATCTTGCAGGTGCTCAGCCGCAAAAAACCGCTGCTGCCCCAGGGCACGTTTATGGGCGTGTTTGTGATGGGTTACGGCATCGTCCGCTTCCTGGTTGAGTTCGTGCGCGTGCCCGATGCGCAGCTGGGCTATCTGCTGGGCGGCGTCATCACCATGGGTCAGCTGCTGAGTTTGCCGCTCGTGATTGCCGGCCTGGTGCTCATCATCTTCGCCCGACACCGCAATCGCCCCCAGCGCATCTACCTCGACGTCTAACCGCCACAAAGGGGACAGGCACCTTTGTGGTGGTTTGCTGGGCAACGATGACAGAACCGTAACGTTTTCCCAGATAAAACCTGCCAAATAAACCTGTCCCTTTTTGGCGGGTTTCTAGAAAGGCTCTTTGGACTGTGAAGGATTCCGACCTCTCCACAACGGCTGCGCGCGACGCTGCCCGCATCGTCTGGTTTAAGCGCTACCCAGCCAAGCAGACGCTCATCGCATTTTTGCTCGCGCTGTTGGCGACCACGGCGTTTTCTATCGATCCCGCGCCGGTCTCGAGCAACGCAGTCTTGGCGATTGACCCCAAAGCCTCGGGCATGCTGTACGTGTGCTACGAGGTGCTCCTCTCGTTTGCCGGCCATACCGACGCGGTCATGCTGCTTGCGCTTGCCTGCCTGCTCACGCTGCCGTTTCGCTACGTATTCTTTGGCCGCGGCGATGCTTGGCGTCCTTCGGTGATCCTTCCGTCGCTGTTCTTTGCCGTCTGCATGGTGTTTGGCCGCAGCTACGACCTCACCGATTCTGCCGAGATCGTACTCGGCGACAAGGCTCGCATCATCTGCGCCTGGATAGGCGGTGCGGGCTGGATGCTCTTGGCGGTCGTTGCCTTCTATCTGGCTTTTGAGTGTCTAGATTGGCTGAGCTCTCGGCGCATTCCGTTTTCCGAAGCGCACTTTGGCCGCGTATGGCGTGTGGCTCACGCCGTACTCTCGGTCCATCCCTTTGCCGGGCCCTTCCTGGTGCTTATGGTCGCCTGGGCGCCCACGCTCATCGCTTCGCTGCCCGGCCTTTTTATGGGAGATACGGGTGCGCAGATTCGCCAGTGGTTCAACTACCCCAACGGCACGAGTGACTACCTGCGTCTGCTCAATCCCAATGTGTTGCTCAACGGACATCACCCCGTGGTGCACACGGCTATCATCGGTTCGTGCGTCCAGCTGGGGCTTTCACTGTTCAACAGTGCCAACGCAGGTCTTGCCATCTACACCTGCGCTCAGTTCGTCATTACGGCCGCCTGCATGGCCTATTCCATCTCGTCGCTGCGCAAGCTGGGCGTGAGCTTGCCGATCCGCGGCGTGATCTTGCTGTTCTTTGTGTTTATGCCCATGTTCTCCAACTACGCGGCCCTGCTTACCAAAGATGTGCTGTTTGCCGACGCGTTTTTGGTGCTGTTGGTGCAGACCGTGAAGCTCGTGGCCTGCGGCCTGCCCCGTCGCGATGCCAATGCCGAGCGTGCGGGCGAACAGAGGCCCGTGCTCTTTGCGCGCCATGACTGGCTGCTGCTCGCTCTGGGTGCCATGGGTTCCACGTTTCTGCGCAACGGCGGCCTGGTGTTTCCCCTGGCGGCATGCGTAATCGCGGCGGCGTTTTGCGCATGGGACGCGCATGTGGCTCGTCGTGCAGTCAAGCAGGCCGGTGCTGCGCCTTCGGGCGCCATCTCGCGTTTCCGCTGGGTGGGAGTTCTTGCGGTGCTTGGACTCTGCCTTGCCTCTAATATGTACTTCACCAAGGTCTTTATGCCGGCGCACGACATTACGCCTGGTTCCAAGCGCGAAATCCTCTCGATTCCGTTCCAGCAGACGGCTCGTTTCGTCCAAAAGCACGACGGCCTCAACTCGGGTGTCAACCCTACGGTTAAGGAGGACGGCACTATCGTGGAGGCTCCTTGCGACGGCTTGGTGACCGACGATGAGCGTGCCGTGATCGACCGTGTGCTCAAGTACGACAATCTGGGCCGCCGCTACAACCCGGATAAGTCGGACGCCGTCAAAAATTGCTTTAACGAGTACGCCTCGCAGGAGGACATCAAGGCCTATTTTGAGGTCTGGGCGCAGATGCTCAAAAAGGATCCCGAGTGCTACATCTCGGCGCTCATCAATAACTACTACGGCTACTTTTATCCGAGTGCCCGCGATGCGTGGGTCTACAGCACGGCGCGCAGTGCCGAGATCATGGCGCGTCCCGACAACCTCAAGTACTTCGACTTCCATCCGGTTGACAGCAACGTGGTGCGCTGGTGCGACCACCTGATCAATCTGTACCGTGTGGCGGTGCAGCGCATCCCGTTTATTTCGCTCACCATGAGCTCGGCCACCTATGTGTGGATTATGATCGCCGTGGTGGTCTACCTGCTGCGTCGTCATTCATGGCGTGCGCTGGCGATCTGGGTGCCGCTGTTGGGCGTGCTCGCCGTGTGCCTGATTGGTCCGTGCAACGGCTCGACCTACATGCGCTACCTGTATCCGGTCATCGCCTGCATGCCCTTCGCCATCGGCGCCACCGTCACCCGCAGTGACTTCCTCTGGTTCTAACCTGGTGCATTGGGGTCAGGTTTCTTTGCTGCACCAAAGGGGACATCATCACGACGCCTTCATTTTGGGGTTTATCTCGCAGGCTAGTAGGTATATCATAACAACGTTTGTTTATATTGCCCGAGCATCTGCGCTGGGCTTTAGGTCGAAACCGATAGGAGACACGTATGTCCGGACACTCTAAGTGGGCCACAACCAAGCATCGTAAGGGCGCGCAGGACGCCAAGCGTTCCGCCCTCTTCTCCAAGCTCAGCCGCAACATCACCGTTGCTGCCCGTCTCGGCGGTGACCCGCTGCCCGAGAACAACGCCAGCCTCGCCGCTGCCGTTGCCAAGGCCAAGGCTCAGTCCATGCCTAAGGACAAGATCAAGTCCGCTATCGACAAGGCTTTTGGTTCGGGTGCTGACGCCGCCGTCTACGAGAACATCGTGTACGAGGGCTACGGTCCCGCCGGTGTCGCCGTCTACGTCGACTGCCTGACCGACAACCGCAACCGTACCGCCGCTGATGTCCGTTCCGCCTTCTCCCACGCTGGTGGCAACCTGGGCACCTCCGGCTCCGTCGCCTTCCAGTTTGAGCGCAAGGGCCAGATCGTCGTCGCCAAGGAGATCCTGGACGAGAACGCCAAGAAGGAGACCATGATCGCCAACGGTGCTGCCGGTGACGAGGATGAGTTCATGATGGCCATCGCCGAGGCCGGTGGCGAGGACTACGAGGATGCCGGCGAGGAGTGGATCGTCTGGACTGCTGCCAACGACGTCATGGCTGTCTCCAAGGCGCTCGAGGAGCAGGGCGTCCAGGTCAAGGGTTCCGAGACCACCATGGTCCCGACCACCCCGACCGAGGTCTCTGGTACCGACGCCAAGAAGGTCCAGCGCCTCATCGACCGTCTTGAGGAGCTCGACGACGTCCAGGATGTTTACAGCACCATGGACATGACCGACGAGGTCATCGCTGCCCTCGAGGAGGAGTAGCGCTCGCACGGGTTAAGCCGTGCATATCTGGGCATAATGAAGCGAGCATGCAAGCCTCGTGGAATAGATGAGCCGGATCCGCGTGCGTAGAGCACCGGACCCGGCTCTTTTATAATGATGCGAACCGTTCTGCATTTCGAGAGCCGAGATTTGAAGGGAGCGCCGCGTGCGCGTACTCAAACGAGCCCTAGCGATCGTGTATCTTGCCGCCACCATCGTGGCGCTGGGTACGCTTGTCTGCCAGTTTTGGGGGCCGTATACGTATCGCTTTATGCTGCTGATGCGCGACCCCATGCCGCGCATCGTCGTTACGGTGTGCGCCGCCATCGTGGCGCTTGGCGTGCTCATCGGGTTTTTCCGCTTGATGTTCGCGCGTCGCGAGCCGTCCTGCGTGCATCCGGCGGGGGAGCGCAATATCGAGGTTACCCTTGCGGCGCTTTCTTCGTGCGCCAGGGCTGCTGCCGAGCGTGACGACCGCGTGATGGTCGAGCATGTCGAGGCCCGCGTCCAAGGCTCCGACGATTCGCACGTCCGTTTTAAGGTCGAGGCCATCGCGCTCGATGATAAGGACGTTGCCGCTCTTGCCACCTCGATGCAGCAGCGCATCGAGAAGGCCTGCGACACCATGCTCGGCACGCCGGGTACGACCGCGCGTGTCCGTTTTTTGCCGTCCAAGACTACCGTCCAGACCGTGGAGGTTTCCGGTGAGTGATACCAATCAAGATAAGACCGCTCGTACGCCGCGCCTGACGATTGACCAGAGCGCCACGTCGGCGAGCGAACCTGTTGATTCCAAAGCAGAGGCAACCGAGTTACAAGACGCGGCAGCCGCGGATTTTGACGAGGCTATGGGTCTCATCAAGGGTACGGGCGCTGCCATCTGGAGCTATGCTGTGCGTCATCCCAACACCACGCTCGGCGCCGTCGCCGGCTTTATCCTCGCCGTGTTGGTGCTCACGTTGGGCCTGTGGGACACGCTCGTCATTGCATTCTTCGTGCTGATCGGCGCCGTAATTGGTCAGATCCGCGACGGCGAGAACGGGATCGTCAACTTCTTCGGCCGTCTGTTTAGCGGCCGCTAATATGTATTCGACTGTCGCATCCGCGGCAGGCATAAGGAGGAACCATGGCTTTTAATACGAAGGTCGATGTAGCCGATACCGAGCTCGAGGAGAACGAGGCGGTCGTCGCCGAAGCTGAGGATGTGACGCTCGAGGATGAGGCTCTCGTCGAGGCCGAGTCCGATACGGATGAGGATGACGAGGAAGCGGACGAGTCCGAGGACTCGCTCACCTATTCCAACGGCGTGATCGAGAAAATCGTCGCCATGGCCACCCGCGAGGTGCCGCACGTTCTGGGCATGAAGGGTAACCTCATGCACTTTGTGCAGGAGCAGTTTGGTGCCGAGAACCTGACCAAGGGCGTGACGGTCGAGGTCACCGATGACAATCGCGTGGTCGTCAACATCTCCGTCATCATCGAGTACGGCGCCTATGCGCCCGCGATCTTCGACGATGTCAAGGCGCGTGTCACCGAGCGCCTTGCCGCGATGACCGGCCTTGAGGTGGCGGGCGTCAACCTGCGCATCGAGGACGTCATCACCCCCGAGGAGTACGAGCATCGCACCAGCCAGCACGAATAACCTTCCAAAAAGGGACAGGTTTGTTTTGGCAGGTTTTATCTGCGAAAACGTTAAACGGCCGACCGCGCAAGCAAAAGCGTGGCCGGCCGTTTCTGTACGCTCCCGATGTAGTCATACCGCTCGTCTAACTAAGGGTTGCAATCCCCACGTTCCGCGTTACTCTAATGGGCGCATTGTTTCCAAATTGTTAACGAGGGGTTGCCGTAATGGCCGACGAGCACGAAACAGAAAGCAAGGCATGGGCAATTGAGGCCGCCGCGGCAGAGGCGGCGTCGCGTGCTGCCGAGGAGGCGCATCGTCCTCCCGTAGTGCCGATGGAGCGCGTGGTCGATCGCGATGTTATCGAGCGGGGCGAGCGCGCTGGTCGCAAGCGCAGCCAGGAGCCGGGCTTTCCGCGCTTTTTTGCCGAGCTCAATTTGGGTCTGATCCTCACGGCCTTTGCCATCGTCGCGTTTAAAACACCTAATCACTTTGCTTTTGGCGGCACCTCGGGCGTGTCGGTCATTCTGTCCACGCTGTTCCCGACCCTGCCCGTCGGCGTCTTTATGTGGATTATCAATGCGGTGCTCGTCATCCTGGGCTTTATCTTTTTGGAGCGCAAGGCAATCCTGTGGAGTGTCTTTGCCTCGTTTGCGCTGTCCGCCTATGTTTCGCTGTTTGAGCTCTTTATTCCGACCGATGTCTCGATGACGGGCGATATGTGGCTCGACCTGTGCTTTGCCGTGATTCTGCCGGCGCTCGGCAGCGCTATCGTCTTTGATATTGGTGCCTCGACGGGCGGCACGGACATTCTCGCCATGATCCTCAAACGTCGCACGACGCTCGAGATTGGCCGCGCCCTGCTGTTGGTCGATATCGGCATCGTGACCATCGCGGCCTTCTTGTACGGCCCGCGCGTCGGTCTGTACTGCGTGCTCGGCCTGTTTGCCAAGACGCTCGTGGTCGACAAGGCCATCGAGAGCATTCACCTGCGCAAAGTCTGCACGGTCATTTGTTCCGAGCCCCTTAAGGTCGAGGAGTTTATCGTCAAGCATCTCAACCGTACGGCGACTATCAGCCGCGGCTACGGTGCCTTTTCGGGCAAGTGCGTGACGATGATCATGAGCGTGCTAAGCCGTCGCGAGGCCGTGCAACTGCGTCGCTACGCGCGCGAGATCGATCCGGGTGCCTTTATCACGATTGTCGACAGCTCCGAGATCGTCGGCAAGGGTTTCCGCGGAACGAACTAACGCGGTCGAGCTTATCAAACAATCGAATAGCGCCCTGCGCATTGCAAATGCGTCATGTTGGAGTATTTGTCCCCACATTGGGTGATAATGATGCCAAAGACATCGTTTGCGATCCAGATGATTCGCTCAAGATACGAAGGGATGATCTCGATGTTCTGTTCGCAGTGTGGTGCCCCCATGGGCGACAACGATAAGTTCTGTGGTGCGTGTGGTGCCCCCAATGCCGGTGCCGCAGCCTCTGCCCCTCAGGGTCAGCCCCAGCAGTTTGTTCCGCAACCGCCCGTGGCGAATGCGTCCAAGGGCTGTGTGGCTCAGGCGTTTGAGGACATGACCAAGACGCCGGGCGTGCTGCAGCGCGTGTGCCAGATCGCCTTTTTGCCGGCGCTGATTTGTGTTGTGTCGGTGCTCGTGCTGTTCATTCCCGTTATCGGCGGTATCGCGGCTGCCATCGGCTTTTTGGCAGCTTGCATTGCGAGCGTGTGTGGTTCCGGCTTTGGTATTGAGTGGGGTCGCGATCTGTCGCTCAAGGTTGATGACGGTATGGATCGTCCACTCATGCGTTCCACGTCGTTTGGCCTCGGAGTCTTTTCGAGCGTTATCTCGGTCGTGCTCGAAGTTATCGCTGCCATTCCCGTTATCGGTGTAGTGCTTTCGCTGGTGGAGAGCGTGGTAATTGGCGCCGCGGGCTCGTATTCGTATTACGGCTCTTATGCACTCGAGGCAGCGCTGTTCGGCTCGCTTGGCCTGCTTGTCCTGGCTATGATTGCCACGGCGGTCTTGGGGGTCTTCTTTAAGATGTTCGCCGACATTGCCGTGATGCACTTTGCGGTGACCGGTCGTGTCGAGAGCGCGTTTTCGCTCGATAAGGTCTGGGCGGCCTTTAAGCACAACAAGACCAAACTGTTCTGCGCTTCGTTCCTTCCCGAGTTTTTGACGGGCCTGGTCGCCAACGTTGTCACCTGGATCCTGACGTTCGTCTTTGGCACCATTGCCTCTGTCGGTATGTATAGCTACTACTACCGTCCTACGGCTATTGAGGCGCTTGTTACCGGCGGTGGCATCACGCTCGTATTGTTCTTGGTGCTGACGGCGTTTGTCACGGTATTCCTCACGGTCTTTGGCAAGATGCTCAAGCACCGTGCCGTTGGCTATTGGGTTGCGCGCTACGCAAGCGAGTGGGCCGACGAGGACAAGGACGACGTCCTGACTTTTGTGCTGCCGTTTGAGAAGAAGTCTGCTCCGGCTGGTTTTAGCGCCGACGCAGCGCCCGTATCCGATTCCGCTGCGGCGCCGGCGCCTGCGCCCGAGCCCGAGCCCGAGCC
>DXMB01000018.1:0-32241 GCA_019414425.1 Collinsella sp.
TCATCGAGATGAACCCGCGCGTGAGCCGTTCGTCCGCACTGGCCTCCAAGGCCACGGGCTTCCCCATCGCCAAGGCCGCCGCTCGCCTGGCCGTGGGCTACACGCTCGACGAGATCGTCAACGACATCACCAAGGCAACGCCCGCCTGCTTTGAGCCCACAATCGACTACTGCGTCGTCAAGGTGCCGCGCTTTGCCTTCGAGAAGTTTAAAGGCACTGATCCTACGCTCACCACGCGCATGAAGGCCGTGGGCGAGATTATGGCGATCGGCCGCACCTTTGAGGAGGCCTTCGGCAAGGCCATGCGCTCACTGGAGGACGGTCACCAGGGCATCTGCGCCGGTGGCAAGGAGGGTGCCGACAAGCTGAGCGACGATGAGCTCGCTCAGGCCGTGGCAACCCCGACCGAGCACCGCATCTTCTTTGTGGTCGAGGCCCTGCGCCGTGGCTGGGACATCGCCCACATCCATGCCATCTGCGGTATCGATCCGTGGTGCCTCAACCGTATCAACGACATGGTGCAGGTCCAGGAGAGCATCCGCGGTCTGCGTGTGGAGGATATCGACGCCGACGCGATGCGCCTGCTCAAGCAGTACGGCACGAGCGACGCCGAGATTGCCGCGCTGACCGGCTCGGACGAGCGCTTTGTGCGCGCCTATCGCAAGGGTCTGGGCGTGGTTCCCAGCATGAAGACGGTCGATACCTGCGCTGCGGAGTTTTCGAGCGCCACGGAGTACCACTACAAGACGTACGAGAACATCTACCGCACGAGCCCGGATGCCAAGAAGTGCGTGGCTCCCGACGAGACCACGCCGGCGGACAAGCCCAAGGCGATGATCCTGGGCGCCGGCCCCAACCGCATTGGCCAAGGTATCGAGTTCGATTACTGCTGCGTGCACGCGAGCTACGCACTGGCGGCTCGCGGCTTCGAGACCATCATAGTCAACTGCAACCCCGAGACCGTTTCGACTGACTACGACACCTCGGACCGCTTGTACTTTGAGCCGCTCACCTACGAGGACGTCATGGACGTTATCGATGTCGAGCGCCCCGACGGCGTCGTGGTGACGCTCGGTGGCCAGACCCCGCTTAAGCTGGCGCGCATGCTCGAGGAGAGCGGCGTGAACATTATGGGCACCAAGCCCGATGCCATCGACTTTGCCGAGGACCGCGAGCGCTTCGCCGCTCTGCTCGACAAGCTGGGCATCATGTACCCGCCGGCGGGCCAGGCCACCTCGTTTGAGGAGGCCGAGGCCGTGGCCGCGCACATCGGCTATCCGCTGCTGGTGCGCCCGAGCTATGTGCTGGGCGGCCGCGGCATGATGATCGCCTACGATGCCGAGCATCTGCGCGATTACATGGCCGAGGCTGCGCGCATTAGCCCCGACTACCCGGTGTACCTGGACCGCTTCCTGGAGGGTGCGATCGAGTCCGACGTCGACGCCCTGTGCGATGGCGAAGAGGTATACATCGGCGGCATCCTGGAGCATATCGAGGAAGCCGGTATTCACTCCGGCGACTCCGCGACCTGCATCCCGCCGTTCAGCTTTAGCGAGAGCCTGCAGGCGAAGCTCCGCGAGACCACGCGCCGCATCGCGATGGCGCTGGGCGTGCGCGGTCTGGTCAACGTGCAGTACGCCATTAAGGGCGAGACCGTTTACGTGATCGAGGCCAACCCGCGCGCCAGCCGTACCGTGCCGTTTATCTCCAAGGCCACCGGCGTGCCGCTGGCCAAATGCGCGGCGCGCATCATGGCAGGCGATTCCATCGCGAGCTTGGGCCTGCCGAGCGACGAACGTCAGCTGGACTGGTTCTGCATGAAGGAAGCCGTTATGCCCTGGGGTCGTTTCCCGGGCGCCGACGTCATCCTGGGGCCCGAGATGAAGTCGACGGGCGAGGTCATGGGTATCGCTAAGAGCTATCCCGAGGCATACGCCAAGACGCAGCTGGCGATCGACTACAGGCTGCCCGACCCGAGCGCCGGCAAGGTATTCATCAGCGTGTGCGACCGCGACAAGCGCCACATCCTTTCGGTCGCGCGTATCCTGCGTTACCTGGGCTTTGACATCTGCTCCACCGAGGGTACGGCGCGCGTGCTGCGTGGAGGCAACGTGACGTGCGAGATCGTGGAGAAGATTAGCGGCCCGCACGACGGCGAGCGCCCCAACATCGGCGACCTCATCGCCGATGGCAAGATCGCGGTGATCATCAACACGCCGTACGGTCCGGGCTCGCGCGGCGACGGCTATCTGCTGCGCACCGAGGCGGTGCGACGCGGTGTGACCTGCGTGACCGCGATGTCTGCCGCCAACACGTATGTGAGTGCCATCGAGGCGGTGCGCGAGGACCAGCAGGGTCACGGCAGCGCCAACGACATGGGCATGGACGTCATCGCCCTGCAGGACCTGCCGCAGCACACGGTGTAATGTGACCTGGTCGGCCGGGGCGGCAGCCGGACACTTTCTCTCGGAAACTGGGCTTCGCGAAGTTTTCCGAGAGAAAGGACCGCCTCCCGCCCCGGCCTACGGTGACTCGGTTGCACCGTGTGCTGCCGAAGGGGCTTTGTGCGATGACTAGGGCTGAATAGAAAATGAGTGTGGGCGCCGTCGTTCGTTTGAACGACGGCGCCCACGTTTTGGATTTATTGGGCTGTGGCGGTGAAGGTTGTTTTGTCGGCGGCGATGTGCACGTGCAGCTTTGCCTGACCGTCGCAGCTGATGAGCACGCCTACCTCGAACGGGGTTCCCGTCTTGTCGTAGGTCGAACGCACGATGCGCATCGCCGCCTTACCGGTGTTCTGTCCCAAAAGACGCGCCTCATGCTTGTCGAGGTTGACCGTCTCGTAGACGGCATCGACGCTTGCGGGCAGGATGCCGGTCTTTTCCGCGATGTAGGCGTAGAGCGAGCCATCCACGTCTTTGCGCGTGAGCTCGGGGCAAAGTGACACGGGGATATAGACGTAGTTGAGCTCCATGGGTTTGTCGTTGGCGAGACGCAGGCGGCGAATCTCCCAGACGGGTGTCCCTTCGGGCACTTTGAGCCCGGAGGCGATGCCGCGGACGGCCGGTATGCTTGAAAAGGCGAGAATCTGCGAGCTCGGAACCCGTCCCGCTTCGCGCATCCGCGCGCTGAAATTCAGGGCCAGGTCGATGCCGGGTGCTGAAGTTTGGGGCTTGATGAACGTGCCCTGGCCGCGCTTGCGCACCACGCGCCCCTCGATGACGAGATCTTGGAAGCAACGGCGCACGGTCGCGCGCGATAACTCCAGCCGCTCACAGATTTCGAGCTCGCGTGGCAGCGGCGTCTTGGTGTCGAACGCCTGGCTGGCGATAAGCAGAGCGATTCGATGTTTAAGCTGGACATAGAGCGGCGTATCACCGCTGCGGTCGAAGGGTTCGGAGGCGAGAAACGAGATCATATCCATGGGGTACCTCCATGTCGTGGGCGTACGTGACATGGTCTGACACTGCGGGGCAAACCGGAGATGCCAGGCCCGATTCTTGCTGGTATGTATGGTGCATAAGGAACATAAAACATTTATCAGGCAATCTACCTGCTATTTTAAAAATAATTAGAAGAAAAAATAATTTAGGCACAAAAATAGTTGCTACCGTTAACCGATGAATAGTTGCCGTTCACAACTATTTTCTTGTACCGAACATGCCCCGGCGCAACAATAATCTCAGCAAAAAGCAAAGCCGTGCGACACACGGCAGGTCGAGAGGAGACCGCATGCGGTATCTGGTAATGGTCAGTCACGGAACGCTCGCTCCCGGACTGCACAGTGTCCTCAAGATGCTCGGCAATGACGCCCCGAACATCTTGTCGACGAGTCTCGTGGACGGCATGGGCGCTGACGAGTATGTCGAGAACGTCAAGGCGATGCTCGCTCCCGTTACCGCCGATGACGAGGTTGTCCTGCTTGGTGACATCCTGGGCGGATCGCCGCTCACCAATGCCATGAACACGCTGGCCGAGAAGGGTTTGCTCGCCCACACCATTGCCTTCGGCGGTATGAATCTGCCCATGGCTATGACCGCCATGATGGGGCTTGCCACCATGGACCTGGATTCCCTCAAGCAGATGATGCTGCAGGAGGGCAAGAACGGTATGTCCGAGCTCGTTGTCCCGACCGATGACGCCGACGACGAGGACGACGACATCTAGGCAGCGCATCCGCCCAAATTTTCGTGATGGAGCGGGGGTTAAGAGGAAAGACCCCCGGTGATAAAGAAAGGGAGAACGCATGATTTCGTTCATCCGTATTGATGACCGTATGATCCATGGACAGACCGTTACCCGTTGGGCCCTCGAGTATCCCTGCGACGGTCTTATCGCCGTCAACGACGCTGCAGCGTCCAACCCCGTGCTCAAGGAGGCCTACAAGAGTGCCTCGGGCAAGAAGACGTTCGTGTGGACCAAGGAGCACTTCAAGGAGGTCTCCGAGGAGGTTCTCAAGTCCGACACCAAGTACTTCCTGATCACCAAGAACCCGCTCGACATGAAGGAACTTCTCGTCGATTTTGGCTTTAAGCCCGGCATGGACCGCATCATCGTCGGTCCCTGCAACGATCGTCCCGGCACCACCAAGCTTGGCAACAACCAGTCGATCACGCAGGAAGAGGCCCAGGCGCTCGAGGATCTCACCAACGCCGGTTACACGGTCGAGTTCGCCCTTATCAAGGAGAAGTCCATCGGTGAGTGGCCCAAGTTCCGCGGTCAGTTTGGCTTCTAGTTAGGTGCCAGCCGCATTTTGGTATCTACAGCCCTTGGTGAAAGGGGCTGAGGAATAAAGAAAGGGGAAAGCATGGCAATCAATGCATTCCAAGCCGCGCTGTTCGGCCTGTTCGCCTGCCTGGCATCACTGCCTGGCATGGGCGGCACGACGATCGGCAACTACACTCTGGGTCGTCCTCTGGTCGCCGGCCTCATCGTCGGCATCATCATGGGCGATATGCAGACGGGTATCCTCGTCGGCGCTGCCATCCAGGTTGTCTACATCGCTCTCGTGACCCCCGGCGGAACCGTCTCCGCCGACGTCCGCGCCGTGTCCTATATCGGCATCCCGCTGGCGATCCTCGCCATCAAGAACTCGGGCATCGATCCCGCCTCCGCTGAGGCTGCCGGCATGGCCGCATCCCTCGGTGCCGCCGTCGGCACGCTCGGCACTGTGCTCTTCTATGGCACCGCCACCATCAACCTGGTGTGGCAGGGCATGGGCTGGAAGTGGCTCGAGAAGGGCGATCTCCACAAGCTCTACCTGGTCAACAACGTTCTGCCTTGGATCGGTCACATCGTCTGCTCGTTCCTCCCGACGTTCATCATCACCATGGGCGGCACCGCCATGGTCGACCTCATGAAGACCTACATGCCCATGGACGGCATCGCGATGAAGACGCTGTTTACCGTCGGCTCGCTGCTGCCTACCGTCGGTATCGCCATCCTGCTCAAGCAGGTCATCTCTAAGCCCACGGACTTCCTGACGTTCTTCTTCGGCTTCACCCTGTCCGCTGTTATGGGCTGCAACCTGATCGCCGCTGCCGGCATCGGCTGCTTCTTCGCCCTGATCAACTATGAGATCGCTTCGCTCAAGATCGACCTCGCAAACGCTCCCAAGGCAGCTATCGCCTCGGGCTCAGATGATGAGGAAGAGGAGGACATCTAATGGCAGAGAAGAAAAAGCTCTCTAAGAAAACGCTTGCCAAGTCGTTCCGTAACTGGTCCTATGGCAACCTGACCTGCTTCTCGCAGGAGCACATGCAGACCTTCGGTTACCTGTGCGCCATGCTTCCGATTGTCGAGGAGCTCTACGACACGCCCGAGGAGCAGAAGCAGGCCCTCCAGACCTACTCCGCGTTCTTCAACACCGAGCCGCAGATCGGCACCATGATTGTCGGCGTCACCGCCGGCCTCGAGGAGGCTCGCGCAAACGGCGAGGCCATCGACGACGACGCCATCAACGGCATCCGCGCCGGCCTCATGGGCCCGCTCGCCGGCCTTGGCGACTCGCTGATCGTCGGTACCCTGATCCCGATCCTGCTCGGTGTTGCCCTCGGTCTCTCGACCGGCGGCTCCCCGCTCGGCGCCATCTTCTATATTGTCGTGTGGAACCTGCTCATGTTCCTTGGCATGCGCTTTGCCTACAACCAGGGCTATGAGCTCGGCGGCAAGGCGGTCGAGGCCCTCGTCGGCCCCAAGGCCAAGGCTCTGCGTGATTCCATCGTGATGGTCGGTACCATGGTCATCGGTGCAGTCGGTGCTACCTGGGTCTCCATCACCTGCAGCCCCAACCTGGTGCTGCCCGGTGGCGGTAAGTTCCAGGACACGCTCGATGGCATCTATCCGCACCTGCTGCCGATGATCTTCATCATCTTCTGCTGGTACATGATGACCAAGAAGAAGGTCAACCCCATCGTTATGATGCTGATCCTCGTTGTGATCGCATTTGTGGGCGTTCTCATTGGCTTCTTCGACCCGGCACTGAGCTACTAGTCATCATCCCCTGGCCCCCTGTAAGGCCGTGCGGCCTCAACCGCACGGCCTTCTGATTTTGCGCCGCCCTTCAAGGGCAATATGGCCAGCGACCTCCATCGCCTACACGACACCCGCTATATTGCTCTTGAAAGATGACGTATTCGACAAACGATGCACTTGCGCATGATGCACACTTTGCACGAGGAGGACCATATGCACGAGAAACATGGACACGACCTTTCGCGCGACGACTTGATTCGCGAGGCAAAGATGCAGACCGATGCTATTCAGCGGCTCAATGTTTGGCTGCGCCTGGGCTATTCGCTCGTGGCGATTGGCTTTTTGATGGGGATGTGGGGTATGCAGGGCGGCCCCGGCTGGGGTGTCCCCGTGGGCATCGTATGCCTGGTGGTGGGCACTCCGCTTTCGATCGTGCTTAAGGTCGGCACGACCAACGCCAAAAAGAATGTCGAGCGCATGCTCGAGGCCGCTGGTGTCGACGTTGAGGAGCTTATGCGACGCAAGAAGGACGAGCAATAGACTTCCGCGTTGGGGTATCATAAATAATTGTTGCGAATGTTAACTAATGTACGGCAAATGACGGTTTTATGGCCCTTCTAGAGTTGCAAAGGACAATATCCCCAGTGGATTACGATGACGTCGCTCGAAAACTGATTGTGTACTCACGTTCCCTTGCCAAGGGATCCTTGAGTGCTGCCGGCGGCGCCAGTGTGGGCGAGGCACCGGTTTTACAGTATCTATCGGGTATTGACGGTGATGTCATTCCCTCCGAGATTGCCAAGAAGCTGAAATTCTCCCGTGCGCGCATGTCGCATATCTTGGATTCACTCGAGAGTAAGGGTTACGTTCAGCGCAGGACTGATCCAAACGATCGTCGGCGTGTGCTGGTGAGCATTACCGAGGAAGGCCGTGATTTCGCGGCGAAAAAAAATGCCGAGAGTGTGGCATCGCTCTCGAAACAACTCTCAGCGCTCGGCGAGCACGATGCCCAGGAGCTCGTGCGCATCCTGAATAAAGCTTACAGCCTTACCTATGATGCCGACGACTACCTGGACAATCTATAAGGATAAAGACAGACATTTAGGTGCATCTTGAAATGCACCCGGGACAGTTGTGCCCATCAGCCACCGTCAACATCTCATTCCAAACCAAATCAGCCAACGTACGTCATGGCAATCCCCGGTAGGTTGCAGGATGGCGGCTGAGCCTTTCCCTCGGGAAACTTCGCGAAGCCCAGTTCCCGAGGGAAAGGTATGGTCTGTGTAATACCAGACAAACAGTACATTTTTGCTAGATTGGTATTTGACTGAAGAACCAATTGGTATGGCTTATTAAGCCCACCTTGCCGCTGACGCTCATTTTACTGCCGCTGGTGGACTTCCGAACTTGGTTGCGCAAGTGCTCCCATATATTGATATGACCTAGTAGGTGGCTATCTGGTTACTACCAGTTGGCCCCTTGGTAACGGGTGGCCCCATTGTGCGGAATGTACCGAACATCCCCGTTTGATACGTTTTCCCATGCTGCCGGGGGGGGGCGTCCTCGGCACCTCAGCATCTCGGAAGAAAGGAGACCAGGTGCGCAGGAATTCCATTTTTACGAAACGGTGGGTGAAGGGAAGCGCGGTCCTCGTTGCCACTGCAGCGACGCTCGTGTTTGCCAATCCCCAGCAGGCGATTGCCACGCCACTCAAGGGCGTCGACTCGGCGACCGTGTCCCAGTCTGCCTCGAATGTCGTCGACATCGATTTCGCTGACGGCATCAAGGGCCGTATTACGTTCCTCGAGGACGGTATTTTCCGTTATAACGTCGACCCCAAGGGTGAGTTTTCCGAGTACGCCACGCCGCGCAGTAAGTCCCACACGGCTAAGATCCAGGCTCAGCCCGATACCTCGGACACCTACAGCAAGCCGAGTGCGACGGTTGCCGACAAGGGCGACACTATCGAGATCACCGGCGGAAAGGCGACCGTGATCCTGGACAAGGCGACTGGCAAGATGAGTATCAAGTCAGGCGACCGTGTCGTGGTTTCCGAGTCCGCGTCCCTCGACCTTGATAAGAAGGGTACCGTCCAGACGCTCGCCAAGGAGAAGTCCGAGAACTTCTTTGGCGGCGGCACCCAGAACGGACGCTTCCTGCACACCAACCAGACCATCGCCATCTCCAACACGAACAACTGGACCGATGGCGGCGTTGCCTCGCCCAACCCGTTTTATTGGACGAGTGACGGCTACGGCGTGCTCCGAAACACGTTTGCAGAGGGTTCCTACGACTTCGGTTCCACGGACTCATCGACGGTCACGACTTTGCACAGCGAGAATGAGTTTGATGCCTACTACTTCGTGGCGACCAACGAGGGAGCTTCGAACGTGGCAACTGAGATGCTGCAGGACTACTACAAGGTGACCGGTAACCCGGTACTGCTGCCCGAGTACGGGTTCTACCTTGGTCATCTTAATGCCTATAACCGTGATGGCTGGTCAACGACCTCGGGTCAAAAGAAGTGGGAGACCAAGGGCAGCAAGTCCTCGAGCGAGAAGGGCGACGTTAAGTACGAGTCTGGCATGTCGACGGGCTACAAGCTCGACGGCACACTTGCGGCCGAGACGCTCAACGGTGAGGGCCCTACGGTTGATACCGAGAACATGAAAGCGACCGATTTCGACCGCCAGTTCTCTGCTCGGCAGGTTATCGATGACTACGAGGACAGCGACATGCCGCTCGGCTGGTTCCTGCCGAACGACGGCTACGGCGCCGGCTATGGCCAGAACGGTTACTACAAGACCGGCGGCGTCAACTCCGACGGAGCGAGCTCGGCCGACCGTCTTAACGCTGTGCGTGCCAACGTCGACAACCTTAAGAAGTTCACCGAGTATGCCAACTCAAAGGGTGTGAGCACGGGCTTGTGGACCCAGTCCAACCTTGAGCCCGACAGCAACCCTGAGACCCCGTGGCATCTGCTTCGCGACTTCGACGCCGAGGTCAAGACGGGAGGCATCACTACCCTTAAGACCGACGTTGCCTGGGTTGGATCTGGCTACTCCTTTGGTCTTAATGGCATCAAGACAGCTTATGACACGGTGACGACCGGCGCTAACAAGCGCCCCAACATCATCACGCTCGATGGTTGGGCCGGCACGCAGCGCTTTGGTGGCATTTGGACCGGCGACCAGTATGGCGGTAACTGGGAGTACATTCGCTTCCATATCCCCACGTATATCGGTCAGAGTCTTTCGGGCAACCCCAACATCGGCTCCGACATGGATGGCATCTTTGGCGGCGACCCCATCATCTCTGCGCGTGACTACCAGTGGAAGACGTTCACGCCCTCTATGCTCGACATGGACGGTTGGGGCACCTACCGTAAATCGCCCATGACGCACGGCGATCCCTACACAGGCATCTCGCGCTTCTATCTCAAGCTCAAGGCGCAGCTCATGCCCTATATCTACACGAGCGCGGCCTCGGCGGCCAACATCGACACGGGTAACGGCGATGCCGGCCTGCCCATGATCCGTGCCATGCTGCTTTCTGACAACTCCGAGTACGCCGCAAGCACTTCGACGCAGTACCAGTATATGTTCGGTGAGAACTTCCTAGTGGCACCGGTGTATCAGGATACCCAGGCAGATGAGAACGGCAACGACATTCGCAATGGGATCTACCTCCCCAACTACGGCACCGACGAGAATCCCACCATCTGGATCGATTACTTCTCGGGTAAGCAGTATCGCGGCGGCCAGGTTCTCAACAACTACGAGGCTCCGCTTTGGAAGCTGCCGCTGTTTGTGAAGGCCAACGCTATCGTGCCGATGTACGCCGAGAACAACAACCCCGAGGCAGTGAGCGACACCAACACCAAGGGTACCGACCGCAGTCAGCGTATCGTCGAGTTCTTCGCCACCGAGGGCGACGGCACCTTTACGCAGTACGAGGACGACGGCTCCTCCATCGAAAACAACACGACTGAGGACGATTCCTACGGCACGATCGACAATATCTCCTACGGTGAGCATGTGAGCACCGTCTACAGCTCCAAGGCCGCAGGCGGCACCGCGACCTTTACCGCCGAGGCCTCGCAGGGCGGCTACAACGGCTACGACTCCAACCGCACCACGACCTTCGTGGCCAATGTGTCCGCCAAGCCCACGAGCGTCGTCGCCAAGAACGGCGGATCCGCACTCAACGTGGTTGAGGTCAACTCGCAGGAGACCTTTGACGCCGCGACCCCCGAGGCCGGCCAGGCGGTCTACTTCTACAGCAAGACCCCCAACCTCAACCACTACGGCAGCGATGCGGACGGCACCGAGGCCGAGCAGGGCGAGAGCTTCAACAACACCAAGATCACCACGAACCCCAAGGTCTACGTCAAGTTCGCGAAGACCGATGTTGCTGCAGCGGCGCAGACGCTTGAGCTGGGCGGTTTCGTGAACGCCGACGCAACGCTCACAGCCGATCGCCTCAACGAGAACCTCTCCGCACCCACGAACCTTGCTGCCCCCGAGGACGTCACGACCCCAACGAGCATCAAGCTCACCTGGGGAAAGGTCGATGGTGCTACCTCCTACGACCTTAAGGTCGACGGCACTGTGTTTGCCGTGGGTGATGCGGCCGAGTTCACGCACACCGACCTCGCCTACAATAGCAAGCACACCTACCAGATTCGTTCGCGCAACGCCGAGGGTTACTCCGCCTGGAGCGATGTGCTCGAGGCGAACTCCGCACTCGATCCGTGGCGGAACGTCCCCGACGCCGAGCAAATCACCTGGGAGGGCTCACTTTACGGCAGCCATAAGGCCGAGCTCGCCTTCGACCATGAGTTCCAGTCGGGCGACGGCGGTTTCCACTCCGGTGGCAACGATCTGGGCAAGGCGCTTACCGTTGACTATGGACGCGCTTACAAGCTCGATAAGCTCGAGTACTATCCGCGCGATGACGCCGGCAACGGCACTGTGACCAAGATGCGTGTTGAGACGAGTCTCGATGGCGTCCACTGGACGAGCCAGGAGGTCGATTGGGCACGTTCCGCTGATTGTAAGACGGTAGCGTTTGACGGCACCGTGGCCGCCCGTTACGTGCGCATGACACCGCTCGCCTCGGTCGGCAATTTCTTCTCCGCGTCCGAGATTGCCATCTACAAGACCGACGGCACGGATGGCTTCGCCGTGGGCTCCAACCTCAACAAGGCCACGATCTCCGACGGAGACTACTCCAACATGAAGAACTACCTGGGCCTCGAGAATCGCGAGCCCGATACCCCGACGTTCGGTTCGCAGATCCGCGACCACTTCGCCGACCTCAACGATAACGGCGTTTACGACGTCTACGATTACTCGTTCACCATGGCGGGTCTTGACGGTGGCACTAAACAAAAGGGCAAGGTCGCAGGTTCGCTCGCGGTGATACCGAGCAAGACCGAGGTCGAGGCTGGTGATGAGATCACCGTTGATGTCTATGCGGCCGACGCCAAGAACGTCAACGCCCTGGGCGCTCTCGTCAACTTCAAGAGCGACCAGTTCGAGTTTGTGTCCGAGAGCATCGCGCAGGACGGCTCGACTGCCGGCATGGAGAACCTGTCTCGCGAGAAGGTCCAGTTCGCGGACAGAACGCAGACTATCAATCTCGCCTTTGCCAACCGCGGCGATGGCAAGCTCTACAACGGTACCGGCGCGGTGGCGAGTTTCAAGCTCAAGGCCAAGACCGCCGGCAAGGTCGAACTGCCCTCGACATCTTGGCTCATCGGTCCGGCATGCGACGCGCTTGAGTTTGCGAGCGACGGCACGGTGACGATGCCGGATGTTCCTCAGCCAACGGTCGCCGAGTACGGTCAGGATGCCTTCAACATCACGATGACCAACGATGAGCTCACGACCGACGACGGGACCAACGTCGAGAAACTTATCCAGCAGAAGAGCTATAACGCGCTGTTCGATAATAACGAGGGCGACAACGGCTTTGAGTTCCTATGGGACTGGAGCGGCAACTGGGACAGCGAGGGTAAGCTTCCGAGTTACGTGAAGCTTCCCACCACGATGACATTCGCATTTAAGACGCCGTCGAAACTCGATAGTGTCGAGGTCGTTAACCGCAACGGTGGCAACGGAACCGTGCAGAAGATCAAGGCTGTCGTGACGTTCGAGGATGGCTCGACCCAAGAGTTCGCGGGCGGGGAGTACGATTCCTTCCGGGCTCGCTACGCCTTTGGCCTCTCTGCCGAGAACAAGGGCAAGAAGGCGACCAAGGTCGAGGTCACGCCGCTTGAGGCATCGGGTGACCAGATGCTCACACTGCGTGAGGTCAACTTCAACTACACGCAGGGTGTCGAGGCCATCGAGGGTGTCGAGCTAGGCAAGAACCAGACCGAGTTCTTTGAAGGCGACATTACGCCCGTCGACGCCAAGGCTACGCCTGAGAGCGCTGGCTACCCCTATGTGACGGTCGAGAGCTCCGACCCCTCTGTGGTAAGCGTCTCCGCTGTTCAGGCTGGCGATAGCGTGAGCTACTACCTGCGTGCCAACAAGGCCGGCAAGGCAAAGATCACGGTGGCGTCGGTACTCGACCCCTCCAAGACCGCATCCTATGAGGTCGAGGTCAAGGCTGGTGTCGATACCTCTGCGCTCGTGGCAGCGCTTTCCAAGGCCGCGGGCTACAGCGAGTCCGTCTACACCAAGGATTCCTATGCAGCTCTCACCACTGCGGTCGAGGCGGCTCGGAAGCTCCTCGACAGCGGCCAGGGCAGCTATAGCAAGAAGGATGTCGCAGACGCCACTGCCAAGATCGAGAAGGCAATCGACGGCCTCAAGATGCGCCCTGTCGATGAGAAGATCCTCATCAACACGCCCGAGAACCGCAAGAACGTCAAGGTGGCCGACTTCTCGAGTGAGGCCGACTACGAGGGCAGCAACGCCGTCAACGCTCTCGACGGCGACGAGCGGACGCTTTGGCACAGCGACTGGGCCCATGGGACCGGTATGCCCCAGTATCTGAGTGTCGACCTGGGCCGCGACTACGATCTCACCGACGTTACATTCCTGCCGCGCCAGGACGGCGGCACTAACGGCGATATCTTCGAGGCCGAGATACTGGTCTCCGACACTGCCGACGGTTATGAGATGGGCACCGCCGCGTCGATGGGTACGTTCGCCTTCGACAACGACGGCCGCGTGCTCACCGACCGTGGCGACTGGAAGCAGATGAGCTTTGGCGCCGCGCGCGGTCGCTACGTGACCGTCAAGGTGATTCACGCCGGCGGTGGCGACGTTGATGCCTACTGCAGCATGGCGGAGCTCAAGTTCTACGGTACGGCCGTCCCCGATCCGGTGGCGAAGGATGATCTCGCTACCGCGATCGAAAAGGTTGATGCCGAGGTTGCTGCCGGCGACCTCAAGGCCGGTGACTACACCGAGGCCTCCTGGACGGCGCTCGAGAACGCCCTGGCGAGCGCCCGCGCCATCTTGAGCGATGAGGACGCCACGCAGGACGAGGTCGACCAGGCGCTCAGGGCGCTCGAGAGCGCCCGCGGCGCGCTCGAGAAGACCCCGGTGGTCCCGGTCGAGAATCCGACTAAGAAGCAGCTCAAGGCCCTGGTCAAGCAGGCGAAGGAGACTGACACCAGGGGCAAGACGGACGAGTCTGTCAAGGCCCTGACGGATGCCATTACCTACGCCGAGGACGTCTTGGGTGATGAGAATGCTTCCGACACCCAGCTCCAGGCGGCCTATGACCAGCTCAAGCTGGCCATTGAGAGCCTCAGGGATGCCGACTCCGGCAACCAGGGCGGCTCGGGCAACCAGGGTTCCGGCAATGGCTCGAACGGCGGCAACCAGGCGGGCAAGCCCGCAGGCGACAAGGCCCAGGGCAGCAAGAAGAACGGTTCGGCGATCCCCAATACCGGCGACCAGACGGCGGCGACCGTCGTGACCGTCGGTGGTCTCGGCGCCATCATCGCCGCGATCGGCGCTTTCTTCCATCGTCGCAGCAAGGCCAAGTAGCCCCAGCAACAGCTAAGCAAGCGTGCCCGCCGTCCCACCCAAGGACGGTGGGCATGCTTTTTGAATGTAGGCGGAAAGCTCCGACCCTTCGGCCTTAATCTCGCAAAGCATTCCGTCTCTCACCGAACACATCGGCATCGGTGGCTATACTTGAATTATTTGCAGTTAAGGGTCGCGGATTCGCTGCGTCACCGCTCTCAACAGGAGGTCTATGTTTATGGCAGATCAGAAGCCGGTTGTCGGGATCATCATGGGTTCCAAGTCCGATCTGGGCGTTATGGAAGGCTGCACCGCCGAGCTCGAGGCACTGGGTGTGCCCTATGAGCTCGTCATTGCGAGCGCGCACCGCACGCCGGCGAAGGTCCACGAGTGGGCTTCGACTGCCGCCGATCGCGGTATCAAAGTGATTATCGCCGCCGCCGGCAAGGCCGCTCACTTGGGTGGTGTCGTGGCTGCCTTTACGCCGCTGCCGGTTATCGGCGTGCCTATGAAGACGAGTGACCTGGGCGGTATGGATTCGCTGCTGTCGATGGTGCAGATGCCTTCGGGCGTGCCCGTGGCCTGCGTTGCCATCAACGGTGCCAAGAACGCCGCCATCTATGCCACACAGATTCTGGGTGCTTGCGACCCCGAGTACCGCAAGGTTATCGAGAAGATGAAGCAGGAGATGGCTGACGCCTAAGCGTTCCGCCGTTTCACCGCAGTATAAGGAGAGCCATGTCCGATTATCAGGGAAAACGATTCAAGGCTTCTCAGATTCCCGATCCGTCGAAGCCGGGTGCTGCCCGTGCGGCACAGCAGGGTCGGACATCCTCTCCTCAGCAGCCGCGCGCGCCGCGCCCCGTGACACCGGCGACGCATCGTCGACAGGACGCGCCGGCCGCATATCGTCCTTCGTCTTATAGCTCCGCTAAGAAGCCGCCCCGGTCTTCATCGCATGCCGCGCCGTCGGATTGCACCGAGCCGCCGCGCAAAAAGCGCCGCTCCATTATTCCCATTCTGCTCATCATCATCGGTATCGGTCTGATTGTCGCCGCCGCCGCTATTTTTATTAATGCCCAGATTGGCTATAAGCAGGCGAGCGATTCGTATCAGAAAATCGAGAAGCAATATGTAAGCGATAAGGACGCCAGCGGCGTGCCGATTATCGACTTTGATGCGCTTGCTCAGACGAACCCCGAGATTGTGGGTTGGATTTACGTGCCGGGAACCAACATCAACTATCCCGTGGTGCAGACCAACAACAACTCCAAATACCTCAACACGCTGTTCGACGGAACGGCTAACGCGTCCGGCGCCATTTTCCTGGATAGCGATGACACCGCGCCGGGAATGGTTGACCAGCAGACCACGATCTACGGCCACCATATGAACGATGGGTCGATGTTCAACGTGATTTCGGATACGACTGACCAGGCAACGTTCGATAGCATTGAATATGTGTACTACATCACACGGGATGCTACGTATAAGCTGCGTCCGCTGGCGACCAAGGTCGTTGAGGATACGTACTCCAAGGCGCGCACGCCCAATTTTGAGGGCGACGACGGGCTCAAGAACTACCTGTCCGAGATGCTCGACGGTGCCTCTGCCGTGGCGAGCGATGCCACTGATCGTGCTGCTTCGGCAACCAAGGTCGTAACGCTTGTGACCTGTCGTTCGTTATCGCTGAGCAACACGCGTGCCGTCATGGTGCTCACGCCGGTCGAGGAATAAGTTGTTCGAGAGTAGCTAAAAAAGCCCCGTTCCAAATTGGCTACTCGACGACGGTAAGGGAGAAATGATGCTCGAGAATGGCAAAACGATGCCTTCGATTGATGCTTGGCTGCGCGAGGCCAAGGCCGATTCGTCGGCACCTGCGTGCGGTATGTATCTGACACATAACGGTGTGGTGCGCGCGACGCCCAAGGCCGAGGCGCGCGGTGTCGAGACCGATGGCGTGGCGCCGGGCCACAAGGTGGGCAGCATGGTGTTCGGCTACGACGCCAGCAAGGTACAGGCCGCCATCGAGGCGACGCGCGCGATGCCGGGTATCGGCTATGTGCGCGTGTGGCTGGCAAGCGGCGAGCTTGCCGTAGGTGACGACATCATGCTCGTGCTCATCGGCGGGGACATTCGCCCGCACGTGGTCGATGCGCTGCAGGCGCTCGTTGGCGCCATCAAGAATGAATGCGTGAGTGAGGTCGAGCGCGAGGCGTAGAGGCTTGCGTCGATAGAAGGCTCGTTTATAAAAATGCCCGCCGGTACGTGTGATACCGGCGGGCATTTTGCGTTTTGGGCGCGGCGGGCGCTAAACGCGCGTGGCGTCCTTGGGGCTCATGGTCATGCTCTGGAAGCGGTTCTCCATGTAGTCGTTATCGAAATACTTGCCGTAGAACTGTGCGACGGGAATGTCCGGCTCCGTGCCGTTAACGCGCTGGTACCAGTAGTCGAGCGACTGCAGCGTCATGACGCCGTCGACCAGCATAATGACGGTAAAGATGACGGTGGCCGAGTAGCGGCTCTTCCAGGGGATCTTGTTGATGAGCTTAAGCAGCCTCGGTAGCAGCAGCTTGATCCAGATGAGGCCACCTAGGCCCCACAGGCAGGCAAAGCCCGTGCAGGTGCGTCCGCCCGTGAGGACCACGAGCGGATCGGGCAAACCAAACAGCGTTATGTGCGAGTAGCTCCACGAGACCACGCCAAACGCGGTCTGCATAAACCAGCCCACGAACACCTCAAAGCTCGCGCCGAGCACAGCGCTCACCAGGAAAATGATGATGGGGTTCTTTTTGTAGAAGCGGTTAAGCACCATGGTCATGAGCACGGCGCCAAATCCGTAGATGGGGCTGAAAGGGCCAAACAGCATGCCGGCGCGGTCCTGGTAGACGCCCGGGTCGTTGACCGTCATGTGCCAGATGTCCTCCAAGATAAGTCCCAGTACGCAGCAGACGAAGAATACCCAGAACAGGTTGAAGTAGTTG
Organism: Collinsella sp.; assembly: GCA_019414425.1. Classification (GTDB taxonomy): domain Bacteria; phylum Actinomycetota; class Coriobacteriia; order Coriobacteriales; family Coriobacteriaceae; genus Collinsella. The sequence goes on from DXMB01000018.1 coordinate 17,450, forward strand.
AGCTTGATGTAGCCCTCGCCGGTCTCATCGCGGCCGAGCATGCCCTCGGCGGCGGCATCGCGGTCGAGCATCTCCTGCAGGCGGCGCTGCAGCTCGCGCTCCTGACGCAGCGTGGGGTCGACGGTGGCCGAAAGCGCGATGAGGATGCCGAGCTGAATAGCGGGGCGCAGCAAGAAGGGCCCGATACCCTGGAGCATCACGTCGACCAAAAGCTCGACGACGGTGAATGCAATAAGGATGTAGGACAGGCGGGCGGCGTTGCGGCGCTGGTTTTTGATAAGGTCCAGGCCAAAGATGATTAGGATGACGGCACTTGCCGCAGAGAGCATGATGCCGGCGACGATAAGGCCGACTGCGACGAGCGTGTTGTCGCCGAGCTTTTCGGTGGCGTTGCCGTTAACAAGTGCCGTGATGACCTGCCACATAAAGGCAGCGACCGACGGGAGCGTGCCCACGCCGGAAAGGATGCACAGGACGGCGTACACCTTAATGATGAGGGGAATCTTCTTGACCTCTGTGGCGCTGGGGACGCTAGGGTCGAGTTCGTTTCGATCCATACAGAACCTTTCTCGCTTTGTTGTAGGTTATAAGGATACGCCGCCGACCTGCCAAAAGACAGGACGAACGTCCCAATTGCAACTTTGTAATCCCCAACGGCAGACGCGGCGGCCATCTGGGGGCGCGGGCACTTACACTGGACAGACCGATAAAATGTTTGGCAACAAAACTGATTATTAGCTCGGTGGGCTTTTAAAAAGCGCTGCTCATGCGCTGGGGAGCACGTCGCGCCGTGCGTATAATAAGGCGGGTAACGCCAAAAATACGAGGCTCTGAGGGGATACCATGTCTCAAGAAACCATCCGCGCGGCCGAGCGTGCCGCGGGACAGGTGAACACCATGTCGACGTATGATCCGGACTCCGACCAGCTGCATGAGGAATGTGGCATTTTCGGCGTATGGGCGCCCGATCGCGACGTGGCTCGACTGACGTACTTTGGCCTGCGTGCGCTGCAGCACCGTGGCCAGGAATCGGCTGGAATCGCCGTGGGTGACGGCGGCACGGTTATGGTCCGCAAAGATCTGGGCCTGCTCGACCGCGTGTTCTCCAACGCCGACCTGTCGACGCTCTCCGGCCAGCTGGCCGTGGGCCACGTGCGCTATGGCACCGCCGGTGCCAAGAGCTGGGAAGCCTCTCAGCCGCACCTCTCTACCATCAACAGCGTCATTATCGCGCTCGCGCACAACGGCACCCTCGTCAACACCGACGAGCTGCGCCGTCAGCTGATCGAGCTGGGCGTGCCGTTCCTCTCCAATTCGGATTCCGAGGTCGCGACCAAGCTTATCGGCTACTTTACCCAGCGTACGGGCCACCTGCGCGAGGGTATTCGCAAGACCATGGAGCTCGTGCGCGGCGGCTACGCCATGACGCTCATCAACGAGCAGGCGCTCTACGCATTCCGCGATCCACACGGCATTCGCCCGCTCGTGCTGGGCAAGCTGGTGGACGAGGGTCTGGACCAGGCCGATGCCGCAGCCGTTTCGCAGCTGCCGTCGCAGGACGGCGCCGCGACGGTCGACTCCGCCGTCCGTGTCACGCGCGCCGGCGGCTGGGTCGTTGCTTCCGAGACCTGCGCACTCGACATCGTGGGTGCCGAGTACGTCCGTGACGTCCGTCCCGGCGAGATCTTGCGCATCAGCGCCGAGGGCCTGGTATCCGAGCAGGGCGTGCCTGCAGCCGAAGAGCCCGCCAACTGCATCTTTGAGCAGGTCTACTTTGCCCGCCCCGACTCCATCATGAACGGCAAGAGCGTCTATGCCTGCCGTTACGACATGGGTCGTCAGCTGGCACATGAGGAGCCTGTCGAGGCTGACCTGGTCATCGGCGTGCCCGACTCCGGCCTGCCGCCTGCGGAGGGGTATTCGCACGAGAGCGGTATTCCCTTTGGCGAGGGCCTTATCAAGAACCGCTACGTGGGCCGTACGTTTATCGAGCCTACGCAGGAGTTGCGCGCCATGGGCGTGCGTATGAAACTCAACCCGCTGCGCGACAACATCGAGGGCAAGCGCCTGGTCGTCATCGACGACTCCATCGTGCGCGGCACCACCATGGTGCAGCTCGTCAAGATGCTGCGCAACGCCGGCGCCAAGGAGATTCATATCCGCATCAACTCGCCCGAGGTCATCTGGCCGTGCTTCTACGGTATCGATACCGACGTGCAGTCGCAGCTTATCAGCGCCAACAAGACGGTCGACGAGATTTGCGAGTATATCGGCGCCGATTCGCTGGCCTTCCTTTCGGTCGAGGGCCTGCTTAAGGTCATGCCCAAGGGCGGTTACTGCGATGCGTGCTTTACCGGCCGCTACCCCGTGGCGATTCCCGAGAGCTTTGGCCGCGACAAGTTTATGGAGGGCTTTAAGCCCCGCAACCTGGACAAGCCGCTGCACTTTGACGACGACGCCGTGATCGAGAAATACGACGACCGCAGCTGGGAAGAGGAGCACGGCGAGGCATAAAACCTGCCATATGGGGACAGGTTTATTTTGGTAGGTTTTACCTGCTGTTTTGTTGATATGACGGCGCGTGCTGTTATGGCATGCACCGAATCGAGGACAACTATGAGCACCGTTTGGCGCCCGCGCGGCGCCACGGTAGTGGGAGAGGAAGGCTCAGATGAGCGACAGCAAACATGTGACGTATGAGGACGCCGGCGTCGATACCGCCGAGGGCGGCCGCGCCGTCGACGCGATTAAGCAGATGGTCAAGGACACTAACCGCCCCGAGGTTATCGGCGGCATCGGTGGCTTTGGTGGCCTGTTCTCGGCCGCCGCACTTAAGGATATGGAAGACCCGATCCTGATCAGCGGCACCGACGGCGTGGGCACCAAGCTCGTGCTCGCCCAGATTATGGACCGTCACGAGACGGTGGGCCAGGACCTAGTTGCTATGTGCGTCAACGACATTCTGGCTTCGGGCGCCGAGCCGCTGTTCTTCCTGGACTATGTTGCCATCGGCCACATTGAGGCCGAGCACATGGCAAAGATCATCAAGGGCGTGGCCGATGGCTGCAAGCTCGCGGGCTGCGCGCTCGTGGGCGGTGAGATGGCCGAGCACCCCGGCGTCATGGCTCCGGCCGACTACGACCTTGCCGGATTTACCGTGGGCGTCGTCGACCGTCCCAAGATGCTCGACCCCGCAAACGTCCGCCCGGGCGATGTGATCCTGGGCCTGCCTTCCACCGGCGTGCACTCCAACGGCTACTCGCTCGTGCGTAAGGTCATTGGCGTCGACGGCATTAAGCCGGGCACGCCCGAGGCCGCCGCTAAGGCCGAGGAGCTGAGCCGTCCGCTCGAGGAGCTCGGCGGTGCATCGCTGGCAGACGCTCTGTTGGCCCCCACGCGCATCTACGTCAAGCCGATCCTGGAGCTGCTGCGCGGCGGCGTCAACGTGCATGCTATCGCCCACATCACCGGCGGCGGTATTACCGAGAACCTCAACCGTGCACTCGCCGACGACGTCGACGCCGTGGTCACCCGCAACGGCGCCGAGATGGGTTGGGACGTTCCGCCCGTCATCACCTACGTGTCGCGTCAGGCCGAGCTCGCGCCCAACGAGGCATGCAAGACCTTCAACATGGGCGTTGGCCTGTGCCTGATCGTCGCCCCCGAGGACGAGGTCGCGGTTACCGAGGCCCTGATCGCGCTGGGCGAGAAGCCGTTCCGCGTGGGCGAGTGCGTCGAGGGTTCCGGTAAGGTCGTGTACTCCGATGAGCGCTAACGAGCAGATGGCTGCTGCCGAGGGCCTGGGCTTTGTGCCCTACACCCGTCCGACCGGCACCGATACGGCCGAGCCGCTCAAGATCGGTGTGCTCATCAGCGGTTCGGGTACTAACCTGCAGGCGCTGATCGATCTGATCGCTGCCGGCAAGCTCAACGCTTCGATTGAGCTTGTGGTGTCGAGCCGTCCTTCGGCTAAGGGTTTGCAGCGCGCTGAGCGCGCGGGCATCCAGACGCTCACGCTGTCCAAGGATGTCTATGCCGACCCTATTGCCGCCGACGAGATCATCGCGCACGAGCTTCTCGAGCGCGGCTGCGAGTATGTGGTCATGGCCGGCTACATGCGCATGGTGCACACGCCTCTACTGGCGGCGTTTCCCAACCGCGTGGTCAACTTGCATCCGGCACTGCTGCCGAGCTTTACCGGTGCGCATGCGATTGACGATGCCTTTGCGCGCGGTGTCAAGGTAACTGGCGTGACCGTGCATTTTGCCAACGAGGTCTACGACAACGGTCCCATCATCGCCCAGCGTGCGCTGGCTGTCGAGGAGGGCTGGGATGTCGACGCGCTCGAGGAGCACATCCACGCGATTGAGCACGTGCTGTATCCCGAGGTCGTGCAAATGCTCGCCGACGGCCGCGTCCACGTGCTGGAGAGCGGCAAGGTCGCAATTGATGCGCCCCGCGTCTAGCGGCGCACAGTACAATTTAGTTGAGTGGTCAGGGTGGTCATTGGCGCCAAGGCGCGCGTGGCCACCTTTTGTTTTGGGTAGTCATCGGGGACGTTCCTGAATGACTAGGTGAGAGAGGTGAGCGCATGGCGGATAACGAAGCGCTGTTTACGCCTGAGCTGGTGTTTTTTGATTGGGAGTGTGCGACGCCGGGTGAGGTGTTTGCGCAACTCGAGAGTGAGCTTGCTCCGCGCGGCTACATTGCCGACGGTTGGCTCGACGCCGTTCGCACGCGCGAGGATGCCTATCCCACGGGTCTTGCCATGCCGGCGGCAAACATTGCCATTCCGCATACCGATCCGGGGTTTGTGGCCAAGCCCTATATCGCGGTGGTGAAGCCCTCCGCGCCCGTGACATTTAACGCTATGGCTGGCATGGGCGCTCCGGTGCCGGCGCAGATCGTCATCAATCTGGGCATCGCCGAGCCGGGCGGCCAGGTCGAGGCTCTGCAGGCGCTCATGAACATCTTTATGGACGCCGATGCCGCAGCCGACGTGCTCGGCCAGACCACGCCCCAGGGCATGGTCGACGCCATCCGCCGTCACTTCTAAGGTGGGGCTGAGCCGGCACTTGGGGACTGTCCCTAACTGCCGGCTGCCAGAGCTGTCCCCTTTGCACCAAAATGGTGCAGATTAACCTGTCCCCAATGCACCAAGCGTGCCGCGGGGGCCGCGTTGTGACACAATGGCGTTTGTTCGATTCGTTATGCGAAAGGCCAACTATGGCAAACAAGAAAAAGAACTCCGAGGCCGCGCCGACGCCCGAGCAGCAGGCTCGCGCTGCCTCCAGCTCTCGCAAGAAGCAGCGCAAGACGTACGTGTCTAAGACCGTCAAGATCGTTCTGGTGGTCATCGGCGTGCTGGCGATGCTGCTTTCCGTCTCGGCGATGGCGTGCTCCGGCCTTATGTCGCAGGCTGAGGACACCTCGGGCTACAAGCTGACTGGCGGTGTTGCTGCTACTATCAACGGCACCAACCTCACCGAGGACACCGTGACCAAGCAGATCATGAGCATGCGTACGTCCTACGGCTACACCAAGGACAAGGACTGGGCGCAGTACCTGGTCGATAACGACCTCACGCCCAAGAAGTATCGCAAGCAGCTCATCGACTCCTACACGCAGCAGATTCTGCTTCAGCAAGCGCAGAAGGAAAACGGCGTGACCGTCTCGGACGAGGAGGTCGAGAAGGCCTGGAAGGACGCCTGCAAGAGTGCCGGCGGCGCCAAGGCTTTTAAGAAGACGCTTAAGACCTATGGCTACAACGAGGACACCTACAAGGACTCGCTCAAGGAGAGCCTGGCGCAGCAGAAACTCAAGGATGCGGTAGCACCCACGAGCAAGCCCAAGGACAGCGAGATTGTCGATTACATCAACGAGAACCTGTCCAACTACAATGACGCTCGTCGCTCGTCGAATATTCTGATCAAGGTCGATTCCGACGCTTCCGACGAGGACAAGGCCGCCGCCAAGGCCAAGGCGCAGGAGTGCCTGGACAAGATCAACTCCGGCGAGCTGAGCTTTGAGGACGCCGTGAAGCAGTACTCCGACGATACCGGCTCCAAGGATAAGAAGGGCGATGTGGGCTGGGACAAGCTCACCACCTTCGTCGACAGCTACCAGGCGGCGCTCGAGGGGCTCAACAAGGGCGATGTGAGCGACGTCGTCGAGTCGACCTATGGTTACCACATCATCAAGTGCACCGACTACTTCCATGTCGATAACCAGGTCGATGACATCAACCAGGTGCCCAAGGCCATCAAGAAGTACGTCTCCAACGTGGTGAAGACGCAGGCGGCCAGTACCGCGTACAGTGAGTGGCTGGAGCAGTACAAGAAGGACGCCGACATTACCGTCAACCCCATGCCCAAGGACGTACCCTATAACGTGAGCCTGAAGGGCGTCACCAAGAGTTCGACCGACAATTCGTCGACGACTGAGTAATCATGGGGCGGCGCTCGTGTGAGTGTCGCCCGCACTATTGAGGAGGATTTGCAGATGACCAACGAAGAGCTGCAGAAGGAAATGATCGCAGCCATGAAGGCTAAGGACAAGGTTCGCCTGTCCATCATTCGCCAGGTCAAGGCCGAGGTGAAGAATATCGAGGTCAACGAGCGCCGCGATGTGACCGAGGAAGACGTCAACAGCATGATCAAGCGTCTGATTAAGCAGACGAGCGAGACGCTGGAGATGTCCATCAAGGCCGGCACCGACCAAGAGCGTACCGACAACCTGACCGAGCAGGTCAAGATTCTGGAGAGCCTGCTGCCCGCGCAGGTTTCGGGCGAGGAGCTCGAGGCCCTGATTGAGCAAGTTATCGCCGAGCTGGGTGCCACGTCCAAGAAGCAGATGGGCCAGGTCATGGGCGCTCTGGGCAAGGCCACCGGCGGCAACTTCGACAAGCCTGCCGCGGCAAAGATCGTCGGTGCCAAACTCGCGTAATTTGTTACGCGGTTTTACCAAACCGCGTAACGGCTCGACGCTGTAAACCCGTACACGCGGCAATCTGACGTTCAATTTCAAGGGCGCGACCATAAGGTCTGCGCCCTTTCATTTCACGTCACCTTGCTCGCGTGTACGGGTTTTCGCTGACTTATGCTCAACAAGGGCGGTTGTATTATTTTCGATGCCCATTGGGGACAGACTTAAATGAGTACCCACGGGGGTACTCATTTAAGTCCGTCCCCAATGAGTGGGTGGAAGATTGCGGGTTCTTTACGGGAATGTAGTGTGGGCTGCGGAAACGTGGTTCTTTCCGTACAATAGTTCAACTCGTGTAAACGCAGGGAAGGGACATTCATGGCAGACATGATCGAGATCAAGCATCTCAACAAGTACTTTGGCGACCTGCATGTGCTCAAAGATATCAACCTCACCGTCAAGCGCGGCGAGAAGCTCGTAATGATCGGGCCTTCCGGCTCGGGTAAGTCGACGCTCATCCGCTGTGTCGATTATCTTGAGGAGCCCACGTCGGGCGAGGTCATCATCGACGGTACGCCGCTCACCAAAAAGAACCACCTGGAGATGGCTCGCAAGTATAGTTCCATGGTGTTTCAGCAGTTCAACCTGTATCCCAACATGACGGTGCTCGGCAACCTGACGCTCGCGCCCATCAAGCTGCAAAAGAAGAGCAAGGAGGAGGCGACCGAGATCGCCATCGCCGCGCTCAAGCGCGTCGGCATGGCGCATAAGGCCGGCGAGTATCCGCAGAATCTCTCGGGTGGTCAGCAGCAGCGCATCGCCATCGCCCGTGCCCTGTGTACCAAGCAGCCCATCATCCTGTTTGACGAGCCGACCTCGGCGCTCGACCCCGAGATGGTCCAGGAGGTTCTGGACGTTATGATTGAGCTTGCGCAGGAGGACATCACCATGATCTGCGTGACGCATGAGATGGGCTTTGCGCGCCAGGTGGCCGACCGCGTCATCTTTATGGAGGACGGCCGCATTCTGGAGGAGGGCACGCCCGAGCACTTCTTCGATAACCCCGAGAACCCGCGCTGCCGCGAGTTCCTGTCCAAGATTCTGCACTAGGCGCGGTGATGGACATGACGGATATGACGAGGGCGGCCGTGTCGCGCCGTCACTTTTTGCAGCTGGTTGGCGCCGGCATGCTTGCGCTGACGGGGACCGCGCTTACCGGTTGCGGCAACTCCGCCAGCGGCGAGGGCTCCGACAAGGGGTCTAAGCTTGCGGCCATTAAGTCGCGCGGCCATCTGAATGCCGGCGTTAAGAAGGATGTTCCCGGTTACGGCTATTACGACACCGCCAAGGGCCGCTTTGAGGGCATGGAAGTCGATTTGTGCTACCAGATCGCCGCTGCCGTCTTTGGCGTGAGCTACAAGGAGGCCCGCGCCCAGGAGCTTGTCGAGTTCACCGATGTAACGCCCAAGACGCGCGGTCCGCTGATCGATAACGGCCAGCTCGATGTGGTTGCGGCGACCTACACCATCACCGACGAGCGCAAGAAGAGCTGGGATTTCTCGACGCCGTACCGTACCGACTACGTGGGACTCATGGTCAAGAAGCGTTCGGGCTTCACCTCGATTGAGGACCTGGACGGCAAGGTCATCGGCGTGAGCCAGGGTGCTACCACGCAGGGCCTGATCGAGCAGATGATCAAGGACAACGGCTTTAGCTGCAAGCCCGAGTTTAGGGCCTTTAGCGGCTATCCCATCATCAAGAGTTCGCTCGACGCCGGCAATATCGACGTCTTTGCCATGGACCGCTCCACGCTGGCCGGCTACATGAACGAGACCGTTGAGCTGCTGCAGCCCGAGGTCAAGTTTGGCGAGCAGGGCTACGGCGTGGCGACCAAGAAGGGCTGCGACCTTTCGGCCGTGGTCGATCAGGTGATTTGCGATCGCCTGGCCGATGGCTGGCTCGACCAAGAGGTCAAGACCTGGAGTCTTGTATAGGCGCATCGTCCAAGGAAGGAATCAAATGCTCGAAGGATTATTTGACGCCGACCGTTGGTCGACGACATTTCAAAACATGGGGCCCTTCTGGGAGGGCTTTGGCGTGACGCTACAGGTGGTCGTTGCCGGTCTGCTGCTGTCGCTGGTGCTGGGCACGCTGCTGGGTGTGTTCTCTACCACCCGTTCGCGCGTGCTGCGCGCCATAAGCCGCGTGTACGTGGAGTTTTACCAGAACACCCCGTTGCCCGTGCAGGTGCTCTTTATGTACATGGCTGGTCCGCAGTTTTTGCAGGCCATAACCGGTGCCGACCAGCCGGTGCGCATCGCGCCGTTCGTGCTGGGCTTCTTGGGCGTGGGCCTGTATCACGCGGCCTACATCTCGGAGGTTATCCGCACCGGTATCGAGGCGGTTCCGCGCGGTCAGATGGAGGCGGCGCAGAGCCAGGGCTTCACCCGTGCGCAGGCGTACTGGTACATCGTGCTGCCCCAGACATTCAAGATCATTCTGCCGCCGCTGTGCAACCAGGCACTCAACCTAGTCAAGAACACGTCGGTGCTGGCGCTTGTGGCCGGCGGCGACCTTATGTACCGTTCCGACAACTTTGTGAGTCTGTACGGTTACCTGCAGGGATACATCGTCTGCTGCCTTATGTACTTCATCATCTGCTTTCCGCTCGCCATGCTTGTGCAGTGGCTCGAGCGCCGCTCCAAGGAGCGTCCGCGCGGCGTGAGCCTCGCCGAGCTGGGGCTCGACAACGTAGAGGAGGCCTAGCGCATGGAAATCTTCAACGCGACCAACCTGCTCTACATTTGGGGCGGCTTTGTTAAGACCATCGAGATCTCGGCGCTGTCGATCTTTTTCTCGCTCATCTTTGGCACGGTGCTGGCGCTTGTTAAAAGCTATGCGCCCCGCCCGTTCCGTATTCTGGTGAGCGCCTATATCGAGCTGTTCCGTTGCACGCCGAACCTGCTGTGGATCCTGTTTATCTACTTTACGGTGCAGGGTTTGGACATTGTGATTTCGACCATCGCCTTTACGCTGTTTACCAGCGCTGTTATGGCCGAGATTGTACGCGGCGGCCTCAACTCGATTCCGCGCGGCCAGTTTGAGGCAGCGCAGAGCCAGGGCTTTGGCTTCTTTGCCACCATGCGCTACATCATTCTGCCGCAGACGTTTAAGACGATCATCCCGGCGCTGTTTAGCCAATGCACGACCGTCATCAAGGACAGCTCGTATCTTTCGGGCATTAACGTGGCCGAGCTCATGTACACGGCAAACGTCGTGATGGCTCACGCGATCGATCTGTCGCAGGTGCTTATGCTCTACGGCCTGGTGTTTGCGATGTACTTTGTGCTCAACTTTGGTATCTCGCTGCTGGTCCGAGCTTACCAACGCCGCATCGTAGCCGCATAGCCTGGCTTTCCCTGGCACCCAACCTTGGCCTTCAAACCGTCGCTCGCGTACCAAAGTACGCGTCGCTCCTCTTTCAGGCCAATCTTGGGCACCAGGAAAACCCAGGTACGCTATCGTGGGAAAAGGCGATAAACAGCCTTTTTTCTTATCTGTTAGAAAGGAATCGCGATGAGCGATCTGGAGAACAAGAAGAGTCCTGTGGTCATTACCATCGCGCGCGACTTTGGTGCCGAGGGCCACGAGATTGGACGCATCCTCGCCAACGAGTTGGGGATTCCGCTGTACGATAACGAGCTGCTGGTGCGTGCGTCGCTGCGCGCGGGCGAGTCGCTCGACAAGATGGCCGCCTACGACGAGCGTCTGGCCGTGGAGAACATGGCGTTCCTGCCCGACCGCTACGACGCGCGTTCGTACTCGGACAAGTTGTTCCAGAAGATGAGCCAGGTGATTTTGGACCTGGGCGAGACCGAGAGCTGCATTATCGAAGGCCGCCTGTCCGATTACCTGCTGCGTAACAACCCCAACCACATTGCCGTATTGGTGACCGCTCCTTTTGAGGACCGCGTCGAGATTGTGCGCAAGAAGCGTGGCCTTAATAAAAAGAAGGGCGCCAAGCTGGTCAAGCAGCAGCAGAAGGCGCGCGAGGCGTTCTATAAGCGCTACAGTGCCGGAAAGTGGAAGATGACGAGCGGTAAAGACATCGTCGTCAACCGCGCCAAGCTGGGCCGCGAAGGCTGCAAAGACGTTATCGCCGCTGCCTACCGCTACAAAGTCGCCCAGCTCGAAGGCTAGCCGACCAAACCCCCACAAAGGGGACAGGCACCTTTGTGGGGGTTTTGTTTTAGGCCGAGGGAAAGGCCTTGGCGGCAGTGCCTATCCTCGGCTTTTGCAAAATCTCGATCCGTAACACCAAGCCAGCGAAAATGGCTCTAACTGTTACAGATTTAGATGAACCGTTCGGCCGTCAGCCCAACGTCTTGATCTGTAACACCAGGCGGCATATTTGGTCTCTAACTGTTACAGATTGAGATGCGGCGTGGGCGGCCGGCACAATATCTCGATCTGTAACAACTGCAGGGCTCAACGGACTCCAGCTGTTACAGATTGAGACAAAACGACCGAGCAAGTCCCCAACCACCACAAAGGTGCCTGCCCCATCGTGGTGGTTGGGGCGGCCGGCATAGAAAAAAGTCCCCGCCGGGCGTGTGCTCGACGGGGACTTTGCCGTTTGATGGCTAGTGCTGCAGGTGATTACTCGCCCAGCAGGCTCTTGGTGATCGAAGCGGCGGCCTTCTTGCCGGCGCCCATCGCCAGAATGACCGTAGCGGCACCGGTGACGATGTCGCCGCCGGCCCAGATGCGGGGATCGGTGGTCTGGCCGGTCTCCTCGTCGGCGACGATGTAGCCCCACTTGTTGAGCTCCATCTTGCCGCCGATCTTGGCAGCGAAGGGGTTGGCGTTGGTGCCGATAGCCGAGATCGCGACGTCGCAGGGGATCTCCTCGATGGCGCCCTCGATGGGCACCGGGCGACGGCGGCCGGACTCGTCGGGCTCGCCGAGCTCCATCTTCTGGACCTTGACGGCGCACACGGAGCCGTCCTCGCCAGCGACAAACTCGAGCGGGGAGACGAGCGGCAGAACCTCGACGCCCTCGGCCTTAGCATGGTGCAGCTCGGCGCGACGGCAGGGCATCTCGTCCTCGGTACGACGGTAGGCGATGATGGCGTGCTCGGCGCCCAGGCGCTTGGCGGTACGGACGGCGTCCATGGCCACGTTGCCGCCGCCAAAGACAACGACGTTCTTGCCGTGCTTGGTGGGGGTGTCGTACTCGGGGAACTTGTTGGCCTTCATCAGGTTCACGCGGGTGAGGTACTCGTTCGCGAAGAAGACGTTGGGCAGGTTCTCGCCGGGGACGTTGAGGAACTTGGGCAGGCCAGCGCCGGTCGCCACGTAGATAGCGTCGAAGCCCTGCTCGAACAGCTCCTCGGCCGTGGCCATGTTGCCCACGACGGAGTTGTACTCAAACTTGACGCCCATGTCCTCCAGGCCGTCAATCTCGCGCTTGACGACTGCCTTGGGCAGACGGAACTCGGGGATGCCGTAGACCAGCACGCCGCCGCCGGTGAAGAAGGCCTCGAAGACGGTGACGTCAAAGCCGTTACGGGCGAGCTCGCCGGCGCAGGTGATGCCGGACGGGCCGGAGCCGACGACAGCGACCTTCTTGCCGTTCTTGGGGGCCATCTTGGGCGTGGAGGCGAGCTCGGGGCGGTCACCCAGGAAGCGCTCGAGCTGGCCGATGGCCACGGGCTCGGACTTCTTGCCACGGATGCACTTGCCCTCGCACTGGTTCTCCTGCGGGCAGACGCGGCCGCAGATGGCGGGAAGCATGGAGTCCTCGCGAATGGTATCGAGAGCGCCGCCGAAGTCCTTCGCGCGGATCTGCTCGATAAAGCGGGGAATGTTGATGTTGACGGGGCAGCCCTCAACACAGAACGGCTTCTTGCAGTTGAGGCAGCGCTCGGCCTCGGCCAGCGCCATCTCTTCGGTGAAGCCCTTGTCGACGGGGCGGAAGTCGCAGGCGCGCTCGGCAGCCGGCTCCTCGTTATCGGGGGTGCGGGGCGACTTCATATCGGCAACGAAACGACCGTTAACTAGTGGCATGCGCAGCTCTTTTCCTCATAGGCCTTGAGGGACTCGCCCTCTTCGGAACGGTAAGCGGCCTGGCGGGCGCGAAGGTCATCCCAGTCGACCAGGGTGGCATCGAAGTCGGGGCCGTCGACGCAAGCGAACTTGGTCACGCCGCCCACCTCGACGCGGCAGCAGCCGCACATGCCGGTGCCGTCAACCATGATGGGGTTGAGGGACGCGGTGATGGGGGTGTCGTACTTCTGGGCGGTGAGGGTCGAGAACTTCATCATCGGAACGGGGCCGACGCAGAAGACCTGGCTCACGGCCTTGTCCTGCAGCAGGCGCTCCAGCGGAGCGGTGACAACGCCCTGCTCGCCGTAGGAACCGTCATCGGTGGTGATGTGGATGTGGTCCTCGTCGAGGAGCTCGCGGAACTGGTCCTCCATGAGCAGGAGGTCCTTGGTGCGGGCGCCCATGATGGCGTGCACCTCGTGACCGGTCTCGACCAGGTGCTTGGCGACCGGGAAGGCAATTGCCAGGCCGACGCCGCCGCCAATGACGGCGCAGGGGCCCTCGGCCATCTCGGTGGGAACGCCCAGCGGGCCCACGACGTCGCGCAGCGACTCGCCGGCCTCGTAGGTGGACAGCATCTCGGTGGTCTTGCCGATCACCATGAAGATGAACTCGACCCAGCCCTCGTCACCGTTCCAGCCGGCCAGGGTAAACGGGACGCGCTCGCCCGTCTCGTTGGCGCGGACCATGAGGAACTGTCCAGCGTGCGCATGCTTGGCGATTGCAGGCGCCTCGATGCGGAACTTGAACACCTTCTCCGAGAACTGCGTCTTCTCCAGGATCTTATACATAGAACCCCTCTCTTGTTAGGGCTGCCGAACCGTGCCTCCACGGAAATGGACGGTAGCCCGAATAAAACCGTACGCGCACAGGCGTTGTGCAGACATACGGTGCAAATTATACCCTCATGGACATGCCGTTTACGTGTATCTTCGGCGGTTGGGAAAAGGGTTTATCCACTTCGACCTACCAAATAGGGATAGGTTTATTTTGGTCGGTTTTATCAGGCAAAACGGCAAAGGGGGCCGGCCTCGGGTTGTGATGAGGCCGGCCCCCTTTGGGGTGTTATGCGTGTATGGCAGCGCGGGGTTTATTGCGATGCGGCCACCGGGGCGTTTCTGTAGATAAAACCTGCCAAAATAAACATCCCTAAATGGTAGGTTTTAGTGCTTGCCGTTGGAGGAAGCGGCGCCGTTGACGTGGTCGCGGGCATAGATCACGCCGTGCACGATGGCGAGGCCCGCGGCGTCGGCCGCGCGGGCGCAGGTGTCCTGGAAATCCTCGGCCTCGCGGGCACGCAGCTGCTTGAGCACGTAGTCGGCCACGGCCATCTTGCCGGGAGGGTTGCCGATGCCGGTGCGGATACGGCTAAAGTCGCGGCTGCCCATCTTGTCGATGATGGAGCGCAGGCCGTTGTGACCGGCATGGCCTCCGCCCACCTTGACGCGCACGTCACCGGCGGGAATGTCGAGCTCGTCGTGGATGACGAGCAGCTCCTCGGCCTTGATCTTGTACTCGCGGCAGAGCTTGGAGATGGGTCCGCCCGAGGTGTTCATGTACGACTGAGGCTTGACCAGTACAATCTGGCGCTTGCCGCCCTCTTCCTCGGGATCGTTGATGTTGATGAGCGCGACCTCGGCGCCGGCCTGGTTTTTCCAGTACGTGACACCGGCCTGACGGGCCAGCTCGTCGATCGCCTTAAAGCCGGCGTTGTGGCGGGTCTCGGCATATTCCTCACCCGGGTTGCCAAGTCCGGCAAC
>DXMB01000019.1:0-32099 GCA_019414425.1 Collinsella sp.
TGATTGGTTGTTGAGCGTTGGTCAAAATGGTTGTTTTTACAGTAGCGCTAACACCGTCGACGACGGCGGAGGCGGCGGCGACCTTCTGCTCGTATGTGTACCTGCCCTGCTTTCCGTCCATGCGCAGCAGCACCTCGCTCCCGAATGCGCGGTATATCTCCTGCCATCTTCTCACGGCTTCCACGGGAAGCGAAAGGGCAATCGCGGCAGATTTATACCCGTGCCCGAGCTCGAAGAGCCCTATGGCCGCCTTCCTGGCCTCGATATCATGCTTCACTCTCAAATCAACGCGCATAAAGAAAGCCTCCCATTTCTCATGTCCAAGAAATGGGAGGCAGTTCAGATGCGGAGCCGGGCCTTAGTCGCTAGAACGGCGGAACCAACTACTCTACCGTGACGCTCTTGGCCAGGTTACGGGGCTGGTCGACGTCGCAGCCGCGCAGGATGGCGACCTCGCGGGCGAGCAGCTGCAGAGGAACGCTCGCCGTGATGGGGCTGAACACGTCGCGGACTGCCGGCACGCGGACGATGCAGTCGGCGATCTTGTTGATCTCCTCGTCGCCCTCGGTAGCGACGACGATGACCTTGGCGCCACGCGCCTTGCACTCCATAAGGTTCGACACGGTCTTGTCGTAGGTAGCGCTCTTGGTGGCCACGGCGATGACGGGGAAGCCCGGATCGATCAGTGCGATGGGGCCGTGCTTCATCTCGCCGGCAGCATACGCCTCGGCGTGCAGGTAGCTGACCTCTTTGAGCTTGAGCGCGCCCTCGTAGGAGATGGCAGCGCCCATACCGCGGCCCACAAACAATGCCGACTGCGCGTCCTTGCACAGCAGGGCGGCCTCGTGCACGGCCTCGGTCTGCGTGTCCAAAATCCACTGGATCTGCTCGGCCGTATCGGAAAGCTCGCGGAACAGCATGCGCGCCTGTTTGGTGGTCAGACGGTACTTAACCTGCGCCAACAGCAAAGCCAGCAGCGTAAGGCTCACGACCTGGCCGATGAAGCTCTTGGTCGAGGCGACCGCGATCTCCTTGTTGGCCTTAGTGTAGATGACGCCGTCGCTCTCACGCGCCACGGGGCTACCAACCACGTTGGTGATGCCGAAGACCTTGGCACCCTTGATGCGCGCGTCGCGAATGGCGGCGAGGGTATCGGCCGTCTCGCCCGACTGGGACACGGCAACGACGAGCGTCGTCGGTGTGATGATGGGGTTGCGGTAGCGGAACTCGCTGGCCGCCTCAACCTCGGTGGGGATGCGAGCCCAGCCCTCAATAAGGTTCTTGGCGATGAGTCCGGCGTGATAGCTGGTGCCGCAGGCGATCACGTAGACACGATCGATGTCGTTGAGCTCCTCGAGGGACAGGCCCAGCTCGTCGATATCGAGCTCACCGGCGGGGGTCATACGACCCACCAGAGTATCGCGCACGACGCGCGGCTGCTCGTGAATCTCCTTGAGCATAAAGTCGGGGTAGCCACCCTTTTCGGCCATGTCCAGGTCCCAGTCGATGTGGGTGACCTTGGGCTCGATAACGTTGCCGGCCTCGCCGGTGTACTCGACGCCCGCGGGCGTGAGCTTGGCAAACTGACCGTCCTCGAGCACCACGACATCGCGGGCGGCGTCGATGAGCGCGATGACATCGGAAGCAACATAGGAGCCGGTTTCGCCCACGCCGACTACGATCGGGGAATCCTTGCGGGCCACGGCGATCACGCCGGGCTCGTCAGCGCACACGGCGGCCAGACCATAGGCACCGACCACGTGGGTGCAGGCCTCGCGCACGGAGGCCATCAGGTCGTGCGTCTCGACATAAGCCTCTTCGATCAGATGCGCGAAGACCTCGGTATCGGTCTCGCTCTTAAAGTGGTGGCCGCGACCCTCCAGCTCTTCGCGCAGCTCGGCGAAGTTCTCGATGATACCGTTGTGGACGATGGCGATACGACCGTCGCAGCTGGTGTGGGGATGAGCGTTAGCGACGGAGGGCTTGCCGTGGGTGGCCCAACGGGTGTGGCCGATACCGCAGATAGCGTCGCTGTCGATGTTGGAAAGCTCGCTCTCCAGGCCCGCGACCTTGCCCACGCGGCGGATGACGTCGAGGTGCGCCGCGGCGCCCTCGCCCACCTCGAGCGCGACGCCCGAGGAGTCATAGCCGCGATACTCCATACGCTTGAGGCCCGTGACCAGGATGTTCTTTGCAATATCAGAGCCGGTGTAGCCGACGATTCCGCACATAGGATAAATCCCTTCGTTCGCGTGACTGCAAGACGTCCACGCACAGGGGGCGCTGAGACGTATAACGTTCGAGTATTGTACTCACGCAAACGCAAGCTGATATACCAGAACTGGTATCTTAATCGCGATACCACCCGATGCACACACGTCTAGCCGGTCCAAACCACCACAATGGGGACAGGCACCTTTGTGATGGTTTGGACCGGGGCGGCACTCTGTCCCGGCGAAAGATCTCGATCTGTAACAGGTAGAGCCGGTTTTGTCGTCCAGATGTTACAGATCGAGACAATTGAAGGCCCGGGCAGCTCAAGCCACCACAAAGGTGCCTGTCCCCTTTGTGGTGGCTTGAGCTGGCAACGGCGTTTCCCCAGATAAAACCTGCCAAAATAAACCTGTCCCTTTTTGGCAGGTTTGGGATGCTACAATCTGGCTTATACTTGAAACGCATCAAAGGGGCCGCTATGGCAAAGGTAAAAATCAGCGACGTCGCGCGCGAGGCCGGGGTTTCATTGGGCACGGTTTCCAACGCGCTCAACCATCCCGAAAAGCTGCGCCCCGAGACCCTCAAGCTCATCAACGAGACTATCAATCGCTTGGGCTACCTGCCCAACCAAAGCGCTCGCCAGCTGGCCGGCGGCACCACCAAGTCCTTTGGCCTGGTCCTCCCCCGTCTCGATCACGGCTTTTCGCTCCAGATTGCCAGCGGCGCCCATAACGAGGCCCGCAAGCACGGTTATGACTTGCTCATCGCCAACGCCGATAACGACGACATTCTCGAGGACCATTACCTGCGCTATTTTATGGGCACCCAAATGTCCGGCGTCATGGTTCAGCCCATGGCGTCCCCCGATTGGCACCCCGCCATGACCAAGATTCCCGTCCCCATCGTCCATCTGGACGTCCATTGTTCAGAACCCGGTTACTACGTGGCCGCCGACAACGAGGCACAGGGGCGCATTATCGCCGAGCTCGCCATCGCCCGCGGCGCACACCGCATCGTCGTTGTGGGCCGAGCGGCATTTATGCAGCTCACCCTGCGCGTCCTTGGCATCCACAAGGCACTTGCCCTGCATCCCGATATCATAATTGAGGTCATTGACGCCGGCGAATGGAATACCGCTGCCGACGGCTACGGCATCGGTGCCCAAATCGCCGAGCGCCCTGCTGACGAGCGCCCCGATTTTGTCATCGGCCTGACCGATGTACTGGCGTCGGGCGTTATCTCGGCGCTGACAGACAAAGGCATCTCCGTCCCCGAGCAGGTCCGCGTGGCCGGCTGCGACGGCAATCCGCTCGCCTGGAGCGGGTCGGTCCCACTGACCACGGTAGCGCCTCCGGGCTACGAGATTGGTCGCAAGGGCGTTCAGTTGCTGATGGAGCAAATCGAGAACAAGCCCGCCGCTAAGACCAAACGCGTCCGTATCGGCTCTGCCGCGCGCCCCGTCACCGCGGTCACGGCCACCGAGGATATCAACCGTCAGGAGCTCGTGCGTCCCTTCTTGCTCGAGCGCGTAAGTACCCAAAATGCCAAGCCGCACCCGACGGGCCAACCCATGGTCCCGACAACCGACATCAACCTGGGCGCCTACTTGTAACAAAAAAACGCCGCAACGGAAACAGGCCCGCTGCGGCGTTTTTTACTGGCCCCATGTGCCCTCCCCGTTTAGCCGGACCTGCGGCTACGGATATTTATGGAATGTAATCCATTTTTCATTAATTTTTTTGTAAAATAGACTCAATTCCATATTTTTAGATATTTCCTATAAGTATTGATTTTGCTCCAGTTTTTTCTCGCCAAGAAAGGGGTTTCATGAATCTGATTGATCGCAAACAGTACCTCGACTGGCTCATTTCGTGGAAAGACTCACACGTCATCAAGGTCGTTTCGGGCGTGCGAAGGTCCGGCAAATCAAAGCTATTCGAAATCTACCGTAGCTACCTGCGCGATCACGGAATCACAGGTGACCAGGTTATATCCCTCAACTTTGAAGACCTGGAGTTCGAGTCGCTTACGTCATATAGAGCACTCTACGACTACATTTCCGCCAGACTCGTCCCCGATAAGATGAACTACGTTTTTCTGGACGAGATACAGCACGTCGAGCATTTCGAAAAAGCCGTCGACAGTCTTTTTATCAAGGACAATGTCGACCTCTACATAACCGGCTCCAACGCTTATCTGCTCTCGAGCGAGCTGGCAACTTTGCTCTCCGGCCGCTACGTAGAGCTCAAGATGCTGCCCCTATCCTTTAAAGAGTTTTGCTCGGCAAAAACCAATGACGGAAAGGCTCCCGCGCAGTTGTTTGACGAGTACATCACCAGGGGTTCCTTTCCCTTTATCGCCGAGACGGGCATCCAAGGCCACCAGGCGCGCGACTACCTCATGAGCCTCTACGACACCATAGTCATACGGGACGTTATCGAACGCTTGAAGGTCTCAGACGTCCCGACCCTGCGCGATATCACCAAATTCCTACTCCATAGCATTGGAAACCGGATCTCGATTAAAAAAATCTCCGACACGCTCTCGTCCAACGGCAACAAAACCGACCAGAAAACCGTAGCCAAGTACCTCAAAGGCTTAACAGACAGCCTTGTGCTGTACTTAGCTCCGCGCTATAACGTGCGTGGTCGGCAGCTTCTTTCAACAAACGGCAAATACTACGCCGTTGACCTTGGACTTAGAGGCGCTCTTGTCAAAACCCAAAGCAGCGATATCGGTCATATCCTCGAAAATGTTGTTTATCTCGAGCTCCTACGCCGTGGATACGACGTCTACGTGGGCGATATCGACGGCTGGGAAATCGATTTTGTTGCCCTAAACTCAGACGAGACAGCCTATTTTCAGGTTTCAGCCACAACCCTCGACGAAACCACCCTCAATCGAGAGTTGGCCCCCTTTAAGAAAGTCCGAGACAACTACCCCAAGACGCTTCTTACGCTCGACACGCTGTTTGCGGACGCGAACTACGAAGGAGTCCGCAAGCGCAACGTGATCGACTGGCTTCTGGAGTAACTTGTAGCGTCATAACCCTCCACCAGCTCCTTACCAAGGCCGCAGCCCCAGTCGCTTGAAGCACAATGTCCCTCTTATCGGCCAAAACAGCAATCTTGGCGTGATAAGAGGGGCTGACTGCGTCAGCGCCTCCACGCAGGCGCCGTTACCGTCACCGTCCCGCGGGATCGGGCGCGGGATATGGCGACTCGGGTGCAAACACTAGCGCACAGCCTTGACCGCCGCCGTCAGGTCGAACAGCGTATCGAGCACGACCTCGCAGCCATCCACCACGTCCTGCGGCAGCGGCACGATGTCGGGAACGGCAAAGACGTGGCAGCCGGCCGTGATGCCCGAGACGCAGCCGTTGCGAGAGTCCTCGACCACGGCGCACTCCTCGGGGGCAAAGCCCGCGCGCTCGCAGGCAAGCAGATACATCTCGGGGTCGGGCTTGCCGTGCACGACGTCCTCGCCGCAGGTCACCGTTTCAAACTTGTCAAAGAGGCCAACCATCTTAAGGTTGCGCTCGGCCGTAACGAGGCGCGACGACGTCGCAAGGCCCACGTGATAGCCCGCAGCCAGCAGCTCGTCTATGCACTCGGCGGCGCCGGCCTTAAGCTCCAGATCGGTCTTGACCATCTCGTCGCGAATCTCCTTGTGGCGATGATAGATCGCCTCAGCGGTTTCTCTGCTGCCGCAATGCGCCACAAGGATGTCCATGACATCGGGCAGCGTGCGACCGATAAATTGATGAATCAGCGTGTCATCAATCGCGACACCCAGCTCAGCGGCGGGCGCTTTCCATGCCTTGATGCCCAGACGCTCGGTGTCGACCAGCGTTCCGTCCATGTCAAAAATAACAGCCTTGATCATATCGGTCCCCCATCGACTCTCGCTGTCGCATTGCCGCAACTCTACCGCATTTGGCAACTTGTATATAACGTATATACCATATTGCACTTTCGTTGCATAGATAGAAGTCTTATGGCAAGTAACGCATTAGGATTATAGTTTTCGATCGAGTACTCAACGATAAGGATCGTTTCATGATTTTAGACACCACGGCACCCGCAGAGGAGCTTCAAGACAAGCTATCGGCGCTCGAACAGCTGCTTTTGGCATACGGGCGCGTGGCTATCGGGTTTTCCGGCGGCGTTGACAGCAGCTTTTTGGCCGCCGTATGCGCCCGCATCATGCCTACCAATACCCTCCTCGTCCATCTCACCACGCCGCTCATCGGCACACCCGAGCAGGCTTCGTTTGAGCGGTCCGTTGACGGACAAACCGATGAGGGTCCACATTTTATGCTCCCCGTACTCAATCTTTCGGTCGATCAGCTGCAGCTCCCCCAGGTAGCCTGCAACGATGCCGACCGCTGCTACCACTGCAAGCGCGCCGGCTTTACCGCTATCGTCAACCACGCCAAGTCGCTCGGCTTTCCCACCGTCATCGATGGCAGCAATGCAGGCGATCGCGGTGACTACCGCCCCGGCATGCGTGCGGCAGAAGAGCTCGGCGTACGCTCACCCCTTATGGAGGTCGGCTTTACCAAGGACGAAGAGCGCGAGCTGCTGCGCGCATGGGGCTATCCCGTTTGGAACCTGCCGGCGGGAGCATGTCTTGCCACCCGCGTCCCCACGGGCGAGGAGCTTACGCGCGAGAAGGTCGATTTAATCCGCGCCTGCGAGGATTACCTGCACGATCTTGATCTGGCACAGGTACGCGCGCGCTTGATCGGCGGCTGCATGCATATCGAGGCCGCACCCGCAGATGTCGCCAAGATTGCTGCCCTCGGTGGCAACGCCGTCGATGCCGAGGGCAAAACCCCGCTGCCCGCCGTTATCGAGTCCGCGCTGCGCGAGCTGGGCTGCGACCATATCTCCCCCGAGGTCACCCCCTACATTCACGGCAACATGAACCTTTAGATTACGCCGTTTTACAAACGGCGTAACTGCTCGGCGCTGCGCGGGCTCCGGGCACGGCAATCTGACGTTCAACTTCACGGGCGCGACCAAAAGGTCAGCGCCCGCTTGTTTCACGTCACCTTACCGCACCCGGAGCCCGCTCGCTCACATATGCTCAACCTGGACTGCGTTAACTGACCTGTCAATAAGGGACAGGTTTGTTTTGGCAGGTTTTATCTTGGGAAAAATATCGCGAGGCAGTCGCCCCTCTAGCACCCATCAAACTTCGAGAGACGATAGAGGGGCAATTCGGCTGCATCTACTTCTTCCGATAGCGGCGGTTGCGGCTCGTCGATGAACCCATTACTTCGATGAGCCCTTTATCCGTCATTTTTGGCAGATGGTAGCTGACGGACGAATTTTGGCATTCCGTCTCTCTAACCAACCTTCTCTTTAGAGAGACATTTAGAGAGATGAGCGCGACCTCTCTAATCAAGGGCTCCACTCTTTAAGGTGCACACTTCCTAACCGTGCCCTAAGTTGCGGTGAAATAACTCACGATTAGCCTGCCAAAAAGGGATAGGTTTATTTTGGCAGGTTTTATCTGGGGAAACGCAAACAGGGCCGCGACACCTATATGGCGTCGCGGCCCTTTTCCTTGGAGAAGGATCGATTGATTGAACGGGATGACCGTTCTAGTCTTCGAGTCCGCTATTGATGAGCTCCGCAATCTCAACGGGATCGGTGCTCGCGCGCACCTTGTCGCGGAAGCCGGCGTCCATCAGCATTACGGCAGCCTTGGAGAGCAGGCGCAGATGCGTGGTTCCAGCCTCGCCGGCAGGCACGTACAGCGCGAGCGCAACATCGACGGGCACCCCATCGAAGCTCGGCCATTCAACGGGCTCGGTCAGTTTAAGCACGGCAACGCCCGGCGTATGGATCGCATCGCTCTTGGCATGCGGAACGGCAAAACCGGCGACGAGGCCAGTCTCGGCCTCGTTTTCGCGAGCAATAAAAGCCGCCTCTACAGCAGACGCGTCATCGGCAAAACCAAGCTCAACAGCCTGCTCGGACAGATAATGCAGCGCGTCCTCGCGCGAGGCGGCGGCGTAGCCAATCGTCACTTGGTTGGCAGATACAAACCCCATGGAAAGCCTTCCTTACAACACGGACCTGACCGCAGCTTCGATGCCGTCGGCGTCCAAACCGTACTTATGCAGCAAATCGACCGCAGGGCCGGACTCGCCGTACACATCGCGCACGCCGACGCGACGCATCGGCACTGGATGCTGCTCCGCGAGCACCGAGGCAACGGCCTCGCCAAGACCACCGATAATCGAATGCTCCTCGGCGGTGACCACGCGACCGGTCTTCTTGGCGCTGGCAACCACCAAACGCTCATCGAGCGGTTTGATCGTATGCATGTTGATGACCTCAGCATCGATGCCGTCGGCAGCGAGCGCCTCGGCAGCAGCGAGTGCCTCAGCGACCATGAGACCGCACGCGACGATCGTGACATCAGAGCCCTCCCGTACAACAACACCGCGGCCGATCTTGAACTCGTAGTCCTCGTGATCGTTGATGACCGGTGTTGCCAGGCGGCCGAAGCGCATGTAGACCGGCCCCTCAAACTCATAGGCGGCGCGCACACAGGCGCGGGCCTCGACATCGTCGGCGGGAACGACCACCGTCATACCCGGAATCGTACGCATGAGTGTGATATCCTCGCAGCACTGGTGCGTGGCGCCGTCCTCGCCCACCGAAATGCCGGCATGGGTGGCGCCAATCTTGACGTTGAGGTGCGGGTAGCCAATGGAATTGCGGACCTGCTCGTAGGCGCGACCGGCGGCAAACATCGCAAAGGTGCTCGCAAAAGCAACGCGGCCCGTGGTCGCGATGCCGGCGGCAAGACCCATCAGGTTGCTCTCGGCGATGCCGGCATCGTAAAAGCGCTCAGGATGGGCAGTCTTAAACTTACCCGTCTGCGTAGCGGCAGCCAGGTCGGCATCGAGCACTACAAAGTCATCGTGCTCATTGCCCAGCTCGACGAGCGCCTCGCCGTAGCTTACGCGCGTGGCGACTTTTTTGACCTCTGCCATTAGAGTTCCTCTCCTGCTGCCGCGAGCTCGGCCATGGCCTGCTCAAACTGCTCGTCATTGGGCGCCTTGCCATGCCAGCCAACCTGGTTCTCCATAAAGGAGACGCCTTTGCCCTTCACCGTCTCGGCGATGATAGCGACGGGCGCGCCGGTCACCTCGCGAGCTTCGGCGAAAGCCGCCTCAATCTGCGCCATGTCGTTGCCATCGGCTAGCTCTATCACATGCCACTTAAAGGCGCGGAACTTGTCGGCAAGCGGCATGGCCGAGTTGACTTCATCGATCGTGCCGTCAATCTGCAAGCCGTTGTGGTCGACGACAGCAACAAGATTGTCGAGCGCATGGTTGCCGGCAAACATAGCCGCCTCCCACACCTGGCCTTCCTCGCACTCACCGTCGCCCAGCAACGTGTAGACACGGTAGCTGTCGCCCCAGTGCTTAGCGGCAAGCGCCATTCCAACTGCAGCAGAGATGCCCTGACCGAGCGAGCCGGTGGACATATCGATGCCTGGGGTATCGTTCATGTTGGGATGGCCCTGCAGTCGGCTGCCAATATGGCGGAGCGTCTCGAGCTCTTCGACGGGAAAATAGCCGCGATTTGCCAACACCGAATACAGGCCCGGCGCCGCGTGACCCTTGGAGAGCACAAAGCGGTCGCGATCGGCCTTGTGAGGGTCGGCAGGATCGATATTCATTTCCTCAAAGTACAGATACGTCATGATGTCGGCTGCACCGAGCGATCCACCCGGATGTCCCGACTTGGCCGCGTGAACCGCAGTCACGACACCCTTCCTGACCTCATTGGCGACCTTCGCCAGCTCCTGGTTGGTCATACGAATTCCTCTCTTGAGAACAACCCCGGCACCGGATGGCGCGATGCCGAGGGCAACCCGGTCGTTAAGCCTGAGCGACGACCTTCTGCCAGTCAGCCTCAAAAGAGGCGAGGCCCTGGTCGGTCAGCGGGTGATGCAGGCACTTCTTGAGAGCGGCCATGGGCACGGTCGCGATGTCGGCACCAAGAAGAGCCGCCTGGGTCACGTGGTTGGGCGTGCGGACCGAAGCGGTGATGATCTCGACGGTGTCGTCGACGTTCTTGCCGGTCCAGTCATAGTTCTTGATGCATGTCACGACATTGTCGAGCTGCGAGATGCCGTCCTCGGCGATGTCGTCAAAGCGGCCGACAAACGGGCTGATGTAGCGGGCACCGGCGTTGGCGGCCATGAGGGCCTGCGTCGGCGAGAAAACAAGCGTCATGTTGACGCGCACGCCCGCATCGGCCAGGGCGCGGCAGGCGGCGAGGCCGGCCTCGCACACGGGAAGCTTGACCACGATGTTGGGAGCCAGGGCGGCAAGACGCTTGCCCTCCTCGATCATGCCCTCGGCAGTGGTCGCGGTGGACTCAGCAGACACGGGCAGGCCCTCGCAGAGCTCGGCAATCTTGAGCATATGGGGCTCAAAGTCGGCGAGCTTGCCGCCGGTCTTGGCGTACAGGGACGGGTTGGTGGTGACGCCGGCAAGGCAGCCCCAGCTCTTGGCCTCGGCGATCTCGTCAAGGTTGGCGGTATCGATAAAGAACTTCATGGTGCAAACTCCTTCTAAGGAATCCAAAACTCAAAAAATAGGACAAAGGGGATGTCCTTTTGTCCTATGTGCCGGGCCTGCAGCTGGGACATGCCCCAGGCCCGGCGTCGTGTAGGAAAAGCTACTTAGAGAGCCTTCTCGATGCGGCTCGTGACGCCCTTGAGGTTAAGACCGACGACGTACTGCTTGATCGGGCGCTTGATGTGCTCGATCACAAAGCGCTTGCCGTCAATGTCCTGGGCAGCGAGGTTGCGATAGAGCTTCTCGACCTGCTCCTTGACCTCGGGATCGTTGAACGCGTAGTGGCCGGAGACATCCAGAATCTTCAGGCTGAGCTCGTCGTCGGCCAGAATGTCGTCAACCTGCAGGTTGACATCGTCGCCGGTCATCCACTTGCGCCAGCGCTCGGTCTTGATGGCCTTGACCAGCAGCGTGTGATACAGATCGGAGGGATCGTCGCACAGGCCGTTGTCGACCAGAATCTGCTCGGTAGCGCAGAGCTTGAGGTAAGCGCGGGTCTCCTCGGTGCCGTACTGAGGGGCGACATTGGAAGCGGTCACGTGTGCCGGGATGTGCTCGAGCAGCGTCGCGTCGTCCAGGTAGTCGGCGTTGTGCTCCTTCAGGCCCACGCCGTAGCGCTTGGCCATGTCGGCGAGCTCGCGGGCATTCTTAAAGTTGTAATGACCGACCTGCTCGGTCCAACGGGTGAGCGTACCGGTCTGGCCGACGATAAAGGTGGGCATGGGGCAGCCGCGCTTCTCGAGCTCGGGCTGCAGCTGAGAAATGAACTCCTCGTACTTGTCGGTGGAGGTCAGGCCGCCATTGGTCTCCTCGGTACCGACCTCATAGGCAACCTCGGGCAGGTTATGCTCGCGACGGTACTGCTCAAGATAGTCGATAAGATCGATCGTGCGGCGAAGCACCACGTCGAGCGGAATAACCTTGCCGATCTGATAGGGGTCCTTGGTGGGGTCGACCATCAGCAGGTCAAAGCCTGCCTCCATGTCGGCGACAAAGGACTTGCGGGCGAGCTCCATGGCCTCGTCCTCGGGCAGGTGGGCGTTACGCTCCTCGTCGCGCTGCCACGGACCGCCGTGATCGCGGCACAGGTAGTACGGACCGGTATAACCCACCTCGTCGGCAACCTTCTTAATGTCGGCGGCAAAGCGCGTCTGGTCCCAACCGTTGACGTAGCCGGCGCCCATCTCGTCCATATCGACCTGGTTGCGGCTAGCGATAAACATGGGCGGGAAATCCTCGTCCTTGGCAAGCTCGAACACGGCCTGAATCAGGTTGGGGCTCATGGGACCAATGCCGACCATGGTTGCGTGATCGCCGCTGTCCTGCAGCTTGAGCATGCCCTGAACGGCCTGGCGGATGGTGAGGTTGGACATTTTGTTCTCCTTCTCCAGAGGATTTTTGACAAAAGTTCCCTGGGACCCAGATGTGGGCCCTATCAGTGCGGATGGATTTTGTTGTGTAGGGGCGGTTGTGCGGAGTCAAATCCATCCCTCCGCACAACCGGAGTCCTTAAAGGTTTACTTGGCCTGCTTATCGAGCGTGGGCTTCATGGCAATCAGGATTGCAGCGGCGACCAAGGAGCCAATCACGATGTCCAGGCAGAACAGCGCGACGTTGTTGGTGGCCAGGGCGACAATAAAGCCACCATGCGGAACATAGCAGTCGATGCCCTGGAAGGCGGCAAGCGCCGCGCCCACGGCAGAGCCGATGCAAATGCCGGGCAGGGTGTGGCCAAGATCCTTGACCGCGAAGGGAATAGCGCCCTCGGTAATACCGATGCAGCCCATGAACAGAGCAGAGATGCCCATCTGACGGTCAGCGCCATCGAACTTGTTCTTGGCGATGAGCGCAGCGAGGCCGCAAGCAATCGGGGGAATGGCGACGGCGACGCGGAACATACCGTTGGGGCCGTAGATGCCGGAGGCCATGATGGCCATGGTAAAGGTCGAAGCGGTCTTGTTGATGGGGCCACCCATATCGAAAGCGGTCATAACGCCAATGACCAAGCCCAGGACGACGGCGGAGCCGCCCTGCAGGCTGCCGAGCACGCTGGTGAGCCAATCCATCACAAAGCCAAGCGGCGTGGCCAAGATGTAGATGTAAGCCATGCCCAGGACGAGCGAGGTCAGAATCGGGATGATCAGAATGGGCATGATGGTCTGGATGGTGTTGTTGACCTTCCAGGTCTTCATCCAGCGGACAAAGTAACCGCAGATGACAGCCATGATCATGGCGCCCAAGAAGCCGGTCGAAACGCTGTTGCCGCTCGGGGTGACGACGGCGTTGTTAACCAAGTAGCCCAGGACGAAGCCGGGGGCAAGTGCGGGCTTACCGGCCATCGAGTAGGCGATGTATGCCGCAAGCACCGGAATCATCATAGAGATGCCGGCCATGCCGATAGTGTTAAGACTCACCATCAACGGGTTGGTGACCTCCATACCGCTAGCACCGGCAGTACCGGATGCCAACGAGAAGGCGAGGAACACGCCACCGATAACGACGATGGGGATAAAATAGGAAACACCGGTATTGAATGCATTGAGCAGCGTCTTGCCAGGATCGGCAAAGATGGACTGCTTGGACGCCGGTGTCGGGGCCTGCGGGGCAGCGGAGACGGCCTTCTTCTCTGCCTTGGCCTCGGCCTTGGACGCGTCAACGGCACCGCCCGTCGCCTTGATGATCTCGACAGCCTGGTCGATAATCTTTACCGGATCGGCGATTACATCCGAGGTGCCGACCTTGAGGAACTTGCCCTCGGCCATCTTTTGCTCAAAACGGTCCTCGTTCTCGACACCCACGTCGACGGACTCGAGCACCAGGTCGGCGGAATCAACGTCTTCCTGCGTGAGCTCATTCTCGATACCCAGACCACCCTGAGCCTCGACTTTGCACTCGATGCCACGAGCGGAGCATTCATCCTGAATCGCCTTCTGGGCCATATACGTGTGGGCGATACCCACGGTACAGGCGGCAACGCCTACGATCTTCATTACTTCCCTCTTTTCATAGAGTTGCGTGCGCAAGACACCGTTTGCGGAGGCCTCCGGAGCATCCCCTGCCGTTTGGACTTGCTGTCTTTTCGACAAGACCAATATAGGTGCTCGTTTTTCTTAATGCCAGTTTATTTCGGTAAACGCGCAGGTCAGAGCGTTGGTTACGCTATTTAGTTATGCGTTTAACTAAAAATGAATCCTGCGATTTTACCCTCGATTTCAAAAGTCAAGAAGTATTTGATTTTCTCGGTAGACGGCAGATGCGCATGCCGGTCACAAATTTCGACCCCACCCATATACCGCATTTGTTGCATACTCATATGAAAGGAAAAGTCGCTCACCAAAGCGCATCCCTCACCAAGACTCAAAGTCATCATGTTGGAAAATGCTCATCTGTCGGAAGGAGTCGCTGTGGCAAAACAGCGCGTTACGATCGCAGACGTCGCTCGAGAGGCGGGAACCTCGACGGCAAGCGTCTCGTATTACCTCAACGACAAACGAGAAAAGCTTAGCGAGAAGACGCAGGCAAAGATTGCGCGCGTCATCAAGGAACTCGGATACGTTCCCAACGCCCAAGCGCAAACGCTCACCGGCAAGCAAACCCACGTCATCGCCATCATCATCTTGGATAACACCAACAAATGGGCGGGCCTCGTCCTCAACGGCATGGAGCAGGTCATGCTCCCCGCGGGCTACCAGACGGTCGTTTGCACGAGCAACTTTAACCCCGAGACCGAGCTCATGTATGTCGACAAAATGCTCTCACTGGGCGTCGATGGTTTTATCATCCAGCCCACGGCAGATTTCAAGGCAGTCCACGACCGCATCAAGCGCGCCGACAAGCCCGTCGTCTTTTTTGACGCGGCCATCTACAGCCCAGGCACCAGCTGGATCAAAACCAACCTCTACGACGGCGTGTACAATGCCACGCAGGCGCTTCTCGACGCCGGCTACGAAGACTTCTTTTCCATCGCCGCCAACATGACCGAAATGCGCACTCGCATGGAACGTTTTCAGGGATATGCCGAGGCATTGGCCGCGAATGGGCAGCTCTACAAAGCCATCCCCATCGATCACAACAAGCCGTCAATCAACGAGCTCACCGAATACTTTAAATACAAGTTCAACCCCGCCAAGCGCACGCTCATCTTCGTACAAAACCAATGGGCGCTTCCCCGTGTCTACAAGGCCCTCCAACCCATGGCCCATCTACTTCCGCAGCAAATAGGTCTTTTGGGACTCAACTGCGAAGACTGGACCAACCTCACCACGCCGACCGTCTCCACGATCATCGAGCCCGTCGACCAGGAAGGCAGGGAGGCGGCCGAGATGCTGCTCGCCTTGCTTGACGGCAGCAGCCAACCCGGCGAGCAGCGCATTCTCGAGTGCAAGCTCAACTGGCTCGACTCCACCTCGATCTAGCCATACGTCAAATATGAAGCAAATGAACCAGTGGCGTTTGTCCCAAATCTTAAGTATTTGTTCGACAGAACGGCCTCTGCCGGCTCCTGCTAGACTAGTAGATTCCCAACCGTCCATCCAGGAGCCCCCATGTTGCGCAAGTCCGCCTACAAGCAAGCACTTTCCATCGGCACCGCCGTGGTGCTGGGGTTTGCGCTGTTTACGGGATCGCTCGATGGGGCGCCCAAGTTGCTGTCGCCGCAAAGTGATGAGCAGGCGGCGGCTCTGGCCGAGAAGCAAAACGAGAGTCCCAGCCGTACCGACGACGAAGCGGACTTGGTCGCCCGGCTCGAATCGGGAACAGCGAGCTCCGAGGACTCCGGCAATGGCTCCGATTCCGTCGCAACCGACACCGGCGACGACGCTTCCGCGGACAGCGTCGCCACCCCCATCGACGAGGTCGAAAACCCCGACCTCAACCGCGCCCGCGGTGTATATCTCAGCAGCATTCCCGACTACGCCGGCAACCCCTACGTTGCCCTTCGCACCGACAGCACGCACCCGCTCGGTACGCCATCATTCACGCTCGACGAATACGAACGAGCTACCGAAGAGGGCTGCTTTAAGAAGTTCTCCAAGCTCGACAGCTTGGGCCGCACCCGCAAAGCGCTCGCCTGTGCGGGTCCCGAGTCGCTCGGTCAAGGCAAGCGCGGGGATATCTCGCGTATCCACCCCGCCGGATGGCACCAGCAGCGCTACGACTTTATTCCGGGCCAGAGCCTCTACAACCGTTGCCACCTCATCGCCTGGTCGCTCTGCGGCGAAAACGCCAATCGCAAGAATCTCCTCACCGGCACGCGCTATCTCAACGAGACGGGCATGCTGCCGTTTGAAGAGCAGGTCCTCGGCTACATCCACGACACGGGCAACCATGTGCTCTACCGCGTCACTCCCATGTACAACGAAGAGGAACTTCTCTGCCGCGGCGTGCGCCTTGAGGCCCAATCGGTCGAGGATCACGGCAAGACGCTGTGTTTCCACGTGTACTGTTATAACCTGCAACCGCATGTGCAGATCGACTACGCCACCGGCCGCAATCAGGCCTCAGGGGACTAGCCCTACCCACGACAAGAACCGATTTGCAATCCCCTAGGGATCAAAAAGGGCCGCTCCGGATCACCCAGAGCGGCCCTTGCATCGACATGCGTGGCACAGACAAAGCCACACGTTACTTAGCTCGGCCCTCCTCATAGCGCTCGACCAGCTTGGCCTGAACGTCATAAGGCACCTGCTCATAGCCTGCAGGCTTCATGGTGAAGTCGCCCGTGCCGCGCGTGATGGAGCGCAGGCGCGTCGAGTAATCCGTCAGCTCGGCCAGCGGCGCCTGGGCAATGACCACGGTGTCTCCGCGCTCATCGGTCTCCATGCCCGTCACGCGACCGCGCGAGGCCGAGATGTCGCCCATCACGGCGCCGGCGTAGCTCTCGGGGATCGTCACCGTGATTTCCTCGATAGGCTCCAGCACCACTGGATCGGCATCGGCGCATGCCTTGCGCAGGCCGATGCGAGCCGCTGCGCGGAACGCCATCTCGTTGGAGTCGACGCTGTGATACGAACCGTCGTACACAGCCACGCGAATGCCCGTGAGCGGGTAGCCGGCAATAATACCGTCCTTCATGGTCTCCTGGACGCCCTTGTCCACGGCGGGAATCAGCGAGCGCGGAATGCGACCGCCCACGACCTCGTCAACAAACTCATAGCCGTCGCTCGTGCCGTCGGGCCCAATGAGCGGCTCCACGCGCAGCCAGCAGTCGCCGTACTGACCGGCGCCGCCGGTCTGCTTCTTGTGGCGACCCTGGGCGCTCGCCGTGCGGCGGATGGTCTCGCGATACGGAATGCGGATCGGCACGCTCTTGGCGGCGACCTTGGTGCGGTCCTCCAGACGGTTGAGCAGCACCGAAACCTGTGCCTCACCAACGGCAGAGATAATGGTCTGGCCAGTCTCCTCGTCGCGGTCGATGCTCATGGTCGGGTCTGCCTTGCAGGCCTTCTCGATAAACGTGTAGAGCTTCTCTTCGTCGCCGCGATTCTCGGCCTCGATGGCGATGCGGTACTGAGAGTTGGGGAACTTAAACGCCGCAGCCTCGACCTTACCGGTAATGGAGAGCGTATCGCCCGTCTCGGCCGCCAGCTTGGGCGCCACGATGATGTCGCCGGCATAGGCGTGACCGACCTCGGACATGTCGCGACCGCACATCACATACAGGTGAGCCAGACGGTCGCCCTTGCGCGTGCGCGCGTTGATCAGCTCAAGACCCGGCTCAAGCGTACCCGTCAGCACCTTGATAAAGCTGATGCGGCCCTGCTGCGGATCGGCCAGCGTCTTAAACACAAACGCCACCGGACGGTCATCGTCACTCGAAATCTTAAGCGAATCACCGTCGATGAGCGGCATCTCGCCGTAGTCGGTCGGCGCCGGGAAGTACGTCGCGATGTCGTCCATCAGCGAGTTGACGCCCTGCTCCTTAATGCAATCGCCCGCAAAGACCGGCACAAAGATGCGCTCGGCGATCGCCTTAGACAGCAGGCCTTCAAGCTCCTCCTGCGTCAGCGTCTCCTCGCCTTCCAGGTATTTCATCATCAGCTCGTCGTCGGCCTCGGCCACCAGCTCGCACAGATGGTCATGGGCCTCCTCGGCCTGGGCACGATACTCCTCGGGAATCTCCGACTCAACGGCCTCGGCGCCGTTGCAGTGGCGCGCCTTCATGCGCACCAGGTCGATGATGCCGTCAAAGTCCTCGCCCTCGCCCCAGGGAAGGGTCACGGCGCCCAGGCGCGTGCCAAAGCGCTCCTGCAGCAGGTCCATCGTGGTCGCAAAGCTGGCCTCGGAGCGCGACAGGCGGTTTACGAACACCGCGCGTGCCAGGCGTAGGTCCTCGGCGGCATACCAGAGCTTAACCGTCGTAGGCTGCGGGCCGGCCTCGGCGTCGACCACAAACAGAGCCGTCTCGCAGACGCTCATCGCGGCAAAGGCGTCGCCGATAAAATCGGGATAGCACGGGGCATCGAGCACATTGATACGAGCGCCCTTCCAGTCGATCGGCGCAATGGTCGTCGAGATGGAAAACGCACGCTTGACCTCTTCGGGGTCATAGTCGAGCGTGGGCTTGGTGCCGTCGTGGCCGCCCAGGCGGGCGGTCTTGCCGGAAAGGTGGAGCATGGCCTCGGCGAGTGAAGTCTTGCCCACCCCGCCTTGGCCTACGAGCACCACGTTCCTTACGTTACCGGTCTTGGGAGCACCCATGATGACCTCCTTGCAGGGCCGCGCGCAATGCGCGACGCCAACGGGGAGAGTTCGCGGTCGGTGCCGTCCCGGGAGCAGCATGGTCGGCAGCCGAGCCGACTCACCCTCCAAATGTCCTATGCCACCACCCTACCCTCACGGGCGGCTGTCCATGCATACCTTTCGGCACACGTATGAATACAGGCGGCGAGAGGAAGAGACAAGCTTGTGAGGCAATTATTGAACCCCGTCGATGTAAACAAAAAGCCGCCACAGACCGTAAGACCTGTGGCGGCTTCGCCTCAATTAATAGTTGAGTAAATACCTGAGCCTATCCCTCGATACGGCTCAAGAACTCACGCGTGCGCCGCTCGCACGGATGGTCGATGACCTGCTCGGCAGGACCCTCCTCGACAATACGACCGCCATCCATAAAGACCACGCGGTCGGCAACATCGCGCGCAAACTGCATTGCGTGGGTCACGATCACCATCGTCATGTTCTGCGCAGCGAGGTCCTTAATGACACGCAGCACCTCGGCCGTCAGCTCGGGATCGAGCGCCGAGGTCGGCTCGTCAAAGAACAGGATCTCCGGGTCGAGCGCTAGGGCGCGGGCAATACTCACGCGCTGCTGCTGACCGCCCGAAAGCTCACACGGAACCTTATTCTCGTTGCCCATAAGCCCCATCTGAGCAATCAATTCATACGCACGAGCTTCCGCCTGCTCGCGCGGGCGCTTAAGCACGCGGATCGGCGCGTCGATGATGTTTTTCATCACGGTATAGTGCGGGAACAGGTTGTAATTTTGGAACACCAGGCCGAATCGCGAGCGCGCCTGCTTGGGAACATCTCCCTTCGCATAGACCGCGCCCGATCCCACATCCGTCGCAACCGCAAGGTCGCCAAACGAAAGCGAGCCACCGTCGAGTGTCTCGAGCAGCGTAGCGCAGCGCAGCAGCGTGGACTTACCGCCACCCGAAGGCCCGATAATCGCCACGACCTCACCGCGCTTGACTTCGAGTGAGATATCCTTGAGCACCTCATTGCCGCCAAACGCCTTACGCGCGCTTTCGATTTTCATCACTGAGTTAGTCATGATAATAGTCCAGCTTCTTTTCGGCAGCGCCCAGCAGCATCTCGACCACAAAGTTAAAGACCCAGTAGATCAACGCCGCGATCGCAAACGGCACCATACTCACTTGCGAGGCAACCAGCGCCTTGGCCGTCGAGAACATCTCCCCCACGCCGATGGCAAACGCCAGCGATGTGTCCTTGACCAGCGTGATGATCTCGTTGCCCATCGCCGGCAAAATGCGTTTGGCAACTTGCGGCATCACGATGTACAAAAATGTCTGCAGACGCGAGTAGCCCAGCACCTCGGCGGCCTCATATTGACCACGCGGAATCGACTGCAGGCCCGAGCGATAGATCTCGGCAAAGTAGCCGGCGTAGTTGATGATGAACGCCACAACGCACGCCGTCCACTTGGAATCGGGCGTGAGCGAGATGCCAAACACGTAGTACGGGGCAAAGTAGATCGCAAACATCTGCAGCATAAGCGGCGTGCCGCGCATCACCGAAATATAGATGCGCGCAATCCAACGCAGCGGCGCGACCTTGCTCATGCGCATAAACGCCACGGGGATTCCCAGCGGAATCGACCCGAGCAACGTCAGCACAAACAGCTGCAAACTGACCAAGAATCCCTGGCCAAGCATCTGCATCATGACCTGAATAGACAACCCAAGCTCTCTTTCACAGTAACGGAACAGCGAACCCAATGCTAAAGCGGGTTTTCCAGGTGCCCGAGTTTGCCGTGAAAGAGGAGCGCCGCGTACTAAATGTACGCAAGCGACGGTTTGAACGGCAAAATCGGGTGCCTGGGAAAGCCGCTATTTGAGCACCCAGTTGTCGAAGGAAAGACCATAGCTTGAATACTTATCACACAGGTCCTTGACCGTGCCGTCCTCGTAGAGCGCCTTGAGCGACTCGGTCACGGCATCGGCGGACTTGGTGTCGCCCTTCTTAAAGCCAACGGCGTAGTGCTCGCTGGACAGCGGCTTGTCGAGCTGCGTATAGGCATCGGGCTTGGCGGCAAGCTGATACTGGGCAATCGAAAGGTCGCAAGCCACGGCATCGACCGCGCCGCTCTCGAGCTGCATAAAGGCCGTGTTGTACTCGCCGATGGTATCGAGCGTGGCAAACGTCGCGGCCAGATCCTTCTGGTCGCCCTCGAGCACATCCTGCGCAGCGGAATCGGTCTGAGTGATCACGGTCTTGCCAGCGAGATCGTCCCAGCTCTTGATACCCGCGTCCTTCTTGACCACGAGCACTTGCTCGTTGAGCATGTACGGCTCGGAGAACGTGTAGCCGTCCTCACGGCCCTCCATGGTAAAGCCGTTCCAGATGCAGTTGATGGCGCCGGAGTTGAGCAGCGTGTCCTTGGCATCCCAATCGATGGCCTCGTAATCGACATCCCAGCCCTGCTTATCGGCAACGGCCTTGGCAAGGTCAAGGTCAAAGCCCGTGTACTCGCCGTCATCGCCCACAAAGCCGTACGGAGGGTAGGACTTGTCAAAGCCCACCACGAGCTTCTTGGACTCCGCGGCGCCCTTCACATCCTTGGCCGCGGCAGAACCAGCAGCGGAGCCCTTGCCAGCACCACCGCCGCAGCCGACAAGACCAAGGCCGAGCACCGTGGCGAGCGAGCCGGCTAGACCAACAAACTGACGACGAGACATATCGGTGTTCATGATATTCCCCCTTGATGGCACTTTAGTTAAGTAAAGTGAGTCATGTAACGTTCAGAATCATACACTTTAGCGTGATAGAGCACAAGGCGAGTTTGCCCGCCGCGTGAGGGGTGTGGGGGTTAAGTTTCCTGCTCTACAGTCCTGCTCACGACGGAGGCCACATTAAGTGGCCTCCTGTTCGTGCGGAACTCGCGATAAACTTAACCCCCACACCCCTCACGCGGCGGGCAACCGTCGTTGGGCTTATCACTGACACGAATAAACCGCTTGTATATCGTCTGCTGGCTTGGCACGGTACAATACTTGCAGCTTTAATTCATGAATTAGTGGAGTTATTGATGGCAGAATCTCGTGCGGAGCGTAGGGCTCGTCGTGCTTTGATCGAGGCGGCTGAGGGGTCGGAGGAGAAAAAATCTTCCAAGAAATCCAAGTCGTCTCAGGATGCGAAGGGTAAGTCGGCGAAGGGCAAGGTTAAGACCAAGCGTTCTGGCTCTCGTCAGGGCGGGGATAAGGCGCCTCACGTTCGTTCCAAAGGCTCGCGCAAGGATTCGGCTCAGCCTGCGCGTAAGGCCGTGGATCCCAAGTCTCCCTGTTCGATCATGAAAGCTTGTGGTGGGTGTACGGCACTCAATCGTCCTTATAAGAAGCAGTTGGCGGCCAAGCAGGCTGCTATGGAGGAGCTGTTTGCTGAGCTCTGCGAGCGCGAGGGTATTGCCGTTGATCCCATTCGCGGTATGGGCGTTACCCTGGGCGACCCGGGCAAGTATCCTGCGCCGCGCGGTTTTCGCCATAAGGCAGCCACTCCCTTTGCTCCTGGTAAGGAGGGTGCTGTCCGCTGCGGCTTCTTTGAGCGCGGCACGCACAAGATCGTTGCCGTACCCGAGTGTCCTGTCGAGGCGCCGGGTGCCCGTCAGATTCTCAACGGCATCGCTCGCGAGGCCGAACGTCTGCACATTCCTGCCTTTAACGAGGACAAGCACCTGGGCTTGCTTCGCTATGCCGTCGTCCGCCGCGGTTGGCGTACCGACCAGGTCATGGTCACCCTCGTGACTGCCCAGCGCGATCTGCCGCATGCGCAGGAGTTTTTCGAGGCCGTCGCCGCACTCGATCCGCATATCGTCACCGTTGCCCAAAACATCAACGGACGCCCTGGCAACGCCATCCTGGGCGAGGAGACCCGCATCGTGTATGGCGCCGAATGCATGCGCGACCAGCTACTCGGCTGTGAGTTCGACATCTCCCCCACTGCGTTCTACCAGACCAACCCGCAGCAGACCGAGCTGCTCTACCGGCTCGCCATCGAAGACATGGACCTACGCCAGGGCGACGTGCTTATGGATGCCTACTGCGGCAGCGGTACCATCGGTCTTTGCGCAGCCAAGGCCGCGGCCGATGCCGGCCAGGGCATCATGTTACTCGGCGTGGAGCGCAACCACGCCGGCATCGCTGACGCACGTCGCAACGCCGAGCTCAACGGCCTTACTCGCAACGCATGGTTTATGGCCGACGATGCCACCGACTACATCCTCGATGCCGCCGACAACAACGAACGCGTCGACGTCCTTTCCATCGACCCGCCGCGCGCCGGCTCCACCCCCGAGTTCCTCGAGGCCGCCTGCGCGCTCAAACCGCGCCGCATCACCTATATCAGCTGCAACCCCGTGACCCAAGAGCGCGACCTGCACCAGCTCCTCGACGGAGGCTATCGCCTGCTCAAGATCACGCCGGTCGACATGTTCCCCCATACCGACCACACCGAAACCGTAGCGATCCTCGAGCGCCGCTAACCCACCCCGGTCGATTTTTGGGACAAGAAAGGGGGCGGCCCGTCTGGACCGCCCCCTTTCGTTGGCTATATGAGCCCGTTACATGCTCTTGCGCAGGTCACACACGCCGGCAGCCGCCATCTCGCGCAGCAGCGTCTCGCGGTCGCGCGTCACGATCAGATCCAGCGGGAAGTGAATCTCATCGAGCATCTTGCGCGCCTGCTCGAGCTTGCCAATCGCCATACCAATGTGCGCGTCGGTCGAGACGCCAATCCCCACGCCCAGCTCGGCGCAGCGCTCGGCAATCTTGCGGCACACGCTCCAATGCTCGGCATCGGTGCCATGCTCAAGACTATGGTTGTTGATCTCGATAATCTTGTGCTTGGCCTTGGCCGCCAACAACACCTCATCGATATCAAACGGAACGCCCGAGCGACCCGCGTGGCCCAGCATGAACACCTTGGGGTGCTCCAGGGCATTGATATACATCTCGGTCGCCTGGGCCAACGTCGCACCTTCGGCAATCTGCGGATTATGCACGCTTGCAACCAAATAATCCAAATTGCGCGTAACCAAATCGAACAGCGAATGCTGGCGGCTGTACGAATCGCCAGCAATATCGAGCGTGACAGGAGTGTCCTCGCCAAACAGGCTTCCGTTCAGCGAAACGATATCGGCCTCGGCGCCACGCAGTACCAGTACGCCGCTCCAAATGCGCGGCCAGATATCCTGGTTGATAAAGAACTGGTAACTGCGCAGGTCATTGGGGCAAGGTGAAACCATAGAGCTCAGATGGTCGGCAGATCCGAGCACCTGCAGGCCACGCTCTGCCGCCCAGTACACATTCTCCTCAATGGTCGAATATGCATGCGCAGAGAACATCGTATGGGTATGGATATCACAGGAAAGCAGGTAGGGCATCGGATCTCCTTATCCGGCATGGCCGTCGCGTATATTCATTGTACGCATAGCTTTCGGCAGTCGTAAAACTGCTTCATCCCAATCACACAACGGCATAGACAACGGGGTCTGGCTTAAAACCAAACCCCGTTTCACGTAAAACATTGTAAGCAGAGCGCTTTACTTTCGAAGATATTCGTCGGCCAGTTGCTTCCAGGCAGGCAGCGAGTTGACGATTGTCTCATAGCTCACGCAGTAGCCCAGGCGGAACCAGCCCGGCATGCCAAAGCTATCCGAAGGCACCGCGAGCAGCTCATACTTCTTCGCGCGCTCACAGAACGCATTCGCATCGGGCTCCAGCGCTTTCACCCACAGGTAGAACGCGCCTTCCGGCTCGACATAGGTGTAGCCGTACTCCGCTAGTGCGTCGGTGAGCGCCGTGCGGTTGCGCGCATAGGCCTCGACATCACTCGGCTCATCGATACAGTCGATGATCACGCGCTGGAAGAGCGCCGGTGCGCACACAAAGCCCAGCGTACGGGCGGCACCGGCAACGGCGGGCATTAGACGAGCTGCCTGAGGATTCGTATTGGGAACCAGGATCCACCCGACGCGCTCGCCCGGTAGCGAAAGCGACTTGGAATACGAGTAGCACACGATGGTGTGCTCGTAGATCGAAGGCACCCAAGGCACCTCGGCGCCATAGACAATCTCGCGATACGGCTCATCAGAGATGAGCATAATCGGATTCTCGGGATCGCGCTGAGCGTTGGCCTCGCGCAGAACATTGGCCAGTCGCGTCAGCGTGTCGCGTGTATATACGGCACCGGTCGGGTTGTTGGGTGAGTCGATAATGACGGCAGCGGTCTTATCGGTAATCGCCTTGAGCACGTTATCCACGCTCAGCTGGAACGTATCTTCATCGGCGAGCGCCTCGACGCACGTGCAACCAGCTTTCTCGATCCACACGCGATACTCCGGGAAGTACGGAGCGATAACGATGACCTCGTCGCCCGGATTGGTAATCGCGTTGAGCGTGCAGGTGAGCGAAGCCGCCGCACCCACCGTCATAAAGACGTCCTTGCCCTCATAGCTCGTGCCAAAACGGCGGTTGAGCGACTCGGCCACGGCGGTACGGCACTGCGGCAGACCCGGTGCAGGCGTGTATCCATGCAGCTGGTCGCT
This sequence comes from Collinsella sp., assembly GCA_019414425.1. Taxonomy (GTDB): domain Bacteria; phylum Actinomycetota; class Coriobacteriia; order Coriobacteriales; family Coriobacteriaceae; genus Collinsella. Next base: position 25,110 of record DXMB01000019.1, read on the forward strand.
CGGCAGCTCCAATGCCTTCTTAATGGACTCAGCCACAGCAGCGGGTGCCGGAACACTCGGGTTGCCCAACGAAAAATCGAATACGTTCTCCGCACCGATCTGCGCCTTGCGTTCAAGGCCATAGCTAAAGATCTCACGGATGATGGAGCTTTCCGCACCGCGAGCATACATAGTTTCGTTGATCATCTGTTCCCCTTTCACATAGGCGCTATTGTACGCTTTAGCTGAGCAAAGTGCCGCAGCAATGTTGATTGGGGACAGACTTAAATGCGTGAAAACGCTCATTTAAGTCTGTCCCCAATCAACATATCGCTTAAAAGAAAAGCCTCCACAGGTTTCCCCGCGGAGGCTTTCGCTACAAGAACTATTTGTCGGCGTCGGTGTTGCCGCCAGCGTTGACGACATGGTCATCGCCGGCATCGTCGGATGTGGCTTCGGCATCCTCCTGCATGGCCGCCTGCGCAAAGGCCGCGGCATCAGCCGCCAGCTCCTCCTCGCTCATACGAGGCGCGCGCTTCTTGGTCGGCATGCCGGCCGCCTTGGCATTGCGCTCCTCCTTGGCCGCCAGGATATCGCCCTCGCGCTCAAGATAGGCGTCCCACTCGTTATCGAGCAGGGCATTCACGGCATCGCCCTCGACAGTCTCGCGCTCAAGCAGCACCTTCGCCATCAGATCGAGCTGATCGCGACGGGCATCCAAGATCTCAACAGCACGACGATGGGCCTCGCGCATGATGCGCTGAACCTCGATATCAATGCGGCGCGCCGTCTCCTCGGAGTAATCCTGATGATCGGCATAGTCGCGGCCCAGGAATACCTGATGCTGCGCCTCGCCAAAGACCTGAGTGCCCAGCTCCTCGCTCATGCCCAGGCGCGTGACCATCTCGCGCGCCATCTTGGTCGCGCGCTCCAGGTCGTTGCTCGCGCCCGACGTGATGTCATCGCACATGAGCTCCTCGGCAACGCGACCGCCCAAGAACACGGCGAGCTCGTCGAGCATCTCGTTCTTGGTCTTGAGGAAGTGATCCTCCTGCGGAAGCTGCAGTGTGTAGCCCAGGGCCTGACCGCGGCTGACGATCGAGATCTTATGAACCGGATCGGAGTGCTCCAGGATGTGGCCCACCAAAGCGTGGCCGCTCTCGTGGTAGGCAATCGTGGTGCGCTCGGCTTCGGTCATCACGCGACCCTTGCGTTGCGGTCCGGCAATCACGCGCTCCATCGACTCCTCGACCTCGTCCATCGAGATCACGGAACGATGACGGCGAGCGGCCAGCAGCGCAGACTCGTTGAGCAGGTTCGCCAAATCGGCACCAGTAAAGCCAACGGTCATCTGGGCGAGCTTCTCAAACTTCACGTCCTCGTCCATCGGCTTGTTCTCGGCATGCACGCGCAAGATCTGCTCGCGGCCCTTCACATCCGGACGGTCGACCGTAATCTGACGGTCAAAACGACCGGGACGCAGCAATGCCGGATCCAGGATGTCAGGACGGTTGGTCGCGGCGATCAGGATGACCGACTCGCTTTCCTCAAAACCGTCCATCTCGACCAGCAGCTGGTTGAGCGTCTGCTCGCGCTCGTCGTGACCGCCACCCAAGCCGGCTCCGCGCTGACGTCCCACGGCATCAATCTCATCGATGAAGATGATCGACGGGGCCTGAGACTTGGCCTCCTTAAAGAGGTCGCGCACGCGGCTGGCGCCGACGCCCACGAACATCTCGACAAAGTCGGAGCCCGAGATGCTAAAGAACGGCACACCGGCCTCGCCGGCAACGGCCTTGGCCAGCAGCGTCTTACCGGTACCCGGAGGGCCCACCAGCAAAACACCGCGCGGGATCTTGGCGCCCAGCTTGCGATAGCGGTCCGGATCGCTCAAAAAGTCGCGGATCTCCTCGAGCTCCTCGACTGCCTCGTCTACACCGGCAACATCCTCAAACTTGACCTTGGGGCGCGTTGCCTCGTTGGTCTTGGCGTTGGTCTTGCCAAACTGCATGTTCCTGTTGTTGGCGCCCATCATCTGGCGCATAAAGTAGAACATGATGGCGATCAGGGCGATCGTCGGAAGCACACTCATCGCCAAGTCGCCCCAAAAATCGGGGTCATTGGTGTTGACGCTGTACTTGGTATCGGGGTGCTCTGCCATAAGCTCGGCAAGCGAATCGGAGCCGACATAGGTCGAGGAGAAGCTCTTGAGCTCGCTCGTGTCGCCCTTGTCCTTTTTTGTCTTCCAGTAATGGCCCGCCACGCTTCCGTCTTGAACCGTATAGGTCAAATCTTCGACACGGTCCTGCTTAATGGCATTGACCATCTCACTCGTCGCGAGCTTTACGGTATTGCTGGAATTGGCAAAGCCGGAGCCCATGTTAAAGAAGGCGTAGCCCAGAAGCGCGCAAGCCAAAATAAAATACAGCCAGCCCGTACGCGTGGGCTTCTTGCCTCCGGGCATCCCCGGGATCTTAGGCTCCCGGGGAGTCTGGGAATTGTTATCGTTACGGTCGTCGGGCATCTTACGAATAAACCTCCGGTTTCAAAATGCCCAGATACGGAAGGTTGCGATAGCGCTCGGCATAGTCGAGGCCGTAGCCCACCACAAAGGCATCGGGGCAATGGGTTCCAACATACTTGGGCGTGACGGCCGAGGTACGGTCCTCAACGTCCTTCCACAGGAAGGCGGCAACCTCCAGAGAAGCGGGCTTGCGGCTCTCGAGGTTCTTCATCAGGTACTTGAGCGTCAGGCCCGAGTCCAGAATGTCCTCGACGATCAGCACGTCGCGACCGCGGATGTCGATATCCAGGTCCTTAATGATACGCACGATACCCGAGGACTTCACACCGTCGCCATAGCTCGAAACAGCCATGAAATCGATGTTGGTCGGCAGCTCGATCTTACGCATCAGGTCGCCCATAAAGACCACGGCGCCGCGCAGGACCGCAATCAGCACCAGATCCTTACCCGCGTAGTCGCGCGTAATCTGCTCGCCTAGGCGAGAGACGATACCGTCGATATCCTCCTGCGTAAACAGAACCTTCTCGATATCCGGATGTTGAGAAGCCATGACAACCCTTTCTTGTGCTTATCGCCCACACACCGCCGTATGGACGCGAACTACACATTCTAGCAGCGCACGGGGTATATTTACCAGCCCGTGCGCCATCAGCGCGGGAATACCGTCAACGTCGCACAGAATAGTAGGCGCAAGGCACTATTCCGCATCGACCACACGAAGCAGATATGCCACGCGCGTTGCGGCCGTGCATTTAAAACGCTCGTCCGTGCGAACGCCTGCGACCCATACCACGGCACCTCCCGGAGCCGTTCTCACCACAGGAACGCCTGCGCGCTCAGAAACGGGAATACGAGCCTCGTTGAGCAGGTCGGATACCTTCTTACTTCGCCCACTCATGCCCAACGGACACATCACATCCCCCGGCGCGGGACCGTCTACCCACAGACGCGCCAAACGCGCCTCGGTGGGAATCTCCCCGCGCGAGCCGGCGAGCATCCGTTCGCTATCGCGATCGGCAAAGCCCAGCGTCGCGGCATCCACCATAGCGGCCGCCCCTCCGGCACCCGCGAGTTCGCGGGCACGGCGCACGATATCACACCCCGGCTCGACGGCCATCGGCTCTGCCACCAGGATGCGGCCCGCCCCCAGCGGCAATCGACCGGGAATGGTGACCCAATCGGCAACTAACCCCTCGCGCGCCGCCGGAGCCTTGAATGACAGCATGCCAAACTCCACGCGCGCATCGATTCCCGCCGGCAGCGTGACCGAACCCGATCCTTCGGCGACACAGGCGAGCACGCGCTCCACATGCCGCATCTCCGGGCGAGCGTCGGGGTCGATACGCTTAATTGCCAGTCGCACCATGCGCCGAGCGATCACCACCTCGGCCGCGGCCAGTCGGCGAGCGTCAAGGACCAGTGCACCCGCCGCCTCCTTACGCAGACAGCTTCGAAACGCCTGTGCGGAAAGCTGGGAAAGAAAGGCGTCCTCATCGCCTAAGATTTCGCAGGCGGCGCCAATCGTCTTACAGACGCTCGCGTTGCGCTGCGCCACCACCGGCATCACCCGATGGCGCACATAGTTGCGCAAGTACGAAACGTCCTCGTTGCTTTCATCTTCCCGCCATGGCTGACCGTGCACCTGCAGATAGCTCACGAGCTCATCGTGCGTGAGGTCGAGCAAGGGGCGAACCACAATGTTCCGACGGCGCGGAATGCTCGATAGACCCGCGGGACCCGACCCTTTAATGGCATTCATCAAAAATGTTTCCGCGCGGTCCGACGAAGTATGCGCGGTGCAGATACGAGCCGCCGTCCGCGGTGCGCCCGATTCGGCACAAAGTTCGCGAACATATCTCCGTGCCGCGGCATAGCGCACCTCGCGAGCCGCAGCCTCGATATTGCCCGATTCGTCATCAAAATAGGCATGCTCAACACACAGCGGCAAGCCGTATTGCGCGCACAGGTCACGTACAAAGGCCTCGTCGCCATCGGATGCCTCCCCGCGCAGATGATGGTTTACATGCAGCACGTGCAATCGCTCGCGCGCAATGGGAGCGACGCCGCGCCCGTCCTGGATATCCAGCTTTGATGTGCAAGCCATAAGGAGCAGCGCCGTCGAGTCCGCACCGCCTGATACCATGAGCACTACGGGGGCAGCGGCCTGCCGCGTTGCCAGGACGCTCTTATCCGTCCTCGGCGCGGCATGATGTCCATAGTGCTGAGATACCGTTGGCATTCGCTTCCTCCTCTATTCGTCCGCACTCATTGTATCCTTTGGAATCTTATGTCTCGCCTGCACCTTCATATCCTCGGCAGCGGCTCAAAAGGCAACTGCGCACTCGTCGAGGGGCCTCATGGGCTCATCATGATCGACAACGGCCTGTCCCGCCGCGAGACACTTAAACGCATGGCGGAGCTTGGCCTCTCGGCAGATGACGTCGCCGCTCTTGTAATCACCCATGAGCATGGTGACCATATCAAGGGGCTCGATGTATGGTGCAAGCACTGGCATGGTCCCCTCTTTGCCAGCAGGGATACCCTTTCATGCAAAGAAAACCTCGCGCACCTGCCCGTAGAGGAATTTGACCCCGGCGACACGCTTCCCATTGCCGGCATCCACGTGCAAACCTACTCAACATCGCACGATGTCATCAATCCTGTCGGCTATCGATTTAATGCTCTCGATGATTCCATTGGGTTTGCCACCGACACCGGAGAGTTATCGAGCAAGGCCATAGGCATCCTCAAAGACTGTCGAGTTCTCGCGCTCGAAAGTAACCACGATGTAACTATGTTGCGCGAAGGAGCGTACCCCCGCTTTCTTCAGGAGCGCATCCTGTCCACAAAGGGGCACCTCTCCAACAACCAGGCCGCCGAAGCCGCGCGCGAACTTGTTACCGATCGCACCGAACAACTCATCGCCATGCACATCAGCCAGGACAATAATCGTCCAAGCCTTACCGTCAAAAGCTATGCCAACGCGCTTGATGCAAGTCTCGATGATGAACTCGGCAGTTCTGCCACCCGTCTTCAAGGGCCGCGGAAGCTCTCGATACGCCCTGCAAGCCAATATCAACCGACAACCATTCAATAGCCCCTCAAGACAACAAGGGGGGGGCTGGGAATCACTTCCCAGCCCCCCTTAACTCATACTCTCGATTGAAGCAGAGCCATCGTTAGTCGATGGAGATCTTCGTAACGTTCTTCTTCTCGACAATCTTGGGAACCGTAACGGTCAGGATGCCGTCAGCATACTTAGCCGAAAGGCCCTCGCTCGAAGCGTCCTTCAGATACACGCCGCGCGTCGCGCTGTACGAGCTAAACTCCTTCTGCAGGAAGTTCTTGCCCTCGTTCTCCTCGTCCTCCACAACGTTCACGCTAATCGACAGGCGACCCTCGTTAAGCTCAACGTCGATATCATCCTTAGCGACGCCGGTCAGATAGGCCTTGACCTCATAACCATCGCCCTTGTCCTCGACATCAACGGGGAACGCCTTGGAAGCAATCGAGTTGTTTGCAAGATCGGTCATATCATCAAACAAATCGAACAGCGAGCTAGCAGAAGGACGAACGCCAAAAACCGAACGATAAGGAACCATGCTTGCCATGTTTACCACTCCTTTTAAGGACTGCCGAGTCATCTTCTAGGTGACTGGGACTTCTTTTGACGCTGTTATATATGCCCAGCCGCTTCTTATATATACATCGACTATAAAGTTTTTTGAGTCTATTGATATAAGCATATCTAAGTCTGGTTGACTAAGGTTTTGTCTAATAAACGGAATTTGAACGAAGGCTTAAATAATGTATGCAATCCCATCAAAACTAGACGGCTGGCTTACAATGGGCGCATACACGATATTGATGACGAGCTAAGGGCATCATGGACGATCAAAAACAGGACAACACGTTTATGCCGGAGCAGGACGAAGCATCCAGCCCGCAACCGATTCGATTCCATCGCCCCCACATCTCGCAAGAGCCCATCAATGGCCCAGAGCCCAAATATGTGACAAGAAACCGATATCAAACGCTCGAAGAAGCCCAAACGGGACGTAAACATATGGGCGTTGCCTCGGGAGACCCTGTATATCTGAAAGACGCACCATTATCTAAAAACAGTGCAGTTAGTGATGAGCCGATGAAAGCATCCGCCGCTCATCAACAAAGAGGGCCTCGACCCAAGCAAACCTTGACGCATTCGGCTCGCTATCTCGAGACTCCAAAACAGGGAAAATCAATCTTCGTTTCGTCAAGTAAACGACGCAAGCAGCATCAGCTGACAATCCTGCTTATGATCATTGCGGCCATAGCAGTTGCCCTTGTTATACGATTTATTTTCTTTAAATAAAGGCTCAATACCGAAAACAACAAGATCGTCTGGTGTAATTGAGTCATTCACGCCCCGTAAACGCAAAAAAGGGGGAGACCGCGAGGCCTCCCCCTTCTTCAAGTCTTGCGACGGCTCGGTGCCGTCCACCGGT
>DXMB01000002.1:0-67955 GCA_019414425.1 Collinsella sp.
TTTCGGTATCATTTAATGGTATTATGATATCGAAAGTATGTTCGTGATACCGAAAGGAGCCGCATGCGCCAGTTCGATTACACCACAGTCCCAGCGGAACTCGAAGCAACTCCAATCACCAACCTCCTCCTCTCGATACGCGAGCATAAAGGCCGACAGCTTGCTCTGAGTCAAGTCAAACCCGAGCTTCTATCGTCCCTAATGGAGGAGGCTAAGATCCAAAGCACCCGATCCTCCAACGGACTTGAAGGAATTGTTACCACCCAAAAAAGACTCAAAGCGATCATGGCGTATTCCGCCAAGCCAAGCTCCCGCGCAGAGGAAGAAATCGCTGGATACCGAGATGTGCTGTCGCTTATTCACGAGCAACACGATTCCATTCCCGTAACGCCATCGGTCATTCTGCAGTTGCATCGTGACCTCATGGCGCACACGGCAATCTCGTATGGAGGCCATTGGAAGGATAGCGATAACGAAATCGTCTCCATTGACGATCAAGGTAATCGATTTGTGCGCTTTAGGCCCCCTTCGGCTCTAGCAACCCCGGGACTTATTAAAGAAGCCTGCCAGTCCCTCAACGATGCTTTATCTCGCCAAGTTTGCGATCCCCTCCTTATATCGCTCCGCTTTATCTTCGATTTTGTCAGTATTCATCCCTTCAACGATGGCAATGGCAGGATGAGCCGGCTCCTTACAACGCTGCTGCTCGAAAAGACTGGATACGACGTTGCGCGTTACATCAGCATCGAACGACTTATTGAAGACAACAAAGCGCTTTACTACAACGCCCTCGCTGCAAGCTCCACTGGATGGAATGAAAATCAAAACACCGAAGCACCCTTTATCCGTTTCATGCTCGGAACAACCCTGGCCGCCTACCGACAGCTCGAACAGCGTACCTTAATTGAATCAAGCACTCGTCCCATGTCGAAGCAAGCGCGCATCGCCGTTCTATTTCAACAGAGACCCGGCGTCATTAAGAAATCAGACATCCGATCCAACTGCCCCGATATCAGCGAGGTTACCGTTAAACGAACCCTCAGTCAGCTTGTTAGTTGCAGCGCAATCGAAAAAACAGGGGCGGGTCGTTCGACGGGCTACATACTCAAAGACGTCCATGCTCTAGAACTATTCTTGCAATCCACAATACCCGATAGCGAGGCCGCAATAACAAAAGAGGCCCCAAAGGATAAGCTCCTTGAACGTGTAAGCCACGCCGAGGATGAAAGCAGAGAGGGGCTCTATGAAGACTACGATTCATTCTCAAGGGACATAAAGACGAAATACGGAGTCTAGTCATATCCCAGAATAGCCTCATCCTTGTTGCCCAAAATTATTTGCGCGTCATTTTAAAGCGGTACCCCTGCGCCGGCTGGGGGGGGCAGAAGTATCGTCTGCCGATCCTGCTGGAGTCGGCAATCAGATAGCGCGCATCGGCCTTGCTAAAGGCGAGCTGCTGGATGCGGCCCTCGTCCATGTTGGACGTGGACACGTCGCCATCCAGAATGCCGTTGGCACCGATAAACGCCGTGTCAATCCCTAGTGCGCGCAGGGCATCCTCGGCCATGGGGCCCACAAAGGCGGCGGTGCGGCGACGGTACATGCCGCCCACCAGGCACAGCTCGCAATCCTCGCGCGCCTCGAGCAGACTAAAGACCGAAAGCGAATTGGTCACATAGATGGAAGGCAGTTTGTCGGTGACTCGGAGAGCGCCAATGCGATCTCACGACGGTTGCGTTCATTGTCTCAATTAGATACTCAACGAAATACGGCCCCGCAGCTCAATAAGCTGCGGGGCCGTACTATACACCGACGAATTAACGACGGAGTGCATCCACTATTTGGCCAGCTCCTGAACGATCCAGTCAATTGCACCTTCGGGATCGTTGGTAAGGTCGATATACTCCTTGCCCCTTGTGGTGAGCAGTTTAATTCCAAGGCGATCGGTATCGGCCTTCATAGCGTCATAGTACATGCGTGCCTGGGGCGCCAGAACAATCACGTTGTACTGATCCATCGTCTCATAGTGGCTTCCGTACGCACCGGACTGAGAAACCAGATCGACACCCTTAGCAGCGGCACCTTCGCGAAGAGCATTTGCCAAGAGAGTCGAAGTGCCGGCACCCTGGCAAAGCACAAGCACGCGGATCTGCTCCGCCTTGTCCTTTACCGCCTCGAGAGCTTTTGCGACATTTTCCTGTGCGGCAATAGCATCTGCATCCGAGTTTCCTGCAGTCTCCTTTGCAGACTCTTCCAAACAAAGCTGATGGTCATACGCCTTGCAGAACGGATAGTAAATCACAAAGTCAACGACCAACAGCACTGCCATCAATACGAGAGAACGCAGATCGAGACCCGTGGTGAGGAACGCACCGATTGGGCCGGGAAGCGCCCACGGCATGGTATACATGGGGGCGTTCATTCCAATGACGTCAATGAAAAATTTACCGATAATGGCGTTGACCATAGGAGCCACTAGGAAGGGCACGAACATATAGGGATTGAGAACAATCGGCATACCGAAGATAACGGGCTCGTTAACTCCAAAAATCACCGGGATAATCGATGCCTTGCCCATGGCTTTAAGCTGCTTGGAACGCATAAACATGATCAGGATAATAGGAACGATGAACGTGCAGCCAGAACCGCCCAGACCGCCGATGAAGCTTGTAAAGTCCTGCGTAAGAGCAATTGACGGGTGTCCACCTGCTTGGAAAACCTCAAGATTGGTAACGGTATTGCCGTAGAGCGCAGCATTGATCGGACTCATGACAACCGAAGCACCGTGGATACCCATAAATTGGAAAAGTGCGACCGCGCCTTCGATAAGCGCCATGCCAGGATAGGTGTCGACCGCGGAGAACAGCGGCGAGATGAGAGCGGATACCAAATTGGCGAACGGCACAGCAAGCAGCTTGCGGCTCGCAAGATCGATAAAAGCGCACGCAAGGATCGAAAATCCAAATGCAAAGATATCGCGAAAACTCTGCGCAATAGAGCCAGGGACCTCTTTGGGAAGCTTGATCGTCACATTATGGCTAATGCACACCTTATAGATATTAACGGTCAAGAATGCGGCTACGAACGCAGCGAGAAAACCCTTGGTTCCCATATAGCCGGTTTCAAAAACAGATGTATCTGCTCCGCCAATCGAGACAACATCGTTCGTCACCGATAGCAAGAGCATGCCGCACATGGCACAAACCATGCACGAGGTGGGGTTGAGAGATTTACCCGAAGGCATGCGACGGTTCATCGACATGGCAAGTGAGCTCGCCGTGGTGCCGGCCACCATAATGCCAAGAAGTCCCATGGTATATGCATAGATTTTATTGAAGAAATCCAGCACCTCAGACGGAAGCGTGATGCCTACATAGGCAGGGAGCGTCGAAAGAAGAAGGAACAGGCTCGAGAACAGCACAATTGGCATATTCGAGAGAAAGCCATCCTTAATCGCCACCAGATAAATGTTCCTCGAGATTTTGTCGAAGAGGGGCTGGTGTTTTTCAAGGAATTTGACGATAGCGTCCATAACACATCCTTTCATGATTCCCGGGCACACAACGATTTATCCGGACTCAACCGTCGTCGTCCCCGTTTGTATCCACTTATGTAAGTGAATACGTTCTTGTGCGAAATGTAATATCATTTGCGCGATTTGTCATAACCAATTCTTTTTCCGCTTTGTCGATATGTCAAGAATTCAAATACTTATTCGGTGAACGGTAGTTGATTAATTTAAGGTTTTCCCAGCTAAAGGCTATTTTTTCCGAGCAATACAATAAGCTTGCAACCGTTCACCGATTGGATATAACATATTGAATATATTGTTGTAACAATATTAGAGACAATGTCACAAGCCTGTCGTTCTAGTCAAAGGAAGTAACAATGCCCAAACGATTACTGAACATGTCCGCATCCGATTTTGCCGCCACGTCACCCATGGATCTAAAGCAGGCAATTCTGGCTTCCGAGGGACGTACCATCATGGCGGAAAACGTACCCTCTTCCCAATTTCTCGGCGGCGTTACTAATGCAGAAATCGAACGTGCCGCAGGTGCCGACCTGCTTCTGTTTAACGCGCTCGATGTGTTCGATCCAGTTATTGCCGGTATTCCAGATGATCTCAATGAAAACCCGGTCACTTGGGTGAAGCGAGCATGCGGAAGGCCCATTGGCGTCAATCTGGAGCCAGTTGATAACGAGGCAGAGATGTCTGAATCCCGTACGGAAATCCCCATGGGTCGTCGCGTCTCTCCCAAGACCTTAGAAAAGGCAAACGAACTCGGATTTGATTTTATTTGCCTCACAGGCAACCCTGGAACTGGCGTCTCCAACGATGCAATCGCCCATTCGATCAAACTCTCCAAAGAGCATTTCAATGGCCTGATCATAGCCGGAAAAATGCATGGAGCAGGCGTTGCGGAACCTGTCATGACGCTCGAAATTGCGCGCAAGTTTGTTGACCTCGGCGTCGATATCCTTCTCGTACCAGCCCCCTACACCGTCCCTTGCTTCCAAGAAGCAGACCTGCGCGCCATCGTAGACTTTGTACGATCCCACAACGTAGGCAAGTCAATTGAAGAGAAGGTTCTCGTCATGGCGGCGAACGGGACGAGTCAAGACTCCTGCGACAGCGAGACCATTAAGAAAATAGGCCTTGCAGCAAAAGCAGCCGGCGCTGACCTCCAACATATCGGGGACTCCATGAACGGTATTTGCCTGCCCCAGAATATCTTCACGCTCGGACAAGCCCTTCGTGGATACAGGCATCAGATCGTCATGCTGAGCCGCTCTGTGATACGTTAAGGTTACCTTGCCCACGTTACATCCCGACTGAGGCAACCATCAGGTATAACCAACATGCAAACTGAGGCTCTAATGCTCGATACACACGAAAAACGGCCACTCTATTTACAGCTCACCGACGCGCTGCTCAAGCAGATCGTCGATGAATATCAAGCAGACGATAAACTTCCAACAGAAATGGAACTCTGCGACGAATACGCCGTAAGCAGAACAACCGTCCGACTTGCCATGAGTGAGCTGGAGCGTCGTGGAAGTATCTATCGAATCCAAGGTAAGGGGTCGTTTGTTGCACCGAAACGCGTTAGCGAGCTCAATTCACTTTTAGACTTTGACTTTGCAAGCCATTGCGATGGCGTTGATCCGGATGCCATCACCAAACATTTCGGCGGCCTCACATCAGGTCGTCCAATTTCCGTAATGATGCTCCAACAATTTGGATGTCAAAGTCGCGATGAAATTCAGCGTCTTGAATTGACCTACGAACTTGAAGGCAGCTTCATAGGCGCTGATACGTTCTTCATTTCAAAGTCGCGCGTTCCGAATAACCAGTTAGATTTTCAGGCATTTAGCAGAATCATGGACGACTTGTCCAAGTCTATCCAATCTGTTAGGGAAAGCTATAGAGCACGTCAGCTTAGCGATTCCGAAGCCAGTAATTATGGTGTTGCAAAACTTCCGGTCATCGAACTGACTCATTATGCTTACGACTCCGGAGGCAAACTAATCTCAATTGTCTGCCGCACCGTCTTAACTGGGCGAATCCCTTATCAAAACTTTATTTTCAAGTCCTAATGTTCTTTTTCTTTTGTCTCGATCTGTAACACGTAGCCGAGTTTTTAAGTCCTAACCGTTACAGATCGAGACAAACAAGGTAGACCCCGCCGAATTGTCTCAATCTGTAACACTTAGACCGGTTTTGGACGTCTAGATGTTACAGGTTGAGACGATTTGATTGTGGGGTCCTCATTTGCGCGTCATATTGCGTAGCGCTGACGCGCTGGTTTCCACAATGACAGGAGGTAAAAGTCCTCCCGCATCGCCTGTTGGCAATCCCGTAGCGTTAGCTAGCAGATGACCTGTGTGTGCTCCTCGATGGCGGCGCGGTCCTCGACCGAGATACTCGGCTCGCACACCACGGCGTCCAAACTGTCCAGGCGACAGAAGGTGTAGAAGTCGCGCTTGCCGATCTTGCTGGAGTCGGCAATCAGATAGCGCGAGTCGGCCTTGCTAAAGGCGAGCTGCTGGATGCGGCCCTCTTCCATGTTAGACGTAGACACGTCGCCGTCCAAAATGCCGTTGGCACCGATAAAGGCTGCATCGATGCCCAGCGCACGCAAGGTATCCTCGGCCGTGGGGCCCACAAAGGCGGCAGTGCGGCGGCGGTACACGCCGCCCACCAGGCACAGTTCGCAGTCTTCGCGCGCCTCGAGCAGGTTAAACACCGAAAGCGAATTGGTCACAATGCGCAGGCGAAACGCCGGCAGCATCGAGGCCATCTGCTCAACCGTGGTGCCCGTGCCCAAAAAGATGGTCGAGCCTTCCTCGATAAGCTCCACAGAACGGCGCGCAATCTGCAACTTTTCCTCGGCATGCTTCGTGCGCTTTTCGCTGTGCGAATACTCATGGCGCAGCATAGCGTGTGGACGGCCCTGTGCACTGCGGGCTCCGCCGTGCACGCGCTCGATCTCGCCCAGGCTCGCAAGCTCCTCAAGGTCACGGCGGATCGTCATATCCGAGACACCTAACGCATCCGAAATCTCCTTGACCGAGACCGTTCCCTGTTCCTCGAGCAGCTGCCGAACCTTATCCTGTCGCTCCGCTTTAATCACGATGAGTCCTCGCTGTTCCACGCTCACGTCAATTCAAACAATAACGAACAAATTGTATCAGACTCGCGCGCGTCAGAAATGAACGCCCGCACAGCTCTAATCATCACTTTTTTGAGAAAAATACCCCCTGCTTTAGTGGGGTGTAGTGATAATCTCGCCTGTTCGCGCTACAGTTTGTCGGAAATACCTCGATGTTAGGAACCAAATGATCACTTCCGAGCTTTTCGGCACCGCGCCGTGCGGTACCCCCGTTCATCGTTACACCCTCAACGGGCCCGAGATCTGCGTTCGCATTATGGACTATGGCGCCACCGTGTTGGGTATCGATGTGCCCGACATTCCCGGCAACGTGCGCGATGTGGTACTGGGCTTCGATAAGCTCGAGGATTACTTTGACAACCCCGCCTGCTTTGGCGCGACCATCGGCCCCGTGGCAAACCGCACCGCGGGCGCCACGATCACCATCGACGGCACGGACTGGCATATGCCGGCCAACGAGGGCGTCAACAACCTGCACAGCGATCTTGAGCACGGCCTGCACAAGCGCGTATGGGATGTTGAGCTCGACGAGGTCCACAATGCCGTGCGCATGACCACCTCGCTTGAGGATGGCGAGCTGGGCCTGCCCGGCAACCGCACCTTTACGGCCGTGTTTACCGTGACGCGCACCGGCTGCTTCCGTATCGAATACGGCTGCGAGAGCGACCGCGCCACCTACGTGGCCATGACCAACCACACGTACTTTAACCTTGCCGGCCATAACGCCGGAATGGACTGTGAGCACTTCTTTGTTGCTAACGCTGCCCACTACCTGCCCATCAACGAGCAGAACATCCCCACCGGCGAGATTGCTCCGGTCGAGGGCACGCCGTTTGACTTTCGCGAGCTGCGCCCCGTCGCGCCTGGCATGGAGGCCGACGATCCGCAGATTAAGCAGGCACGCGGCTACGACCACTGCCTGTGCATCGATGACTATCAATACGGTCGCAACCTGCGCCGCGCCCTGCATGTCGAGGAGATGTGGACCGGCCGCGAGCTGGACTACTACACCACCGCCCCGGGCGTGCAGCTCTACACCGGCAACTGGCTGGGCGACGAGCACGCCAAGGACGATGCCAACTATGGCTGGGGCGCCGGCTTTGCCCTCGAGGCAGAGATGTACCCCGACACGCCGCACCAGCCGCTGTTCCCGCAGGGCATTGTGGGCCCGGGTCACCCATACAGCAATGTGATCGAATACCACTTTATGAGGCACTAGGCCCACAACGCGACATATTGCACAGCAACGCCCGCCGGCACCACCGCCGACGGGCGTTTTTTCATCTTTTGGGCTCAATTTCGCTGTGACTGTATGAGTGACATATCAAAACTATGCCCATTTACTACGTTTAGCCCGGGATGCTCGACCATGCACCGGTTTTTGCTAAATTCGCGAGCCGCCTACCTGCGGTTATGTTTTTCTCAAATTCGACATGCTCGGCGATAGCCGATCAAACGTAGTAAATGGGCATTGTTTTTGACAGGCAGCATCGCACGCGTCCCTCGCAAGGGCAAAATGATCCGTTTTCCTCCGTCCCCAAGGGATCAGTTGAACAGATTGCCGATGGGGTCAGGGGCGGAACTGGGGAGATAGCGGATTTCTAGCTCTATGCCGAGCGCCTGCAGTTCTTTGAGGGCAGCAACGTCTGCGTCGCTCACGGCAACCGCGGGCGTTATGGGGCGCTTGCCCTCCCCTGCCTGCATATGGCCAATGCTGATCTTGGTGATCGGCACTCCACCCTTAACCAGCGCGAGTGCATCCGTGGGCGACGCCACCATGATGAGAATCCATTGGCGCGGCGTTGCGGTATGAATGATGTCGACAGTCCTTTGCACCGAGAAAAACCGCGTCCAGACACCCTCGGGTGTCGCCACCCTCATAGGGGCCCACTTGCGCGAATCAGCCGCAATCTCATCGTTGACGATTAAAACAAGGTTGGAACCCACGGCTTCGTTCCACAGCTCAACGTCTTGCCCGTAAATGAAACGGTCGTCGATACGTGTGAGAAGAATCTTGGGTTGAGCCATCGCTGCCCCATTCTGCTTGAGATCCGCAAGAGCAAGACATCACGTCACCAATATTAGTGCATTTAAAGTGAGAAAAGCCGTCAGAACCCTTGCGCGGATGTGCGATGTCCCGTATCATAGACAGCCGTTGACGCCTCAGTTGCGTCACCACATGGCCGCCAGCGTAGCTCAGTTGGTAGAGCACCGCTCTCGTAAAGCGGGGGTCACCGGTTCGAGCCCGGTCGCTGGCTCCATTGCATTAGTGCAGCTCAGAAGCGTAATTGCTTCTGAGCTTTTTTGTTTTCGCGTCTCTTTCCTCCTTCTCCGAGGAGTGAAAAAGGGGTGAAAAACTTTTTTAACTGTTTTCCATAAATAGTTAGCATCATCCAACGTTCACATTAGATCGAACAACAATCCTGTTACGCATAGCCTAATTCCGCTGAGTATCAGAGAAGAACGTCCGGATTATATGCATCCAGCTTCGCTTCTCCAGTCGCCAGTGACTCCTCCAGCCGGTCAGCATATTCAACAATAGAGCCGTAGAATATGGGAGTAAATCCGAACTTTTCGATAAAGAGGGGTTCCGCTACGTCAATCCTCTTCTTGGCAACCGCGGCCTCATCCTTTTCATAGTACCCAGTGCCAGGAATCCGCTCGTTTGCCTGCGGCAAGCACTTAAGCTGCCTACACAAGCGCGCCGACCCCTTTGAAAGACCCATAAAGGTGATAGCACCAGAGATTACGCCACCGACGCCCACAACAACCTTGCCAGCGGCATTCCCCACCGTCTGCTTTGTTATCTTGATACCCATGAAGCTCAAGAGCTTCTTCAGGATCGGATACCAACTGGTCTTGGTTAGCGACTGGCGAGCGACCTTTTTCGCGACCGCCTCTTGGGCGTTTTTGGCGATTACGGTTAGCATCGAATTCGCGCTGCCTACACCCATCATCACACCGAGCAACACTGCCATTTCGTAGAGAGTCTCGTCATCAACGTCGTCACATTCTTCAAAAAAGGTCTGCCAGCCATACAGGTATGCCAGTTTCTGCATAATCCTGAATGCGTGCACGTAGTATTACGTAATATCGGCAGGAATGGTGCCCACCATCGCGACACCTCCGGGAAGACCCGCTGCAAAGGAAAAGGCGGTTGACTTCTTTGCCTCATAATCAATTACTTCTCTAGCAATTCTATCGATCAGGCCCACATCGATTCCGGCGGTAACGGGGGTCGTTTCCACGGCAAACTCGACGACATCTTTATGGACACCCTTCCTCCTCAGCTCCGAGCGGAGGAAATGGGGCCGATCAATTCTCACTCCCTTTAGCCGAGCAACTTTTTTCATAAAGTCAATCAAAAATCTCTGGGCCTCCGCCAACTGCTCATCGCTCTTGTCTTTTAACTCTGCAAAAGCCGAATCAACGAGAACAGCGACCCCAAGGCCCTCGCCCTCGTTTTTCTTTCCAAGCAGCCTGACGTCCATACAGCCTTCCAATCAATGCGCCGCGCGGGCTATCGCGTTCTGCGACAGGCCGGACGCACGGAGCCTGAGGGCCTCCCTGGCCCTTATCCTTCTCGCCATGCTGTACCTCCTTGGTCTCGGCTGCATGGACAGCCGGAACGTACCAGGGGGACGGTGCCGACGGGAATATCGGCGGTGCCGAACGGCAATATTCGGGATGTGAGCGGACGGTGTGTAAGCGCAATATCGCCGGTGTCAAAGAGGACAATTACTCAAACAGGTGAAGGAGGGCATCGAGGAGGATAAGTAGATTTACGGTGGCAATTAAGAAGCCAACTCGCCGCGTCATGCCCGTTGGAGAGGCGAGCATGACCCTCATGGGTAATCAAGACACACGAAACAAAGGGGATTCGACAAGTCGCAAGAAAGGGGAGTGCATCACCTTTTGGGTTACGGAAGAGCAGAAGCAAGAGATGAGCACCTACGCGGCGGAACACAACACCACGGTATCAAGGATCATCATCGAAGGCCTTGAGATACGCATGGGTAAAGGGCAATCATTATAGCTTAGCCTTCTGCAATTGCTGCGACTCGATGCGGTCCTATCGATTTGCGCAACGGTGTGACGCGTTATCTAGACTGACGATCGTTTCCGCTGCATTTGCCAGCTCATTATCATGTGAAACAATGATAATGAGCTGTTTCAATTTGTTGTTTCTGACATACGAAGCGAGTTCGGCTCGGCTTGTTTCATCCAATCCAGTTGTAGGCTCATCGAGCACCAAGACTGATGGATTACGGGAAATTGCCGACCACAAGTATACACGGCGCAGCTCACCACCCGAAAGTTCAGGACAACGTTTCTCAAGCAAGCCCTCTATGCTGGTTGTCAACGACGGTAGCTCATTCATATGCTGGTGCTTTGTAAAAAATGGGGTGTTGAAATAATCCAACAGGTCCCGAACCGTCTCATCTGGAGCGAAGCACGGTTGGGGGCAGCACGATATCGTGTCTGAACGTATGTAATCCAAATTGCATTTTTCAATCGGCATGTCGTTGTATGTTACTTTGCCTGCCGATGGATACAGCCCAAGGAGCAGGTAAAGGAGCGACGTTTTTCCTCTTCCATTTTCTCCGGTTATGCAGTATGTTCCAGGGCCGGAGAAATCGAAGGAAAATCCGTCAAGAACCTTTCGGGGAGATCCGTCTGGAAGGGGTACCGTAAAATCCAACTTGGAAACAGAAATGCGATTTATTGTGTCAATCTTGACTAAACCTGTCTGATCTTGCTCTGGTTCCGGTCCCACCTTTCCCATGGCGCTCATCCTGTCCCACGAAGCCTTGGCATCCTGATAGGACTTGAACAGGTTCATCGTGTTTTTCAAGGTTTTAAATAGGACGGCAAAATATGCACCGACGATGGTGTATTCGCCTATCGTCATGGTTCCATTGATGATTCGCACTCCGGATACGATGAGTATTATCGCTTGAAACACGGCAGCAAAAAGGCTGTCAATCGATGTTAGTGAGAATGAGAGCTTTCCCGAGTGCAAGACCTTTGGAAAATACTTTTCAAATCCGGTGTCAAGTGCTAGCTCGCTTTTATTGTATGAAGACGTTAACTGAATGTTGAGAATCTGATTCAACTGCGATGCTATTACGGCATAGAAAGCGCTATCTGCCTCCTTCTTCTCGTACATGACTTTATATAGAAGCTTTCGCAATCCGGTAATAACGAAGAGATATGCCACAAGAAGGAGGATGGAGAATAGTGCGAGGAGTGGATCAACCGACCATATGACGAGCAACACGAAAGGAATGGCGACAACAGACAGGGGAGCGCTGATAAAGTTTGTTAGAACGAAAGAAGAAACAACACCTGAGTCAGTGAAAATCCTTTGCGTCGTATAGGCTGAGTCGGTTGTTCGGTTCGTCAGAAAATTAACTCGCTCAAAGCGCAAGACGGTTTCCCTGAGTAGGTCAAAAGAAAGCTTTGTGGATATACGGATAGATAACGTTCCTGCAAAATATGAAAATAAGGCAGAAAAGACCCCTATTGAAGCTACGAGGAGCGCAAAAAGCACAGCATCCTTCTCGCTGCGATTGGCAAGAAGGAAATCTAAGAACTTTCCGTTCACATATGGTGCGGCATAGGAAAGGGCGATTCCAATCGTCGTGATGGCAATGAACGTGAAAGCACCCTTTGTTTTACTAAACTTCGATAAGACGTACCGAATCAAGAATGGCCCCAATCTATCAGGTATGAAATACCAACTGATGACACCTTACACCGCGGTTCGGTGGAAACGAAGCGGCGACTAATCGGCACGAGCGCTTCCATAGAGAGTCTTTGCGAGCTGGATCCTCATAGAAACGGGAATTTTATGTTCGATCAATAGGCCGCGCACGGCAGTCGGACGGCTGAAAAATAAAACAGCCGTCCGACTAAAGCTGTAAATTTTTTCATTGTTTGTTGGGCATGCGCCTGAAGTTTCATGCAATAGGAAATCCATTATGACCATGGTCGAAATGTGAACACTACGATCGTTAGCAAGGAGACGCCAAGACCGGCAAAGATTATGATGAGCGGCAGAATGAAAGCCGCCGATGCCGATAATGGGATTTGGGACGCAAAGGCAATGATGCCCGCGAGAACGAGACCGGCTCCCGTCAACGCTATTCCGAGTCCGACCAATCTGGCAACAAGAGGAATCTTCTCGCTTGGAATATGAGCGATATGGTAACTGTGAATCAGGCCGGGATTGCCGGTCTTTACCATTAACACCCCGACAACGAGAAAGCAGATTCCTCCTACCATGCCGCCAATGGATGATCTTAGCGCTTCAGGACTCATTGCTCGTCTTGGCCACCTTGCTCGCTGAGGGGAAGTGCTGCGGCAAAAGTGATGAGGACCAGTTCATAGGCTCCAACTGCGGTGACTCCGACCGCCACATTTGCTCCCCACACGATGTAATACATGTCGAACCAAGTTTCCGTTCCAAGAGTCGATGCTCTGGTCGGATTCATGTTGTCTACTACGGGCTTCTCGTACATTTAACCCAACATCTCCTTCAACGA
This sequence comes from Collinsella sp., assembly GCA_019414425.1. Lineage (GTDB taxonomy): Bacteria > Actinomycetota > Coriobacteriia > Coriobacteriales > Coriobacteriaceae > Collinsella. Next base: position 13,226 of record DXMB01000002.1, read on the forward strand.
TGAGTTCAACAGTTCATCCGCGGTATCATCAATCAGGTCAACGTGTAGATCACCTCCCATATCTATATCGCAAATTGTGTCGGACATACGCTCCATGTCGTCAATGGTCCACATGTGGTTACAGAGGTCTTGAACCAGTTTTGTGGACCAAATTGAGCTAAGTCCGTTGTTCCAGTAATCCTCAAGAGGGTGGTTTCTGATGTTGCCAACCACTAACGGGATATACGGAGAAACGACGATGTCGCCGTTTGCGTGCACTGAAACCTGATCTAATAGATATCGGTTATCAGAGAAGCGAATTAGATGGTCGACGGGGTCGCCCCATTGCGGTCGGACATTCGGGTGCTTCCGAAGGAAGTCGTCCTCTTGAATGGTGTGAATCAACGTACGGTATTGGGAATAGTCCGGTCTAATAAATGTGTTCTTTCGCGCACGGCCCAAAACCATGAGGGGTTGGACACGTAGTTCGATAAAGTCACCCGGCGTCCTCTTCGGCCTGTTAGATTTGGTGAAAATCTCATCTAATAGTGAGATGACATCGGGAAACTGTTCGGTGTTGAACGACGTGGGCGTAAATGCGATAGCAAGGTGCAAATCGGAATGGTTGAGTACGGTGGCAACTGCTTCTTCGACGATTTCGAAGGCTCCCTCATGTCCCCTCATGTCCCCTCAGCCTATCGTGAGCTGACCCAATGCCGTCTAGGCTAAATTGGATGCTTTTGAGTCCGGAATCTTCTAAATCTCGGAGAAGGGATTCCGTGAGGAGAAGCCCGTTGGTTACCAGGCTCGCTGCAACATTCCCATCTCGCAATATGGGAAGGCAGCGCAAGATATCTTTACTGCGCAACAAGGTTTCTCCTCCACAGAAACACATGCTGTAAAGCGACATGTCTGCCATTTCCTTTGCGAAAACAAAAAGTTCATCTGAGGTCAACTCGTCGTGCATGACCTCATTCTCGCCGCTGCTGTTATAGCAGTGCAGACATCTCAAGTTGCACTTGTTTGTTATGTCAAGGGCGACGTGATGTGGCGCTCTGAGAACGTTGGTGTACTTGTTTTCCGAAACTCGTCCCATGGTTCCTCTTAACAGACTTCTGAAAAACAGTATACATTCATGCAGTCGCCGTCGCTGCACTCACCTGGAAAAGTGCCAGCGCAAGTGAATTCTGGCTCATTGATAAGATTTCGAATTCCTTCGTTTGATGCAATTTCCTTGCTGGTTAGGTTCAGGTGGAAAAAATTGGGAACATCGCAAAATTCTTGACGATAGAAGCTGGCCGCAGCGGCAATACATTGAACGGCGATGCTTGCGGGGCACAAAAGAAGACAGATGTCTGCGTATCTGAGTAAAGGATTGCTGGAGGGGGCGAGGCCGAGTAGACCGGTTGGTCTCCCTGACTCATATACAATGAAAAATTCCTTGCTCAGATTGAACAATCCGTTTCGCACCTCTAGCGGTCGTTCATACTGCTCGACGGAAAGAGGCCAACCGTAGACAATGGTGGGCTTTCTGGTTCTGATGAGCTCGCCTGGCTTGCCAGGGAGCAAATCAGGCGAATATCGTTTTCTTGGGCAAGCCGTATATGGGTCCCATTGTCCACGCAAATCTCATCGGCAATGGGTGTGCCATTTTCGATCGGAGTTTTGACCCATCCTATTAGTCTCGATACGCTGAAACCTCTCATTGCCGAGGCTAAGTCAGATTTGAGCATGTCCGGATTGGCGTCTGGAAACTTGTCGCACATCCGATTAAGGATTGTTTCGACGGTGTTTTTACCATCGCACAGAGAGACGATGTAGCTCCCGCTTCCGTTCAACATGATATAGTTCAGCTCATCGCGTCCGGTTAGAACAGAGCGGTACCCGTTCTTTTCCTCTCTTGAGTATGGGAGAGAAATCGATTTCGGGATAAATCCCCTTATTTCGTCAAAGCTCCATTCCATAATTAATCCCTCCTTGTGTCTGTTTGAATATGAGCCGATTTTAGGCTCTTCGGTAGTTTCTGTGGGCGAGACATCAATTTTTCCGCAGGTGGATGCAGAAAAGTTCCGCATATAAGGGAAACGGCCCCGAGAGGGGGCCGTTTCCGCGCCGGGCAGGGTAGGATTTCGCTTGCTACATCAACCTACCGGAAAGGCCCTGACGCATGAACAGGATACTAAGCCGCGCGCTCGCGCTGGTCCACACCGTGATCGAGTACGCCAGCATCGACGGCGGCAGGATAATCGTCGGCGTCAGGCCGTGGACGAGTTTCGGGCTGCGGTGCCCCGTCTGCGGGAGGGCAGCGAATGCTACGACAGGTCGCCAAGGCCGCGGCTGTGGCGCGCGATGGACCTGGCGAGGTCGACCTCTCCGCGCTCGGGCTGCACGAGATGGCGGCGTCCCTGCCCGACTACGTGAGGATGGTCGCCGCGGGCGAGCGGGGCTTCGCCTCCGCCTTCGAGGAGATGACGCGCGTCGAGGTCGCCGCCCGGGAGGTCAGGATCACCAACCAGCGCATTCGGTCGTCGGGGTTCCCCTACGTCAAGGGGCTGGCGGACTTCGACTGGGACTTCCAGCCGTCGGTCCCTCGCGCCGAGATCGAGGAGCTCGCGACCCTCAGGTTCGTGGAGCGGGCCGAGAACGTCCTGTTCGTGGGAAGCCCCGGCGTGGGCAAGACGCATCTCGCCGTCGCGCTGGGCATCGAGGCAGTCAGGGCAGGGCGCGAGGTCAGGTTCGTGGACTGCGCCCGGCTCGTCGAGGACCTTGAGGACGCCTCGTCGCGCGGCATCCTCAAGAAGAGGCTCAAGCACTACGCCCACTCGAGGCTGCTGATCATCGACGAGCTCGGCTACCTCGACGTCGGCAGCGTGGGCGCGGACCTGTTGTTCCAGCTGATATTGACGCGCTACGAGCAGCGCTCGACGATCATCACCGCCGACGTGGGGATCGGCGGCTGGGGCAGGGTGTTCGGGGACGACGTGGCGGCGAGCGCGATCGCGGACAGGGTGTGCCACCACTGCCACCACTGCCACCTGGTCAAGATAGCCGGCAGGTCCTACAGGCTGAAGGACCTGCCGAGGGACGGACCCGTCAAGGCGTGACCGGAATCGGTGAAAATACGTTAGCGCAAGCGGTGAAGCCGCCTTTGCGCGAACGGCGCGTTTGATTAGTGAAACTGGTGAAAATTAGATTGACGCTAACAGGGGCGTGCCCGTCGCGGCGTTTCACGGGGATGTCTCGCGCCATCCCCGGACCCCTTTCGCGCCAAAGGGACGAGTCCCCTTGGAACCCCGGGCCGCCGCCGGCGGGCCGTGAACGGCGGGACAATCACTCGGCTTCAACTCGCGATCGCCCCGCCGGCTCTCGCTCCGGCTCCGTTCGATGGCTCCCCTGGGTCGCCATCACTGCGCCTCCGCTCACCTGTCCCGTTGCACTCCGGTCGATTCGGCCTACGCTTCTCGGGGCATGCAAGATATGTATTCCGTGCAACGGAATATCTTGCCCGGCCGAAGCCGGGATGTGCGAACCGCTCCAAAGTCGCTCCCGCAGAACCGTGCAACAGGCTTACCGGCTGTTGCACGGACCTCAGATATGAAAGTCAGTCCCGGCCTCTTTCGTCATCCACACCCTCGCGAGCCAGCTCCCACGCGGCCCGTATGGCAAGGTCGATTCCCCTTGCCGTGAACCTCATAATCCGCCCGGTCGAGCGGTTGACGGCGTAGCCGAGCCTCGCGCCGTTGATCTTCCTCGTCTTGCCGAGGGACTCCGAGTGATAGCGGTATTGCAGCGCCCCCCGCTTGGATCGGGCGATCTCGATCCCATCCGATTCCAACCGCCTTGCAAACTCTCCGAAGCGGTCGGGGCAGCTCTTGAGCCTCCCGACCTCCTCTGCCCTCTGGGCGACAATCGCTCGGACCCTTGCGTTCTCGGATTTGTCGGATCTCCCCTTCTTTGCCATCTCGCGCTCCTCGCGACCGGGCTGGCGCGCGTGCACCTTCGAGTTCGAGAGGCCCCTTTCGAGCTGGCTCAGGCCGTACTTCGTATCGAGCTCCTTCACCGTTCTCACGCGGGATTTCGCCGCCGCCCTCGCCGGCCCGTCGTTCAGACGCCGCCCAGTCTCGAGGTCCGTCCTATTGATGGCGAGGTGAGCGGCGAATCGGGCCGATCCATCCGACCTGCACCTCTCCTCATGCAGCACAATCACGATCTCCTGGTTGGGATAGCGCTTGGCGATGTAGTCCCTCGCGTACTCCATGCAACGCGAGGGCGTCATCGGCCCGCCGTTGCAGGAGCACTCGTCCGGGTTGAAGCCGATCACCTGATGCTGCATGTACGTGCACCTTGAGCCCTGCTTCCCGGGCCGGTTGTGCCCGGCCGCCTCCCGGGTGGCGTCCATTTCCTCGAACCATCGATCCTCATCGATGATGTGCTGGGTATCGTGGTCCAGGACTTTCTCCCTGTCCCAATCGAAATACCGCTTGAGGTTTTGGAGGTGCTCCCCGCTCATGACGCTCGCCTGCTTGATTGCGGTCATTTTCCAACTCCCTTCAAAAACCGCCGTCAGTCGACGAAGAGGCCGGACCATCCGTCGGCAACAGGCGGCTCCGCGGCCTCTTCCTCGAATTCGGGAGTCCAGAGATCGACGCCGTCCTCCCGACCCATTTGCCTTGATATCAGCCTGGCCTGGTATTCCATCCTCTTGGCCGCCTCGTGCTCGCGCGTCCCCAGATCGAAGTGCTCCTTCGTCGGCATCCGCGTGCAATCGCAGACAGGGGCCCGGAAGCACCCCGCATGTTCCCTGCCCACGCCGTTCTCCGCGGTCTTCACCACGATGACGCCGTCCTTGTCGGGGGACATCTCCGTCCACTCCCAAGGATGAATCAGGTCGTCGGCGTGCTCGCTGTAGGATGTCGACCCCGTACCGCCCGAAGGCCCCCTGCTCGAGCTGGTTCCCATGGTGTGCCGCGTCGTCTTCCCGACTAGCTCGGTGAAATACTGGCGGTCCTCGGCCTCGCCCAGTTTCATGGCGACCTTGACGCCGCAGTTTGCCAGGATCTTCTTCCGTCCGTCGCGCTCGCCGTACTTGTTCAGCTGAGAGATGTTCTGGACTGCGCCCATCCAGAACAGGTCGTACGAGCGCCCAAGGCTGAGAAGGCTAGGCAGGCACTCGACCTTCGGCAGGTTCCCCCATTCGTCGCCGAGGATGGACACCGGCCGCGGCAGCTTTCCACCAGCTGCGTCCGCGATGGAATACACGGCAGCGTAGAGCTGCTCGAACAGGACCGCCGCGATCGCGTTGTAGGGGGAGCCCTCGTCCATCACGTGGAGGAACAGCGCGGTCTTCTCGCTCAGGATTCTACTCGGATCGATATCATCGCCCGAGACCATTCGCGCAATCGGCGCCGAAGCGTAGATCCTCAGGTTGACCTTTAGCGTGGAAACGATGCTCCTCAGCTCGTTGCCGCCGCTCGAGATGAACTGTGAGGCACGCGAGCGGGCCGGATGCCCCTGCGGCAGGGAACGGAACAGGCCCTTCAGCGGCTCACACGGATCCTCGCCGGCCCCCTCCGTCCCCAGGCACATGATGTGGTAGACCGTCGCGAGGTGCTTGCAGCCCCGCGGGCAGCCCTCGTCCAGCACGACCAGAAGGATCGTCGCGGCGAGCAGCGACCGCGCGGATTCCGTCCAGTGGCTCGCCTTCGCATCGCCCTCCCCGGCGATGAGCGTACGGGCGACGGCATCCGCGGCCTGCTCAGCCCCCGGCAGATTCCCCCCGTTCGCGAGCCTATCGACCATTTCCAGTGGATTGAACGTGTCGCTCTTCTCGGGATGCTGGGCGTCCAGCAGAAGCACCCGGTACCCGCGACGCTCCAGCTCGTCGCCCGTCAACTCGATGAGCTCACTCTTCACATCGGACACGATAATGGTCTGCGGCCTCGATTCCCCGTCATCCGCCCCATACGTCAGCAGATCAATTGTCGGGATCAGCAGCGATCTTGATTTTCCGGCACCCGTTGAGCCGTCGAGGAACATGTGCCGCCTCGGTTCGAACAGATACTTGGAGCCGAACAGCGTCTTCTCAAACCCGTACACGAATCCTCTGCTTTTCGGCTGTCCGTGCCCGTCCCAAATCTCCGAGCCCCGGATGGTCTCCGGCCCCGTTTTCACCCGCGCCTCCCCAAGTACACCTCCGTCGGCGGCTCGCTCCTTCGAGGAAGCCGATAGCTGCATGAGCACGAATACCGACAGGAACAGCGCGAACGAGGCGAGACAGCCAGGGACGCAATGAGGCCCCACGTTAATCCACCACCAAATGGTGTTATCCACGCTCAGGGTGAATCCGATCGAGCTCAGCTCGATTGGAAATCCGAGGATCATGCAATCGAGGGGAATGGCGATAAGTGGCGCAAACCCCGCGGTAAGCAGCGCTGCGAAAACCAGCGCCATGACCAGCTTCTCCTTCACGAGAACCACCTACTCTCTCGCACGGGCGAGTAGGTCGTTGACCCAGCCCACCGCCGTCGAGACGATTGATGTCGCCCGGTTGAGATTATTGAGGACGACCGGATCGGACCCGTAGGTGTTGAGGGCGCGGACCGCCTGGTTGAGGTTCGTGCCGATCTTCTTCAACTCAGTCCTGATACCGGCAAGTTCCCCCGCGTCGGCGACCCTGACCGGCTTCTCGCCGCAGAGCAGGGCGGCATCGCGCATGAAGGAGGACGCCGGCATGTTCATGGCCGCCGCCTTCTCCTCGATAGCCTTACGCTGCGACTCACTCATCCGTACGTTGATATGCGTATTCATGGAAGTCATAACCATCCAATCCGAGCGGGGCCGACGCATCGGCCCCGCCCCTTTTATTAAGTTGAAATTGTTTGGAGCATCTGACCGATGCGCCCAATCCTCACCCTCGCCCAGACATCGAAGGGGACTCCCGGCAAGCTGCCGAGATATATACGGTATGGTCGCCATTGTTCTCTATAGATATCGAGAGCATCGAGCAGGCGCTTCCATTCCCAAATGAGCTCATCGGCCGAGAGCAGAGGAAGATCCCTGTTCTCGGCGCGCGCGAGCTCATCGGACGACAAGCATGGATTGGGAGCCCGGTATCCACCAATGTAGGGTCCGGGCTCCATAATTAGCCGATTTCGGTAAACATCGCTGCTGGTGCGTTGAACTCAAACTCGACAATACCGCAGGAACCGTAACGGTTCTTTGTGATTGAAGCAATGACGGGCCGTTTTTTAAGCAACATATTGGCATTACGCTCTTCGGGCTTATCGCCCTTAATAGAAAGCGACATAACGAGATCTGCCGAATACTCGAACATGTTGCACCCGCCTATCGCCTGAAGCCCGGTGGTCTGCTTGTCGTAATTAACGCGGTTAATTGATGAGATAGCGAAGAGCGGACAATGGGCCTCATCCACGATTCGGCGGAGCTCGGAAGCGACGAGCTTGAGACCGATACGCTCGTCGGCAATGCGCAGTTCCTGCGGCAAAGAGACGATTTGCGCGTAATCAACAATAACCAGTGGCGGTTCGCCATGTTTATCGGCAACCTCTTCGATTGCCTTTCGCATCCCGGCATATTTAATTTCACCAGGAATGATATACATTCGCTCGGCGATGCTGCGGGCGTAAATGTCGAGAACCTTCTCGAAGAGCCCGCGTTTGTCCTCAGACATGCCATCGCCGTTCATATCATCGTGCGTGAGCTCGCCGCCCGAGATGCGGGTGAGGCTCTTCGCGAGCATGCTGTCTCGCCCGAGCTCGCCCTCAAAGATGACCACCGGATGGCCAGCAATGGCCCATCCGTCGGCGATTTGCTGCATAAACGTTGTTTTACCCGTACCGGGTCCGCCGGGGACGATGCACAGGTATTGACGAAGACCTCCGAGGATAGTATCCAGCGCACCGTGTTCGATATGCCCAAGCGGCCTATTCTTTAAGATACGCAAGGCGGTCTCGTCGAGGCCGACGCTCATGGGATTTAAAGCCGGCACGGTTCGCTCGCCTCCAATTCATGGAGGTATGCAAAGAAGCTCGATTCAAGGATGTAAATGCGGCGGTGCAACGCAATCGCGCGCCCGCTCTCCTTCATCATCTTCGAGGCCGTAACCGGACTCAAGCCGGTTATCTTGCACACTTCAGCGATGCCAAGAAGGCGCTCGTGGCCCAAGTTGGAATCAGAAGAAACCGCAGTTGATGCTTGTACGGCAGCGTACGGTTCAGGCTCTACAATCATGGTAGAATCCTTTCAGGCTAGCTCGCCCCTCCCCCTTCGTCGCCAAACTTAGATAGGGAAGGGCGGGCGGCTTTTTAATCAATGACCGAAAATAAAATAACTCCTTTCAAACAAGCTGGTCAGGCGCTTACTGTTTATATTGTAACACTGTCTGTTGCACAATCATATCTAGTTACAGTTCTAATTTCTAATTCACTTTCTGACTGTATAGACTTTATTGTCTGACTGATTTAATATATATACAACGATGATTGGAGTGGTTATGGGACGTTTACCATTATCCGGAAGTAAGATGCGGAAAATTAAGTTCGGAACAACTGTTCAGGCGACGACCCCGGAGAAAATCGAAGAGCTACGCCTCAAGAACCCCGAATCAGTCAGAAGCACCGGCGAGGCTATCGACTATCTATGCAACCTGCTCACGGGGTTGCAGCCGAGGGTCGCCAGGGCCCTCGATGAGGCGTGCCTCAGGGAAGCTCGGCAAATCACCAATGAAATGAAGGCCCTTCCCGTTGACGGATCAGAAGAAATGAGTTTTAGTCAATTGGAACTTTATCGAGAGCAATTCCAGAGGCTCCACGACCATTTCTCTTTATATTGCGAGAAAGAGGAGAGGCCCCAGGGAATGAGACGGGTCGATCTCCTCGGCGGCGATTACGCTGTCCTCCCCTCCTCTTGGACTTTATTGGAAACAGAGGAATGCGCGAAGTCTTGCAGCCAGGTCGGAATTATCGAAATTCGCGGCGGCGCAAAATACGATGCGCCTCATTTTGCCTTCTTCCATAACGGAGAGTACAGTCAAAAGGACAAATTGCAGCGCGCAACCAAACTCTGGCCCCGCATGACCGACGTGATGCGCGACGAGGTCAAACTGGTCACAGATGATGAGGGACATTACCTAAATATGGACGAGCACCTAGCCGCCCCCATCATTTGTTATTTCAACCTTCTAGATGCCAGCTACTATCAGTCTATGGAGCTGGAGCCGCCATATGGCGCAATGATCTACCGAAACAATGTCGCTTAAAAAAGAGGCCCCAAAGGGGCCTCTTTTTTAGCCCTTTTTAGCCCTTCAGCAGATCATCCAGCACTGATGCTGCCTTCTGGTCATTTGCCTCGATAAAGTGGCTATAGATAGACAGCGTCGTCGATGGGCTAGCATGGCCCAAACGCGCCTGGATCGTCTTAATGTCCGCATTGGCACCAACGAGCAAAGTCGCTTGCGTATGTCTAAGCTCATGAGGCTTCAGCCCGCTATAACCCGTATAGCGGGTACGTTTGACGCCGTCACTCCCAATGACTTCCCTGCTCTCCTTAAAAGTACCGAAGCCGTTTTTCGCCGCAAACAGCCTAAACGCCCTTGAATAGTTATGTCCATCCATCCGGGTCACAAGAGCCCGTTTGCCGTTGGCGGCGTCAACGATCCCAATGGAATGGACAATGGGCGTTTCTCCAGTCTGCCCCACTGCAAAGGAATCGAACTCACTCCGCTGAATGGCTTTCCACCTGTCCAGATAGTCGGCAAGTTCATTTCCAACCGAAATCTTACGCCTGCTCATCTTTGATTTAGGCGGCCTCAATGTCCTGTCGTTCGTATATTGCTTTACTATCCTCAGAGTCTTGGCGTCGGGGTCATAATCCTCCCATGAGAGACCAAGGGCCTCCCCCTTCCTCAAACCGCAGAGAAGTAGAAGCATTGTGCATGTGATAAAGGAAGATGGCTTCTCCTCCAAAAGGACCGCAAGAAGCCTTGCCGCCTCATCGGCGCTCAGCGCCTTACGAGCCTCGACATTCTGCTTGGGCAGTTTCACTCCCCTACAAGGGTTTTTGCCCACGAGGTCGTTATCGACGGCATCCTCCATTACCTGTTTGAGCTTGATGTGGATGCGGCGAATTTCACTTTCGCTGAATCGGCCTTCTTTTCTAGCCTTGGCATAAGCAGTGCGAACGTCATCCGATTTAAGCCGAGTGAGATCGGGATTGCCGAACAGCTCGCGTATGTGACGAATGTCCAAACCTTCACGCTCATAAGCAAGAGGTGATCCCATGGTCGACTCCCTGTTCGCGTGAAACCTGTCCGCATAATCTGATAGGCCCAGAGGACCATTGCCACGGTTGGAAGCGCCCTCAAGTTCAGCTCTATAGGCCTCCAGCGCCTTGGCGACTTCACTCGGCCAGTTTTTCGGGTTCTTGCTTCTGCAGTGAACCCTGCGTGACGGACTACGGCGGTACCGTCCTGTCTCCGGATCTTTTCCCAGGGAAAAATAAATCCGATAGACGCCTTTGCTCTTATCGATGCATTCCGATGTGCCGCGAGCGGTCTTTTTTATCAATCCCTGCAATCATATCCCTCGTTAGATTTTCGATTAGGCTTGCTGGCAAAGCCTTTAAAGCTTTGCCAGCAAGCCTAATCGAAACTTTTCACACTTTCAAGTCTCTCTAAGTGTGAAAATAGTGGGAAATATGATTCTAATAGCTAGCTCAATAATTGTTAGTTACCTATTTCTACCTGCGCTTCCTTTTAATTCAGTGAAATTGGCCTCATATCGTCAAATGCCGAATTCACGTACTCGTAAAGCGGGGGTCACCGGTTCGAGCCCGGTCGCTGGCTCCATTGCACAAGATAGCCGCCCTCGGGCGGCTTTTTTGTTGCCGATTTCGGGCACACATCCGCCAATCCAGGCACAACGCCGCCGGCAACTCCCCTACTCAACAAAAAGCCCCGCCAGCCGCAATCCCCAAAGGAACCGCGATCAGCGGGGCCTAAGCGCGCTCCTCCAAAGGAAAACGCTCACAACACGAACAGCTCAGCCGAGCAGCGCGTTACTCCTCCCAGTAAGCATCTGCAAGTAGCTTAAAGCAGATCTTCTTGACCGGCTGTGCGCCATCGCCCGGGAACTCGAGCGTGGGCATGTGAGGCTCGCCGGCAACGAACAGCGCGAACTTGTCGTCGGCAAGATCGCCGGCAATCGAGGCGTCTGAATCGACCAGGTCGTAGTCGTCCTTCTCGTCAAACTCCTGGACCAGCGTCAGGCTGCCCGTGGCAACCTTAAAGGCCTCGCGACCCTCAATGTCGATCTGCAGGTCGTGATAGCGCTGATGCGTCTCGTAGTGAGCCTCTGCCTCGGGACGCGTCGTGGGAGCCATGACGTTCGCAAAGACCTTGTCGCCCAGAATCGGATGGCTGCCGACCTCGAGCTGCGCCGGGTCGTTCTCCTCGAGCCAGTCGATCAACACGTCGAGGCCCTTGAGCATTCCGCGGTACTCCTCGATATCGCCCAATGCACCGTAAATCATCTAAATCCCCTCTCGGATCGCTTCTTTGGCGGCTACTCGGCAAACGCGTTACCGACGCTGTTGCCACCCACATACGTCTCGACCAGGGTAAGGTCGGGATTGAACACGACAACGTCGGCGTCGCGCCCCGACATAATGCTATCGCACTTGTCGTCGACATGAGCTAGCAATCGATGCCGGGGCCGACGCCCAAGCCCTTACAGCTCGGTCACGACAACGCCGTTGTAGACCTCGTCCCAACGATCCATAACCAAGTGGCCAGTCATGGGATCCATGGCGTTGAGCTTGCCGCAGGTGTTGGCGGTACGCAGCACCGTCTCGTCGTCTGCGCCAGCAGCGATGGCATGTGCGAAGCCTGCGATAGTGGAGTCACCAGAGCCCGTGGCGTTAACGGCAGGGATATCGGGCGTCTTTGCGCGGAACGCACGGCCATTGTGGAAGCCAACGGAGCCGGCAGCGCCCATGGACACGACGACCCAGGGGATATCGGAGAAGCGGGCATCAGAGGCAAGCGCGGCGCGGAGCTCGTCCACATCGTCGGTGGTAAAGCTCGTGCCCAGAAGGCCGTTGATCTCGGTCAAGTTAGGCTTGACCAGCTCGGGCTTAATTTCGGACTTAAGGGCGGCCTCGAGCGAAGCACCCGAGGTATCGAGCAGCACCTTGGCGCCGGCGTTCTCGGCAATGCCCGTGATCTTGGCATAGTAGTCTGCCTCGACACCGCGGGGCAGCGACCCCGAAATAGTGACGACGTCGGCCTTGCCCGCAAGCTCGGTAAACTTGGCGGTAAAGGCATCGAGCTCCTCGGGGGCAATTGTCGGGCCGCTCTCGAGCAGCTCGGTCTGGTTGCCGGCGTGGAGGATGTTGAGGCAAATACGGGTCTCGCCCTTGATGGGCACAAAGTCGTTGTTAATACCGTTGGCGTCCATGAGCTCGGCCATGTAGGCGCCCATGTGGCCGCCGAGCAGACCGGTTGCCACAACGTCGTCGCCCAGCTGACCCAGTACACGGGCCACGTTGAGGCCCTTGCCGCCGGCGGTCTTTTCGGGCGTCACACGGTTGACGTCGTCGATAATGAGCTCATCGAGCTGATAGCGCGTATCGACAGACGGGTTCATCGTAACGGTGAGGATCATTTTTAGCTCCTTATCTCGCAGGCTCCTTATGCCTCGCGATACGAGTCGACAAAACGGAATTACAGAATCTCAATCGTGAACGAGCGAACGACGGTCTCCTTGGGCTTGGCGACAAGGCAGCCGCGCTTATGCTCAAGCACGTCGTCCTCATCGGAGCAGGTCGAAAGGCCGCCCCAGGGCTCAACCGCCACAAAATCGCCCTCGGGCTTGCTCCACACAATGAGATATGGGAAGTCCTCAAAGCTCAGGCGGACGCCCTTGTCCTCGCCCTTTTTGGAAAGCGTGACCTGACGGCTCTCGAGCACATCAAAGATGGTCTCCGCAAAATCGAAGAGCTCATGTGACAGAGGCAGCGTCTTTCCCACCATGGGGTTCTTGGAGCGATTGGTCACGTCAATCAAGCCAGTCGAGGGGACGGCGGTGCAGAGCTCCGCAGCCTCGTCCTTCTCAAAGCGCAACTCGTAGTCCGTATAGGCCTCGCCCTCATCGAGCGGACACCTAAAGCCGGGATGACCGCCAATAAAGAACGGCATGTCCTCGGTGCCCTCGTTGGTGACCTCATAGGAAACGCGCACGGCAGCGTCCTCGAGCGTATAGCGGGCGACAAGCTTAAACGGATACGGATAATCGCTCAGCAGCGCGGCGTTATCCTCCGAAGCCAGGCACATCGCCAGCTCGTTCTCGCTCTGGCTCAGCAGCTTCCACTCCTGTTTGCGCGCAAACCCATGGCGAGCGAGCTTTACATGATGCCCGGCAAACGTCATGGCGTTGTTATCGCGCAAGCCTCCGCAAATCGGGAAGCAAATCGGTGCCTGGCCGGACCACACGGCGGGATCGCCCTGCCACAGATACTCGCGGCCTCCAGCCTCGATCGAGGTAAACGAACCGCCAGCCGTGGACACCTTAATAGAAATCGAATCGTTGGAGAGAGCGTATTCCATTGCCCATCCTTTCGAACAACTGCTTTTTGCTCGCAAGTACCCGTCTCGGCCCTAACCAAAGGACAAACCCGCACGTTCATCGATGCGTCCGGTTTCCCAGCCATGCAACGGGGTACCATACAGACATTGATGCAATTACAGCTGAAAGGCCTTCTTATGCGAACCATCATCCTTTATGCCTCACACCACCACGGCAATACGAAAAAGCTCGTGGACGCCATCGTCGAGGCGCACCCCGAGATCGATACCCTCGACGTGAAGTCACTCGGCAAAAACGAGTATCCCAACCTGCACGAATATCATCTGATCGGTGTCGCCACGGGCATCTATTACTCCGAGATCGACAAGGACATGGCACGCGTGCTCACGAACGTGCTGCAGCCGCAGGACAAGGTGTTTGGCCTTATGACCTACGGTGGCAAAAACAAGTGGTACGGCAAGGATATCGATGGCATCTGCCGCATGAGGCAGGCCATCTTTATGGGTGTCTACGGCTGCCCCGGCTTTGATACGTGGGGGCCGTTCAAACTCGCCGGCGGTGTCCAAAAGGGACACCCGACCGCTGAGGAAATTAAGGGCGCCGTCGACTTCTTCGACAAGATCGAAGATGAGTACGGCGATATCATCGTCGAAGAGTACGCCAAACGTGAGAAGCGTCTAGCATACGAGAAGGAGCATCCTGCAGGAGGCCTGGTGGCCGGCGTTAAGCGCACGGCAAAGAAGATCGCTAACAAGCTGTAACTGTGAAGGTGCTTTTGAGCGTTTAACCCATACGGCGGGTCCGAGCAGATTCGGGCCCGCCGTCTTTTTCTATCGTTACTCGGTAAAGGCGTTGCCGACGCTCTGGCCGCCAACATACGTCTCGACGAGGGTAAGCTCATGGTCGAACACGACAAAGTCGGCGTCGCGACCCGGCATGATGCTGCCGCACTTATCCTCGATGTGCGCGGAGCGTGCCGGCACCTCGGTTGCCATGCGAATGGCGATATCGGCGCTGGCGATGCCCCAGTCAACGATGTTCTTGACGCCCTGGGCAAGCGTGAGCACCGAGCCGGCAATGCTCTTGCCGTCGGCGAGCCAGCACAGGTTGTCCTTCATGATGACGTCCATGCCACCACTGGTGTAGCTGCCCTCGGGCATGCCGCCGCAGCCCAGGCAGTCAGTGATGAGCACCGTGTGTTGCCAGCCCTTTGCCTGCAGCAGCGCCTTGATGGCGGCAGGGTTAACGTGCTTGCCGTCACAGATGATCTCGGCGTAGGTCTCGGGCGTGGACATGGCAGCGCCCACGACACCGGGCTCACGGTGATGCAGCCCGCGCTGACCGTTATAGGTATGCGTAAAGCAGCTGGCACCGGCGTTGATGGCGGCGATGCACTCATCGTAGGTGGCGTCGGAGTGACCGATGCTGGTCACCACACCCTTGGCATTCAGAGCAGCCGCATAAGCAGCGGCACCGTCGCGCTCGGCCGCCATGGCGCTCTTGACGATGCGACCACCCGCAGCCTCCTGCCACTGATCGAAGACCTCCTCGGAGGGGTCGATAAGATAAGCGGGGTTCTGCGCGCCCACGTGCTTCATGGTAAAGAAGGGGCCCTCCAGGTAGATGCCCTGAATGCGAGCACCGCAGAAGTCGGGGCCGCGACCCTCGTCCGCCTGAGCGATGGCGGCGCAGGCGTCCTTGATCTGCTCGACACCATCGGTGAACGTCGTGGGCAGCCAGCTGGTGGTGCCGCGACGGGCGAGCTCGGTCGAGCTGATATCGATGCCCTCGGGATCGTTATCGGTAGTTGAGTGGTTGTAGAAGCCATGGATGTGAGTATCGACCATACCCGGTGCGATCCACGATCCCGTGTAGTCCTTAATCTCGCAAGAGGGCTCGTCGGCCTGCCAGGCGCCAAAGACGCCATCCTCGACCATAAGATAGCCGCCCAGTTGCGGGCCTGCCGGCAAGAAGAACTTGTCAGCCTTAATTGCGTACGTGCTCATATGCACTCCTTGCTTCTAAAGCAGTTGACTGTAGTGATGCTTATACCCAGCTCACGTAAAACAAAAAGCGCCCGCCCGCCGTTATGAGCGGACGGGCGCCCTTACAGGGGGACGCGATTAAGCGGTGAAGGGGTGAATCGTCACGCCCTTAACCACGCGGTTGACCGTGCCGGTGGGGCTCGGCGTATCGGGCGTGTTGCCCACGCGCACGGAGTTGAGCAGGCTGATAGCCTGGGCAAACATCACGAACGGCAGAGCAAGGTAGCCCTCGGGAAGTGCCTCGTAGCCCTTAAAGGTGAAGGACTCACCCTCATAGACGGTGGCACCTTCCTGCTGAACGGCGATGGTGTGCTGAGCGATTTCGTCGCCACCGATCTCGTTGAGGATGTCGATGTCGTACTGACGGGTGTAGGCGTCGTTGTTGACGAACACGAAGACGAGCGTCTTATCGTCGACGAAGGACTTAGGTCCGTGACGATAGCCCATGGAGGTGTCGTAGGAAGTAGCGACCAGACCGTGAGCGAGCTCAAGGATCTTGAGCTGGCTCTCCTGGGCAAGGCCACCGAAGGAGCCAGAACCCAAGTAGGTCACGCGGTTGAAGTCGCCAGCCAGGTAATCGGCGATCTCGGGCTCACGGGAGATGACCTCCTCGCCCATCTTGGCGATGGTCTCGACCCACTCGGCCTTCTGCTCGTCAGAGGCAGTGTCAAAAATAAGGGTGGAGAGCAGGGTCATGCAGGAATAAGAACCGGTCATGGCGAAGCCCTTGTCGTTGGCGCGCGGAATGAGCAGCGTCAGCGCGTTGGGATCATCGGCAGACTCGACGGCGAGCTTGCCCTCGGGAGCGCAGGTGATGTTGAGGAACTTGACGTTGTGGACGAGCTCCTTGGCAACGGCAACGGCGGCAAGGCTCTCGGGGCTGTTGCCAGAGCGGGCAAAGGAAACCACGAGCGTGGGATCCTCGGCGCGCAGGAAGTCGCGCGGGGCGCTCACGATGTCGGTCGTGGCGATGGGCTTAAAGTCGTAGAGATCAGTGTTGCCAGCGTGACGCAGGTACGGGGCGCAGGTATCGCCAACGTAGTCGGACGTACCGGCACCGGTGAAGACAACGGACAGACGGCCCTCGCCCATAGCGCGAGCCTCGGCCAGGAAGGCCTCGATGGCCTCCTTGTTCTCGCGATAGATGTTGAGCGTATCACGCCAAAGCTCGGGCTGCTGAGCAATCTCGGCCGTGGTGATCTGGGCGCCGAGCTCGGTGAGCTCCTCGACACTCTTCTCGAACATTTCTAATACCTCTCTCTAGAAGTAATCCTCTGACGTGCAATTATACACTTCAGTTGGTTATCTGGTAGTAACCAGTTAAATGCAAAGAATCATCATATGGATACGATGCGAACACTAGTCGCTACGCTGGTGGTAAACCTTGTATTTAAACTGATCGGCACGAGCAACCGAGAGTGTATACTCCACAACCTCGTTTGACTCGTTATACGTAGTCCTGACCAAATCGAGCACAGGCGAGCCCTCGACAATTCCCAAAAGGTGGGCGTCGGTGGGACGGGCTATGCTCGCATAGAACTCCTCTTCGGCCACGCGTATCTTTTGCTGAAAGTCTTGCTCAATCACATCGTAAAGCGGCTTACGCTCCAGCAGCGGTCGCTTTAGGGACAAAAATTGACGAACTGGTAGATAGCTGCGTTCGACCATCATGGGCATGTTGTCGGCAGAACGAAGGCGCTTAAGCTTAAAAATGCGATCACCTATACGCAATCCCATATGCTCGGCCAGATTTTTATCGGCCTCCATCTCGCAAAACTCGAGAATCGTGGTCTCGGGGTCGCGACCCATCGCGCGCATCTGCTCGGTAAAGCTGTAGGACTGCATAAGATTGGTTGCCTTTGCCGAACGGTCGGTCACAAAGGTACCGCGACCGTGCTGCCGAACCACCAGTCCTAAACGCTCCAGTTCCTGCAGAGCCAGGCGTACCGTAGTACGCGAGAGACCATAGCGCTCCGAAAGTTCGCGCTCGGAAGGAATCATGTCACCGGCGCGATATTCATGGTCGATCTTTTCGGTCAGAATATCGACCAGCTGATCGTACAGCGGTTGCTTACGCGCTCCGATCGCCATCCTATCCTCCCTTTTGCTCGAATTCGGCTAGCTACCTAGGGTGCTTAGCATTATCTGTCTGCCACACCCGAATCATCAAGAAAACAAAAGCCGCGCGCTCTTTCGAGCACGCGGCTTTTAACATACACATGGCTTAAGGGGTCGGGGTGTGAGCCGCGTAGGGACACACCCCTCAAGCTAGAGCCTTACCAGATGCTCGGCCAGAGACCAAGCGGGCCAGCGCCCAGGATGCCAAGGACGAAGAGCAGGAGAATGCCCTTGGTCGGGGTCCAGCTGTGCTTAGCGAACATGTAGTAAAGCAGCAGCGTAAGCATAAGCGGGACGAGCTTCGGGACGATGGTGTTGAGGGTGTCGGCAACAGAGAAGTTGACCGGATCCTCGGTGACGGTAGCGTAGGTCACGGACTCCATGCCGTTGCCCAGATCGGCGACGCCGCACTTGACCTCGTTGCCGTCGGCATCGGTGGCGGTGAGGGCGTTGCCGTCCTCATCGGTCATGGCGATGGTACCGGCCTCAGCGGTCTCGGTATCGATGCCCTCCATACCGGTGAAGTTCTCGGCCTCCTTCTCGGAGACAATCACGGTAGTAGGGGCAAGGCCACGGGTGGTGCCGTTGGGGATCTGGAGGTTGATCTGGGTGCCACCCATGGTGACGACCAGGCAACCGACGACGAAGACGCCCATGATGGAAGCGGCACGCGTGAAGGCCTGCATGTTGGCGGTCAGAGCGTCAATAGCGCTGGTGCCAAGCTTGTAGGACCAGTTCATGAGCCAGAAGCGCAGAGCGAACTGGACGGCGTTGAAGATCACCAGGAAGATAATCGGCGCAGCGGCGTTGCCGTTGATGGCCATGTTGGAGGTGATGCCGGCCGTGATAGGCACGAGCGTCAGCCAGAACAGGGCGTCACCGATACCACCGAGCGGGCCCATTGCGGCGACGCGGACGGCGCGGATCGTGGGGATGTCAACCTTGTTCTGCTCGAGCGAAAGCACGATGCCCATAACAAAGGTGACGAGGAACGGGTGGGTGTTGAAGAACTCCAGGTTGTGGCTCATGGAAGCCGCGAGGTCGTTCTTGTTGGTGTGGATCTTCTCCAGACCGGGGATGATGGAGTAGAGCCAGCCAGCGGCCTGCATACGCTCGTAGTTGAACGAGGCCTGCAGGAAGCAGGAGCGCCAAGCCATCTTGTTGAGGGTCTTCTGGTCGAGCTGCGGAGCAGGAGTGAGATCCTCGTAGTGCTCCGGGATCACATACTCATTAGATGCCATCTTCGAAGTCACCTCCGTCAGAAACAGCTGCACCCTTCAGCTCGGTCTGCTGCTGGAAGTCCCAGAAAGCGATGCCGAAGCCGATGAGAGCGAGGATGAGCAGAGCAGGGGTTGCCAGCGAATCGTTGGCAACGGTGATGAGCGCGAGGCCGAAGCCCATGAGGAAGAAGCCCCACATATCGCGGTTCATCATAACCTTGAGCAGGACGGCGAAGCCGACGAAGCGCATCATGCCGCCTGCAGCGGACAGACCGGTCTGCAGCCAAGTCGGGATGGCAGAAGCGATGGTCTGACCGATGGTAGCGCCAGCGATGAAGAACAGGGTGACGACGACAGCGAAGATCAGGCCGAGCAGAGCCATGGCGAAGTAGTTCAGGCGCTCGATGCCCTTGGTGTCCGCGTTGTGAGCCATGTTATCGGCCGTGGACATAAGCGGGGACATAAGCGTGAAGACCAGGGTAACGCCAAGCTGGCCAAGCAGAGCGAACGGAATGGCGAGGCCGACTGCCGCGTTGGGCTCGAGGCCCGTGGCGATAGCGAGAATGGCTGCCATGATGCCGCCGATGACGGCGTTAGGCGGCTGAGCGCCTCCGATCGGCATGTTGCCGATCGTCATGAGCTGATAGGTACCACCCACGAGAAGACCGGTGTTGAGGTCGCCAAGGATAAGACCGATGACGGCGCCGGTGACGATGGGCTGATAGAGAGACTCGAGGAAGTCAAACTGGTCGATTGCCGCGATGAACGTAACAACGAAGACCAGAGCGATCTGGATGATCGAGTATTCCATCTTGCTCCTCCTTTCAAAATGTATGTACGCACTTTGGATATCACGTACAGAACGTCAGGGTTTCACTCCTGACAACGTGGATCACGAGGATTACGAGAAGAGCTTGCTCGTGTCCTCAACAGGCGTGCTCGGAACGCGCCTGATCTCCAACTCCACCCCCAATTCCTGCAGCTCTTTAAACGCAGCGACATCCTCGTCGTTAACTGCGACGGAGGTGGCGACTTGGCGCTTTCCTTCCGACATGTGCATGTTGCCGATGTTTACCTTCTTTATAGGCACACCGCCCTTGACGAGCGTAAGCACGTCTTCCGGTGTTTCGGCCACGATGAAGATCTTCTGGCGCGGGCTCGCCTTGCCAATGACGTCGATGGTCTTCTGCAGGGAGAAGAAACGCGTAGCGACGCCGGCGGGAGCGGCCATCTTCATGAGGTTCTGGCGCATGGTGTTGGACGCCACGTCGTCGTTGGCGACGAGGATGAGGTTGGAGCCCAGGGTGGAGTTCCACTGGGTTGCAACCTGACCATGAACCAGTCGGTTATCGATGCGGGTAAGAAGAATGTTGGGTTCTGCCATGTTGATCAGCTTCCTTTCGATATTTGCTGACGACAGTTACTTGATCTCCTGAATCGCGTAACGCGAAACATCTACGACGGCTCCGGATCGGACTTTGATCTGGACCTTCTCGCCTTCGATGCCTTTGACGGTTCCGTAGATACCGCCGGCGAAAAGAACCTCCTGACCCGGCTTGAGCTCGGTGTGCAGCTCCTTGAAGTACTTCTGCTTCTTCTTCATGTTGATTTGCGACCAGATGGTGTAAATCAAGCCCATGATGACAAGCAGGCCTAAAAGGGCGACCGAGGAGCTCAGGACGTTGGCTCCGAAATCGGCCATTAGATGCCGTCCTCGTCGCCGAAGATATCCTCTTCCTCGGAGCCGGCAACGGATGCGACCGTCTGGGCGGTGATGCCCGTCTGGCCAACGGTCACGGCCTGCTCGCCAAGCTCGGCGAGCGTGGCATTGCCGCGGAGGAACAGAAGCTCAATAACCATGGGAAGGTTGGTGCCAGTCAGAACCTCGACGTTGTCGACATCCTGGGCAATCATCATCGACTGGTTGAACGGGGTGCCGCCAAGCAGGTCGGTAAAGACAAGCACGCCATCGCACTCCTCGCGCATGGCGGTAATAGCGGCGCGGAGATCCTCACCGTAGGATGCGGCCTGGTCGCCCTCAAAAGGAACGACGGTAAAAGCAGGCTGGTCGCCGGCAACCATAGCGATAGCGCTTGCAAGGCCGGGTGCGAACTGTCCATGACCGGTAAGAATAAAGCCAACCATTCAAATTTCCCTTCCGAAGGTGTGTACAATCTGAGTCCGATGATTTTCGGAAGCCAGCGGGCACTCGCCCTTAAAGCTTCTTAGAAAGCGTTCTTTGAAGACCAGTGGTTTCTAAACTGGTAGTAACCACGTGACGTGTTGTTGTCACTATATCACCCCAGAAGAGGTCGCTTTCGTTGATTCATACGGTAAAACGTTTTTGCACCGCTCACGGTGATAAATCGACCGTTTACCGGTCGTTAACACTTCTACCTGCGGTTTTGAAACCGTTTCGAAATGCTTTGGCAAAAAATCGGATCTTTTCCTGTGTCTAAACAACGCAGGGCGGCTAAAAATAGCGTGTAGAAAAATTGCAGGTCATTGTGAAGATATGTGAATTGGTCTTTTTGATTTAATACCAGTTAGAACCAGTTTTGAGATTATCGGTGAACGGTAGTTTTCGACCGTTCACCGGTTACTTGCAATCGTTTGCAGTTGTTTTCCCAGATGAATTAGGGAAACGCGATGGAGCGCTTGCGCGGGCGCGAGGCCTACCCTAGTGGTTTCGGTAACAAAAAACCCGCTAGAACGTTGTCCGTTCTAGCGGGCTCAATCAGGTAGATCGGTTAGCGCGCAGTAGTGCAGGCAAACCTTACGCAAACAGGCCGTAGATGCTGATGTTGGCCTTGGCGTAGAGGCCGTTAGCATACTCGGTCCACTTGGAGCTGGCGCTCGAAGCCTGCGAAGAGTACTGCTGGTAAGCAGTGTAGTAGGCGGTCATGGCCTGCTTATAGGTAGCGCTATCGGCCGTAAAGGCATCGTCGGCAAAGGCCTTAGCGTAGGTGCCGTTCTCGTCCTTCCAGGTACCCTTCGAGCTATCCCACTCGTCGCCGGCAAGGTTGATGATGTAGTCGGCGTAATCCTTGCTCGCGGTGTCCTCATTGCCGTCAGAAGGCTCGGTCGGAGCGGTCGGCATGCTTGCGGAGCTATCGCCCACCTTCTTCTTGTAGAGCTTCTGCAGCGTCGCGGACTGGCGGACGATCTGCTTGGCCTGGTCCTTGGACACGCCATACTGCGTGGCCATGGTCTTGTAGTCCGAAGTGCCGATGGATTCCTCGGCGTACTGCTTCATCTCCTTAGAGGAGACGGTAATGCCCTCGTCCTCGGCAGCGTCGAGCAGGATCTTGTTGCGCACGTAGGACAGGATGACGTCGGCAGAAGGAGCGGTGTAGTTGCCATCGCTATCCTTGACGGTGTCGAGGCTGTACTGGCTCTCGATGGCCTCGCGCGCGGTGATGTCGCTCTTCTTGCCGTTGTAGCTATAGCTTGCCACGGTCGAATCGAGCTGGTCCTCGGTCAGGGTCGACGAGCCGACACCCTTGCCGCCAAAGCCGCCATTGCCAATAAAGAAGCCGACCACGGCGGCGATCACGACGGCAACCACAAAGGCGGCAATCATCGTCTTCTTGTGCCTGGATGCATGGTCGTCTTCATCGGAACCCAGAATATCGTCGTCCTCATCCTGGGCCTCGGGCATCAGATTCTCGTCAGCGGCATCCGCGGCAATCTGAGCCTCCAGTCGGGCGTCCTCCTCCTCGGCCGTCGTGCCGGCGGCAATGTGCTCGGCAGACGTACCGGCGACCAGATCGATCTTCTCGTCCTCGTCACCGTCGGGGCCTTCGCCGCGCTCGATGATCTGGATGCCGTCGATCTCGTCCTTCTCGTCCTTCTTTTGAATCAGACCCATATCAGTTACTCCTTGTTAGGAAACATAGTCTTCAATAGAATACGCCCGACAGAGTGCCGGGCGTATTGATTCTTAGGTTATACGCAAACACTTAAGTACTATTTAGGCGTTTGCAGCCTGCATGTCTTAGGCCAGGTGCGCGATAACGGCATCGGCAAAGGCCTGCGTGCCCACGGCGCCCTCGACGGAGCCGGTCTGGGCACGACGCACGTCGCCGGTAACCTGCTTACCCTCGTCGAGCGTGGCGGACACGGCGGCGCGGATACGATTGGCCGCATCGTTCTCGCCCAGATGATCGAGCATCATAGCCGCAGACAGAATCTCGGCCGTGGGGTTGGCGATATCCTGGCCAGCGATATCGGGCGCGGAGCCATGCGTTGCCTCGAAGATGGCGCAGTCGGCACCGATGTTGGAGCCGGGGGCCATACCCAGGCCACCTACCAGGCCGGCGCACAGGTCGCTGACGATATCGCCGTACAGGTTGGGCAGCACCAGGACATCGAAGTCGTTGGGGTTCTGGACCAGGCCCATGCAGGTGGCGTCGACGATCTTGTCGTTGAACTCAATATCGGGATAGTTGGCGGCCACCTCGCGCGCAACGCGCAGGAACAGGCCATCGGTCGCCTTCATAATGTTGGCCTTGTGCACGGCCGTCACCTTTTTACGGCCGCAGCGGCGGGCGTACTCAAAGGCGTACTCCACAATGCGGCGGCTCTTGGCGATGGAGATGGGCTTAATTGAGATGGCGGAATCGGCGGCGAAGGTCTTCTGACCCGAGCGCTCGACAAGCTGTGAGAGCTCCTCGACCTCGGCAGCGCCCTCATCGAACTCGATCCCGGCGTAGAGGTCCTCGGTGTTCTCACGCACGATGACCAGGTCGACGTCGCGGAAGCGCGAGCCGTCGCCCGGCTGCGACAGGCAGGGGCGCACGCAGGCGTACAGGTCGAAGTGCTTGCGCAGGGCCACGTTAACGCTGCGGAAACCCGTGCCGACCGGCGTGGTGATGGGGCCCTTGATGGCAACCTTGGTCTCGGCGACCGCATCGAGCACGTGCTGGGGCAGCGGCGTGCCAAACTCGTCCATGACGCCGGCACCGGCCTCCTGGACGTTCCAGTTGATCTGGACACCGGTGGCCTCGACCACGCGGCGCATGGCCT
Source organism: Collinsella sp. (assembly GCA_019414425.1). Taxonomy (GTDB): domain Bacteria; phylum Actinomycetota; class Coriobacteriia; order Coriobacteriales; family Coriobacteriaceae; genus Collinsella. The sequence goes on from DXMB01000002.1 coordinate 37,217, forward strand.
GCGTAATCTCGGGACCGATACCGTCACCGGGAATCAGGACTACATCGTGCGCCATAATCTGTTACTCCTCGTCTTCGGCGTCGTCAGATTTTTTTACGCTAGCACGCTTCTTCTTTTTGGAGAGATCCAGGCCAAAACGTTTAACAAGCATTTCGCAAATCTCGCTCGAACGGGCCTTAAGATAGCTGCCCTTACCGTTCTCGGCATCGAACTTAAGGCGCAGCGCAAGCTTCTCGGCAACCTCGGCGTCGATCTCGCCCTGGCAAAACTCGTACAGGCAACCGAGCATGTCGCGATACTCAAGGTCGCCGTGGTAGCACTGGATGGCCTCGTCCAGGATGGGCCAAGCCTCGCGCGAACGCTCGACGCTCGTGGCACCCCACACGCACAGCAGGCGGAAGGCGGCATAGCGCAGCGTGGAGGAGATCTCGTCGAACAGTGCGGTCTCGGCGCCCTCAAAGGCATCGCCCAGCTGCTCGGGGCAGGTGGTGGCGAGCGCCGTCAGGGCATCGAGGGCCTCCCAGCGGGTCTGCGCCTCGGGGCGGTCGAGCGCCTCGATCAACGCGGGCACGCAGGGCACGACGCGCTGCGGATCGCGCTCGGCAAGCAGGTGCAGCACGCGGGCGGCAAACTGGCGGATGCGGCGCGTGGGGCAGCCGAGCTCCTGGACCAGACGGTCGACGGCGTTCTCGTTCTCCTCTGCCAGCTGGAGCTGTGCCAGCTCCTCGTCGGTGAGCTGTTCGTCTTTGTTTTCTGCCATAGTTACCTCTTCTTATTTCTTAGCGTGCTAGCCAGCACCCTTGCTGTCATCGGTGACCGAGATGAGCTGCCGGTCGGCCGCGCCATTGCGACGTGCACGGCGGCGCTCCTCGGCGTCGCCCGCGTCGGCGGCGGCGCGATGAGCCTTGTTGACGTTAAAAACCTCGTCGTGCTTGCGCCATGGACCGACGGACTCGCCAAAGCTCATCTTAAGGCCGGCGATAAAGCCGCCGAGCCAGCCGATCGGCGCAAACTGCACCAGCGGGAACAGCGAGAACACCCAGGTCAGTAGGACGACCGCCGCCGCTCCTGCAAAGTTGGCAATCCAGTAGTCGCGCTTGGTGATGACACGCTTTTCGCACGCCCACTGGCCGCACAGAAAGCCGATGTAGATCGCAAAGAGAAAGAGTACCAGCGCAAGCACCACGAACGTCCAGCTCATGGGCGCTACTCCCCGTGATGGTGGCCGCAGCAGCACTCGTGGCCGTCGTCATGGCCGTGGCCGCCGCAGCACTCGTGGTCCTCGCCATGGTGATGGCCACAGCCGCACTCATGGTCCTCGCCGTGCTCGCCGCAACCGCAACCTTCCTCGTGAGCGCCATGCTCCTCGGGGCGATACTGCGACCAGTCCAGACCGGCGGCGATGGCGTCGGCCTCCTCCTTGTAGAGAACCGTGATGGCCTGGGTGCCCAGCTTGGCGCCACCGATGGCGTCGAGCATGTCGTAGAGCGTAAAAGCGACGTCGGCACCGGGCAGCGCGAGCTCGCGGTCATCGGCGTAAGCGAGCGCCAAGCGCAGGTCCTTAATGAAGTGCTCGACCATAAAGCCGGGCTTGTAGTCGCCGTCAAGCGCCTTGGGAGCCAGGCTCTCCATGGCGCCGGACTTGCCGGTACCGCCCAGGATCATCTGGCGGGTCTTCTCCAGGTCAAGGCCGCTCAGCTCGGCAAATGCCATGGCGTCTGCCATGCCGACCATGCAGGCGCCCAGCGACACCTGGTTGGCGAGCTTGGCAGCCTGGCCCTTGCCGGCGCCGTCGAAGCAGCAGATGTTGGCCGCAAAGGTGGCAAGGATGTCGCGGACCGGCGCGATGTCGTTCTCGGTAGCGCCCACGATAGCCGTGAGCGTACCGGCGATAGCGCCCGACTCGCCGCCGGTGACGGGGCAGTCAAACGCCATGCGGCCGGAAACCTGGGCGGCCTCGGCAATGTCGCGCGCCAGCTCGGGCGAGCTTGTGGTGAGGTCGATCAGGACCGCGCCGGGCTTAGTGCACGCGAGCAGGCCGTCGCCCGCCAGGTAGAGCTCCTCGACCTCGGAGGGATAACCCACCATGGTAAAGACGACGTCGGCGTTCGCCACGGCATCTGCCGGCGTATCGGCCCAGACGGCACCGCGCTCAACGAGCGCTGCAGCCTTGGACTTGGTGCGGTTGTTGACCGTGACGGGATAGCCAGCGTCCAGAATGTGGCCGGCGATGGGGGCACCCATGATTCCGGTGCCGATGAATGCGACAGAGAGCTTGTTTGCCATGAAGCCTTTCCTTTTGGGTTGGGTGTTATTACCAGGTTGAATACTCGGTGCCAGCGTTTGGGCTGTGAGTTGGGATCGATTACGGCCGCGTTACTTGCCTACTGACCGCGCACGCGGCGGGCGATACGGTCGGAAAGCGACGCCTTGTCGGCGCGGTTCTTACCCCAAAACGCGCAGGCCACCATGCCGGGGCCCACGTGCGAGCCGATGGTAGGACCGACGGAGCTGCGAATGATCGTGACGTCGGCGCAACCCTCCTCCTTGCGGATGGCGGCTTCGAGCCAGTCGCCGTCCTTTTCGGCATCGGCCGTCATAATGGCGATGGGCATGGTGCGATCGGGCACATAGTTCTCGCGGAACGACTTGAGGATGGACTTGAGCGCCTTCTTGCGGCCGCGGTTGACGCCGATCAGCGACAGCGAGCCGGCAAGGTCGTAGGAAAGCTCGGGCTTGACGTCGAGTTTTGCCGTGAGCTGCGCCGCCGCGGGCGGAATGCGGCCGCCAGCAGCCAGTGCGTCGAAGCTCTCGAGCGTAAAGTAACCGTGGACATAGGTCTTAGCCTCGTTTACCCAGTCGACCAGCTGCTTGGCGGTCAGTCCCGCCGAACGCTGGCGCACGGCCTCGAGCGCCAAGAGCGCGCCGGTCGCGCAGGGCAGAGCGTTGTCGACCACGTAGAGCTCAAAGTTGGGATACTCGGCGCGCACGGCATCTGCCGCCTGGCACGCGGAGTTGTAGCTCGACGACAGCGCCGAGGTAAAGCACAGGTAGACCGTGGGCGTGCCCTCTTTGGCGCACTCGGTAAAGAACTCGATATAGCGACCGAGCGACACAGCCGAGGTGGACACGCGGGCACCGGCGCGCATGCGGTCGTAGAACTCCTTAGGGCTCATGCTCGACCAGATGTCGTCCGTACGCTCCTCGCCATCGATAATGAAGGGGAAACCCAGGATATCGACATCGAGGTTCGCGGCGACCTCGGGGCTAAAGTCGCAGCAGGTATCGACGACGATGCGGCAACGGTCCGAATGACCGGCGGATGCGGCCTTGTCCATCAAAGCGACTCCTTACGTAAAAAGGCGGCCACCCGCATGGGATGGCCGCCAGCCGTTAACTCATGCAAGTTAACGTATTTTACTCGTCAAGTGTTTCGATGCGGGGCTTGATGATGCCATATCCACCATTCTTACGGTGATACACCACATTGATAAGGCCGGTCGTCGCGTTCTCGAACACGTAGAAGTCGTGACCGAGCAGATCGGTCTGCACCAGCGCCTGCTCCTCAGTCATCGGAGTGACGTCGATAACCTTCTCGCGGACGAGCAGGTCGTCTTCCTCCTCGGGCAGCAGCAGGTCGGCCAGATCCTCGACGCGCTCGACCGGTGCGACATCCGCGGCGCTGGCACCACCCTGGCGGTTGTCCACGACCTTAGTCTTGAACTTGCGCAGCTGGCGGGTAACCTTATCGGCGGAGAGGTCGATGGCGGCATACATATCTGCGCCGTGCTCGGCAACGCGAATCACAGAGCCGCGGGCACGAACCGTGACCTCGACGATTGCCGGGTTGGGGTTCGAGGGGTTCTTCTCATAACGAAGCACGACGTCGACTGTCATGGGCTCGATATCGAAAACCTTGAGCGCCTCGCCGATCTTCTCATCCACATGCGCACGCAGAGCATCGGTTACCGTCGTCTTGCGTCCAGAAACCTTGATATCCATACGTGGCTCCAATCTGCCTCGGGGACTTACTGTACTGGCTATGTACCCATTGCCGTGCATTTAATCACGCGGATTCCTAAAGACCCGAATAACGATTGCTTGATACCGCATACCGAAGTCTCGCACTTTTCTGTGGCAAAGTGCGCTATGGAAGAGCGACGGCGACTTTGCTTTTGCACCTAAAAAATGTCTTTGACCTGCTGGTTTTTTGGAAACGAAAAAGCCGGGCTCCCCTGTTGGGAGAGCCCGGCGATGCGTGTTGAAACCGTGAAGAGGCGTCCCTCCTAGCGCATAGGAGACGCCACCCCTAGCAATAACTAGCTATTGAGCTTGTTAATGTCGTCGTCGGTGATAGTGTCTTCCTGGCTGGACGATTTGTCTTCGGAGGATGCGGTCTCATTGTTGGAATCGGAGGACTCGCTGCCGGAGGATGCGGTCTCACTGGACTCAGAGTCGCCCGGCTGCACGTTAGCGCCCGAAACCGTCTTAGTGGTGAGGTCGTAGGGCATCCTGCCATACCAGACAGAGTGGACCGCCTCGAGCGTGCCGTCGGCCGTAATACCGTCGAGGGCATCGCTCACGGCACGGCACAGTTCGTCATTGGACGAAAGGCCCGCAACACCAAGCGTCGAGGGCGCCTCGAGCGAACCGGCATAGGAGACCTCGCTCATCAGGCGTGCAAGGTAGCCGCCGGCCGTGGAGTCGCAGATCACATAGTCGACCTCGCCGGACTCGAGTGCCTCAAAGCACTCGTTGATGTTGGAGTAGGTCTTTTGGTTGGCGGTGATGCTCTGCTTAGCAAGCGCCTCCTGCGAGGCCGAGGACATCTGGACACCCAGAGTAGACGTGTTAAGGGTATCGGTGGAAACGCTTAGCGACCCACCATCGCTGGTTCTACCGAACACGGAAGCGGCATCGTACAGGCAGGTGCCGAGCGAGCTAACGTCCCCATCCGTGGAGTTGATCTCGCCGATAAAGATATCAGCCTTTTTGTCACCGAGCGCGGAACCTGCCGAGGACGCATCGACAAAGGCGACCTTAAGGCCCATGCGGCTTGCGAGGGCGCGGGCAGCGTCGACTGCATACCCCGTGAGCTCGCCGTCAGCGCCCTGCATGGCCTGCGGCGCATCGGAGGTATCGAGGGCAACCGTCAGGGTACCGGGGGTGACCAGGGCATCATCCGACACCGCGGACGTGACGGTCTCGCACTCGATCTGGTCGATCGTGGGAGTCGTGAACGTAGACAGCGGGTTGAACGCGCATCCGCTCAGGCCCAAAACGGCGATGACCGCTGCGGTCCCAGCACCTAACCGAGCCGCGTGCATCAAGCTGCCCCTCACCATGTCCACTACCCTGCCTTCTGTGTCGTATACGATCCGTGCGTCGCGCGGAATATCAGATTGTTCCCACCAGCTGACCTGGTATTTGACCCCACACTTGCGCACCGGGGTGTTTGCTCGGGAGGCCGCAGCCACCTTCACGACTGGCCCGCTCGCCCGCGAGGCGGTATTGCCCCAAAGAAAGTAGAACGGACGGTGCGGCTTACATCTAGGACGCGCCATGATCGCGCCGCGCGCACGCGGTCGCTTACGTGGATCCCTTTGACCGCGTCTGTCTTGGACTAGGACGGGCATTTCGTCCGTCCGCAACCACAGCCTGGCAGGAACGTAGCGCATTATAGCTAAGTTCAAGCTAAAGTTTAAGGTTAGGGGCGTCATTCGCACCGTGAGCACAGATTTTGCAGGTCGGAGCGGACCGCACGCGCCCCCATGAAGCCCGAAGCTCCCCTACGGTGAGTTCCGGGACACCCTTCTTAGGGTGCCGTGGCCAAAAAATGGCAAATATGAGTACTGTTAGCAATTTAGTAACAGGCAATTTTGGCCTCTCGGACAGATTTTGCGCTCAATGTCGCCAACCTGATGCTTAGTTATTCCACATTTGTTTATTATCTTCTTACTTTATGCCGCCTCCGAGTCCTAAATTCCTTGATTTTGCTGTTACTGATTTAGTGACAGTACTCATATTTGCCATATTTTGGCCAGGGCATATGATTAACCCCCTATTTTCGACGCGAATTAGACCGGCTTAAGCCCAAAACACGCCCGCAGCGTGTTAAGCAACGCCTCTTGCTTCTTCCTGCGGGCATCGACACGATTCCGGTACCGCTTTCGCATACGCTGGTGGATGCGCCATGCGAGCGCTTCCATCGCTTCCATGTCGCAGAGCATTTCGTTGTTGACCGTCGCGACCTCGATTCCCATAGTAATCAAGCCCGTGTTGCGTTTTTCATCATGGATACGTCCCCTCCGGGAGGAATGGCCCAGCTCACCGTTGTATTCAAGGTCAAACCGGGCTGCTTCCTGATACGCATCGCAAACTGCATGCGGCATCCCCGAGATTGCCTGCGCGCGGTCATCGAACTCGATCTTGTAGTCGGTCTTAAAGGGACCGCAGTCAAATCCGCCATAGGAAAACGGAAGCGAAAACAGAGCGAGCATGATGCACTCCATGGGCGAGAGCAGGTTTTCTGACAGGTAGGGACACAGACGCAGCAGCTGTTTGGCCACATTCCCCTTGCATGCCGCAAGGTAATCTGCCAGGCGATCGGGCGTCAGCGCCGGCTCGACTTCAAAGTAGCCCACGTCTGCTGGCTGGTCCTTGTCCTTTGCAAGCCTATTCGCAACAGGCGAGGTGTAGGGAGGCAGATACTTCCCGCGGTCGCTCAGTGAAATCTTAGAGCACAGCTCCTGGGCCAGGGCAAATGCCTGGATACAGCCAAGTTCGCGCGCAACGGCAAGGCAGAGGGCCTCGGGAGACAAGCTGTACACCCCCGGTTCCACCTCTAGAATCGAGCCGGCGGGCAACCCGGAACACACGGACCAGCCCACGCCAGGCATGCGGCGGCGCTGCGCCGCAGATCCCACCAGCAAGCACAAATCCTCTTGCACCTCGCCGCTTGCGGCTCCAATTCGCACCAAGTCGGGAAGATAGATGTCCTCGGTCGAGGGCGACGACGTGCGCAGCACACGGCGCTCTTCATCGGGATTGAGGTCCTTCCAGCTGATATAGCCCATCTGCCGGCGCTCGGCGCGCATCATGCGCAGCGCTGAAGCGCCTGTTAGGATTACGGAAGCCGCTAGCTGTTCGCCTGTCGGCTCGTTGCGCCGCTCAATCTTCACTGCCACAAAACCACCCCTACCAAACACGTGCGATAGCAAGGCCATCGACTGCCGCAGCGCCGGCACGCTTGAGCTCCGCCGAGGCTGCTGCCATGGTCGCGCCCGTGGTGATAACGTCATCGATAAGCAGCAGGCGGCGGCCGTGCACGTCCTCAACCGTCTCGTACATGCCTTGGGCACGCTCGCGACGCTCCTCACGACCGAGTTCGCGCTGGTCGCCATGCCCGTACTTGACGAGGGCATCGAGCAGAGGAACACCCGACAGCTCGCAAAATGGGCGCGCAATGGCCTCCATATGATCAAAACCGCGCCGCCGAAACGCTGCCGCCGTCGCAGGCACAAACACCACCGCATCCGCACCGGACAGCACACCTCCTAAGCGATCGGGCGCTACGACCTGGGCATGCAGGGCGGTGTCGTAGAGCAGCTCCGCCAGATACGGCGCCAGGCGTCGCTCGCCCGCGTCCTTGTACGCTTTAATGATGCGCGGCAGCGGATGCGCGTAGACGGCGCACGCCAGGCAGCGGTCGAGCGCCTCCGACATTGCCGAGGACGTGCCCTCGACCGAACATTCAGTGCACAGCAAATCCCCAAACGGGGCGCCGCATCGGGTGCAGCTATGACGTGGGTCGATGAGCGTGAGCGCAGCCAGGCAGTCTTGGCAAATAAGCGCACCGGCGCGCTCGCAGCCGGCACATCGTGTTGGCGACAATGCCTCGAGCGCCTCGCGTGCCACCCGCTCGGCAAACGGTAGCAATTCGTCCGCAAACGGTAGGGCGCCGGCACCCTGCAGACGGCTCAATATGTTCAGATGGCTCTTCAAGACACAACCCTCCCTACGTTCGGTCGCAGGGAGGGTTGTTGATTCAGCGCTATGATACCCCGATGCGCTCGGGGCAAGGCGAGCTAAATCCGCTCGCGGGCGTTATTCGCCGGCGGGCGGTTGTGGTGCAGACGAAGACGGGGTCGAGCCCTCGCCACCATCCTGGCGCGGCTTGCGGGAACGGCGACGGCGACGGCGCTTTTGACCCTGGTCGGCCGAGCCCTCGCCACCGCGATCCTCGCGCGGCTCGCGCTCGTCGCGAGCGGCGCCACGCGAAGCCTTGGCAGCAGCCCCCCCGCCATCTCCGGGACGACGGCGCGTGACCTTGACCTCGCCATCCGAGACCTGATCGGCCACGGAGGGCACTGAAGGCTTCTGCTGCGCGCCCGAGGAATGGCGACGGCGCGAACGCGGCGCGCGCTCCTCCTCGCCACGTAACTTGCCGCCCTTGTCGGCAGGCGCGTCGGAGGCCGAGGCGCCCTTGGGGGCGGCACCGACTTCGCGAGCAGCTGCGGCGCGGAAGGCGTCCTCGCGCTCCTCGCTCGACAGATGACGGCGACGACGGCGCGTGGGATTCATGCCACCGCCGCGATTCTGCTGCTGGGGCTGTTGAACCTCGCGCTCGCGAGCGCCGTTCTTGCCGGCGGCTGCGGCCTCGCCGGCATCGGCAGAGCCCGCACGCTTGCGGCGGCGACGGCCGCCAGCGGCCTCCTCGGCCTCAGGCGTTGCGGCATTGCCACGGCCCTTTCCGCGGCCACGACCCTCGCCCTGCCCCTGACCGGCGCGAGCATCGGAATCGGCATCGCGACGACGGCGCTTGGGCATCGACGTGCCAGCAAGACGGTCGGCGCTCGACAGGCCATCGCCCACGTCGACGCCATTCTCGCGGTCGAGCTCCATGAGCGCCAGGCGCATCTCGGGCGACTCGATGCGCTCGAGCACATCGCGCGTCACGCAGTCGGGGCGGCAATTGCAGCCCTGCTCGGCAGCCTTCTTCTTGCAGCCCTCCGAGCACGTCATATCGGCCAGGTTGACCTTAAAAACCTTGCCGTTCTCCAGGCGCAGCACCAGCTGCTCACGCGGCGTGTCATATTCCTGAATACGCGCCTTGCCGAGCGGCGTATCGATGAGCGTCTTCTTTTTGGGCGCACGGCTCTTAAAGTCCTTGTAGGCCTCGAACTCATAGCGCAGGCAGCACATCAGGCGGCCGCAAACGCCGCTGATCTTGGAGGAATTGAGCGGCAGGTCCTGCTCTTTTGCCATGCGGATCGAGACGGGCTCAAACTGTCCGCCAAAGCGCGTGCAACAGAGCTCCTGGCCGCACTGGGCATAGCCGCCCACCAGGCGAGTCTCGTCGCGCACGCCGATCTGGCGCATGTCGACGCGAATGTGCAGCGTCGAGGACAGATCCTTGACGAGCTGGCGAAAATCGACGCGCTCCTCGGCCGCAAAGTAGAACACGGCCTTCTCGCCGCCAAACAGGTACTCGACGCCGACCGGCTTCATCTCGAGGTCGAGCTCCTTGACCAGACGGCGGAAATCGACCATGGCCTCGTCGCCCTGGATGGCCAGGTCGTCGGCAAGCTGCAGGTCGATGTCGCTCGCCACGCGCAGCACGGGTTTGAGCGGCTGACCGATCTCGTCTTGCGGCACCTCGAAGGGATCGGCCGTGACCAGGCCGATCTCGGTTCCGCGCTCGGTGGAGCAAATAGCGTAATCTGCCTCGAGGACATCCAGGTCCTGCGGGTCAAACCACAGGTCGCGCGAGGCGTAGGTAAACTTAACGGGTACGACTAACGGCATTTCAGTGCCTTCCTGATATCGAACAGCATGACCTCGATGGCCAGCTGGGGAGTAACGTTTCTGGCGATGTTGCGCTCGGCGGTCGCGACCGCCTCGAGCGCCTGGGTGGCACCCGCAACATTGGTCGCAGCGGCAAGCCGACCGATCGTGTCACGCACGTCTTCGTTCACCACGTCGGCCGCCTCGTCCTGAAGTGTCAGCAGCACGTCGCGCATGAGCGTCCGCGCGCTCGCCAGCGCTTCCATGATACCCGAACGCTCGCGCGCGTTGAGTTCGCGCTTGTTGCGGTCCTCAAGCTGCTTCAATGCTCCACGCGACAGGTAGTCGGCATTTTGCTCGAGTACCTTTTCCTGCGTGGACTTGACCTCGGCGAGCGGCGCCTTGACGGCGACGATGAGCGACTTGGCGCGACTGAGCACGTCGGCCTCGTCGGCGGCAATGAGTGAGTCGATGGCACGGACCATCTGACGGCGGGCGTCCTGGCGCTCGGCGCTCTTAAGAAACTCGATGCCGCGTGTGGGGCTTCCCGCCACGGCGACCGCCATGCGGCAACGCGCAGGGTCCTGACCGGTGGCGCGGCTCACGGCCTGCGCGGCGACGGCGGGCGACACCAGCCGAAACGGCACGCACTGGCAGCGGCTCACGATTGTGGGCAGCATCACGTCTGCCGAGGTGCCCAGCAAGATGAACATAACGCCCTCGGGCGGCTCCTCGAGCGTTTTGAGCAGCGCGTTGGCGGTGTTGGCGCGCAGCTGCTCGGCACGGTCGATGATGTAGACCTTTGCCTTGGCGCGGATGGGTGCCAGCGGCACGTCATCGAGCAGCTCGCGGGTCTGGGCAATAAGGTAGCCCGTGGCGCTCTCGGGCGTGTAATAGTGCACGTCGGGATGCGTATGCCGAGAGACGCGCACGCAACTGTCGCATGCGCCGCAGCCGTCCTGCTCGCACAGGAAGGCTTGGGCGAGCGCCCACGCGGCATCGAGCTTGCCCGCGCCGGGGGCGCCCAAAAACAGGTAGGCGTGCGATGCACGGCCGCTGGCGACGGCATTGGTCAAAAAGTCGCGCACGCGCTCTTGGGTGTCGAGCTTGGCCAGCAGGCTTGCCTGAGCGGGGGCCATGTTACTCGGCCTCCTTGGCAAGCGCGGCGGCGACGGCTTCCTGCGGAATGTCGAGACCGTACGCGCGAACCTGCTCGACCGTCTTCTCGAAGACTTCCTCGACGGTCGTAGTGGCGTCGATGAGCTTTACGCGGTCTGGCTCCTCGGCAGCAATTGCGCAAAAGCCCTGGTAGACACGCTCCTGGAATGCCATGCCTTTTGCCTCCATGCGATCTGCCGCACCACGGGCTGCCATGCGCAGCGCCGCCTGCTCGGGCGTGATGTGATAGACGAGTGTGAGCGCCGGGTGCGTACCCGCGACGGCCAGGTTGTTGGCGTCGCGCACTATCTGGCGATCGAGGCCATCGGCAAACGCCTGGTAGCAGGTCGTGGAATCGTAGAAGCGATCGCACAGGACCACCTTGCCGGCCGCAAGGGCGGGGGCTATGACCTCGTGCACCAACTGGGCGCGCGCCGCCTCGTAGAGCAGCAACTCGCAGGTGTCGCCCATCGCTGTATTAGCGGGGTCGAGCAGCAGAGCACGGATCTTTTCGCTGATGGCAGTACCACCCGGTTCGCGCAGGCTCACAACCTGGTGGCCAGCGAGCTCGAGCGCACGGGCAAGCAGGCGCGCCTGCGTAGATTTACCAGCGCCATCGACGCCCTCGAGCGTGATAAAGCTATGTTGAGCGGGCTCAAAAGCCATGGGCGCAGCCCCTTCCTACAAGGCGCGTAAATGCAGATATATCAACCAAGCCATGATACCCCAGCGTCCGGCGCACCCCAAATCGAACCTAGTCATTAGGGCGGCAGTTAGGGACGATCCTAAACTGCCGGCAGAAAAGGAACGTCCCCAACTGCCGGCTAAAGTTGCGGTGAAATAGGGACTGATTGAAGCTCTGAGACCGCCAAACAGTCCCTATTTCACCGCAACGTATGATGGGGAATTTTGGATGCTGGGTATAATCGTCGTATTGCATTGAAATGTGGCGAAAGGAGTGGCAATGTCTCGGTATTGCGCCTCGTGCGGCAAGCTTCTTGCAGATAATGCCAAGTTCTGCACCTCGTGCGGTGCACCCGTTGAGCAAACAGCCGCGAGCGATAGCCAGCCCGCTTTTGAGCAGACCGGCTCCCTTGATACGCCGCAAGCCAAGGCGGACGACCCCCTCGCCTATAGCCCCGACCCCGCCGCAAGGACCGAGGCCGTCGAGACCACGCAGCGCATACCCGTCGCGAGCGGCTCGCCCCAACAGCAGCCGGCTCCCGCATACGCGCCCGCTTCGCCACAGACCCCCGCTCCCAAAAAGAGCGGCACCGGGCCGCTTATCGCCGTTATCGTTGTGCTGGTGGCGATCATCATCGCCCTGGTCATCTTCTTTGCGATCAGACCGTTCGACAACGCCGCCACGCAGACGACTGCCGAGGTAGCTAAGCTGCACCATGACGTCGACGACGATGACCTAAAGCCTCTCGGCAATCCCAACAGCCTGTACGACGATGATGACGATGACGACGAGGATGGCGGCGAAGCAACGCTCTCCGAGCAGAACCTCTACCGTCGCCTGAGCGAATACTACGACCTGCTCGAAGATCTCGACAGCCAGGTCCGTGGCTGCGCGCAGAACTTCAACGGCAACTATCTGGAAGAGGATCGAACCACCCGTCAAAATCTCGCCGACGTCGCCGAGCGCACGGAGGACACCATCGAGCAGTATTACGACATCGTCGAGGACCTGGACGTCCCGACGAGCTCCAAGAACTACAGCTCCTGGAAGGATATCATCGCCCTGTACGACGACCTGGATCACCGCATTGACGCAATCTGTGATGCCTGGGAGATCAGCCTGAAATACGCCAAGCCTGCGGACCACAAGAATGAGATCGTGGCGCCGCTGTCGCGCGACAACGTGGCGGGCACCAATGACAATAAGTACCGCCTAGACTTTGAGGAGCGCTATCCCGGCGCCAAGCCCGTCGAGGTGAACTAGCGCTTTGTCGTTCCCGAGCCGGCAGTTAGGGACGTTCCTAAACTGCCGGCAGAAAAGGAACGTCCCTAACTGCCGGTCAAAAAAACGAGCGAGGATCGCGGGGTCCTCGCTCGTTTTTTTGGCAATGTTTCGACTGCGCCGTTACTTGTCGGCGGCTGCTTTCTTGGCAGTCGACTTCTTCGCGGTCGTCTTCTTGGCGGCAGTGGCTTTCTTAGCCGTCGTCTTCTTTGCCGTGCTCGCCTTGGTTGTGGTCTTGCGACCGCGGGCGGGCTTCTTCTCCTTGGTCGGGCAGTCCATGTTGACGCAGATACGCCACGGACCGCGCGCCGTGTTGACCACCACGATGGGGGCGCCGCACTCGGGGCAGGTCTCGCCCGTCGCCTCGAGCTTGCCGCGCGCCGGCAGCGGATAGCTCACGCCGCAGTCATCGTAGTTGGTGCAGCGGATAAAGCGCTTGCCGCTCTTCTCGCTCTTGTGCGCGATCAGGTCGCCATGACGTCCGGCCTCGGCACACACCTTGCACTCGCCCACCTTAAGATCGGGCTCGTAGTTGGTGGGGCACGTGGGGTTCACGCAGATCTCGAAGGCCTTCTGGCGGAATGGCTGGCACTTGATGCGCGGCGCGCCGCACTCGGGGCACACGGCGGCCTCGCCCTCGAGCGGGCTCACCTTGACGCCACTCGGCACCGGATAGGTCACGTCGCAGTCGGGCCAACCCATGCAGCCGATAAAGCTGCCGCGGGTCTTGGCGCTCGTCTTCATAACCAGGTCCTTGCCGCACTTGGGACAGGCGCCCACGCGCGCATCGGCCGTGACGGCGTCGCTGATGGCGTCGCCCAGCTCCTGCGTGTGCTTGAGCAGCTCGTCGAGCACGCCGGCCAGCAGCGCACGCGAGTGCGTCACGACATGCTCTTCGGTGTCCTCGCCGCGCTCGACGCGAGTCATGTCGCCGTCGAGCTCGCTGGTCATATCGGGGCTCGTGATGCGCGGGGCAAACTGCGTCAGTGCATCGATGATGGCGATGCCCAGCTGGCTTGGCTCCACGGGATCGTTTTTGAGGTAGCGCACGGCGTACAGGCGCTCGATGATGCTCGCGCGCGTGGACTTGGTGCCCAGGCCGCGCTTTTCCATCTCCTGCACGAGCTTGCCCTGGCTGTAGCGCGCGGGCGGCTCGGTCTGCTTGGCCTCAAGCTTAATGTCGAACACGTCGACCATGTCGCCCTGCTCCAGCGGCGGCATCTGCTCGTCGCGCTTGAGTCCGTACGGATACGCCTCGCGGAAACCCGGGGTCACGAGCACATCGCCCGAAGCCACGAACGGCTCACCGTTCACGTCGAGCTCGAGCTTGGTGTTCTCGATGGTCGCGGGACCCATGAGTGTTGCTAGGAAGCGACGGGCGATGAGGTCGTAGAGCTTACGCTGGCCGCCGTCGAGCGTGGACGGATCGCCCTCGCCCGTGGGGTAGATAGGCGGGTGGTCGGTGGTCTCGACCTTGCCGCGTGTGGGCTTCATGGGACCGGCAAGCACCTTTTTGCACACGGGCGCCAGCGCCGGGTTGATCTTTGCCAGGTCGCTCACCACGGCGCCCAGATCGAGCGTCGCGGGGTACACGGTATTGTCGACACGCGGGTAGCTGATGAGACCGGCCATGTAGAGGGACTCGGCGATGCGCATCGTACGCGCAGGCGAGATGCCCTCGGCCGCGGCGGCAGCCTGCAGCGAGGTCGTCGCGAACGGCGTGGGCGGCTGTTGCTTACGCGAACGCTTGGTCACCGCGGCGACGGTTGCCGTCTTGGCGCCGTCGACGTGACCATACGCCGTCTCGGCAGCATCCTTGTCGGTAAAACGTGCCGTCTTGTGGGCAATCTTAAAGCGATCGTCCTCGGCAGCGCCCTGCGCGGCACCCATGCCGCGAATCTGCCAATAGTCCTCGGGCACAAACGCCATGCGCTCGCGCTCGCGCTCGACCACCAGGGCGAGCGTCGGCGTCTGCACGCGGCCGGCGGAACGCACGTTGCCAAAGCCGCCAAACTTGGCGAGCGTCAGGTAGCGCGTGAGCACCGCACCCCAAATGAGGTCGATGTGCTGGCGGCTCTCGCCAGCGTCGGCCAGATTCTGGTCGAGCGAGACAAGATTATCGAAGGCCTGCGTAATCTCGGCCCTGGTAAACGAAGAATACTGGGCGCGGGCGACCGGCAAGTCCGGCGCGACCTCGCGCACCTTGTTGAGAGCGTCCGAACCGATCAGCTCACCCTCGCGATCGAAGTCCGTGGCGATGATGACGCTGTCGGACTTTTTAGCGAGGTTCTTGAGCGAACGAATGAGTTCTTTCTCGGCCGGCAGCTTAATGACGGGCGCCCAGGTGAGATAGGGCAGGCTCTCGAGCTTCCAGCCCTTGATGGAGATACCGTCGGCAAGAAACGGCTTGCGCTTGGTGTCGTAGGGCGGACGAGCCAGGCCATCGGGCATGTCGGCCGGCAGCATTTCGCCGTCCTCCGTGACCGAATACCAGCCCAACTTTTTATCGAACAGCACACTGTCGCAAAAATCGGGTGCCAGGATGTGACCGGCAAGGCCGATCGTCACGCACTCCTCGCCCTTCCACTCAAAACGGTAGATGGCGGTGTTGTACACCTTGTCCTTTTTGGGCTTGCCCGTGGACAGACGCTCGGCGATCTGACGCGCGGCGTCGTTTTTCTCAGCGATGATGAGCTTCAAAAGAGGCTCCTATCTCGTGTGTCTGCGGCTGCGCCCGCCCTCTTGGCGGCCGACTTACGCCCTTGCTTGCTCAATCTGCCCGATGAGCCAATCGCACCAGGCATCCATGCCCTCGCCCTTGCGCGCGCTCACGGCAAACCGCGGCGCCTGCGGATTGAGGTCATCGAGTGTCTTAGTATACCTATCCATGTCAAAATCGAAAGCCGGGGCCACGTCGACCTTATTGAGCAGCTGCGCGCCGGCGTGCTGGAAGATGCCCGGGTACTTGATGGGCTTGTCGTCGCCCTCGGGCACCGAGAGGATCATGATGGACAGGTTCTCGCCCAGGTCAAAGTCGACCGGGCAGACCAGGTTACCCACATTTTCGATAAAGATGACGTCGATGTTCTCCAGACCGACGGCCTGGTCGAAGGCGTCGACGGCCTCCATGATCATGTTGCCCTCGAGGTGGCACAGGCCGCCCGTGTTGATCTGGATGGCGGGCATGCCGGCTTCCTTCATGGTGATGGCGTCGACATCCGAGGCGATATCGCCCTCGATGACGGCACAGCGTAGGCCGGCCTTGTCGCGCAGGCGCTCGTTGGTGCCCAGAATCGTGGTGGTCTTACCCGAGCCGGGGCTCGACAGCACATTGATCACGTAGGTGCCTGCCTCATTAAATCGCTGACGCAGCTGATCTGCCAGGCGCTCGTTGCGCGACAGGATCGGCGACGCGATATCAATCGTTTTCTCGGCCATACTTAGCGCTCCTTACTTTGGCTCCTTTATACCCTGTCCCCAGGTGGCTGGCGGGTTAATCGTCGGGGGTCTCGATTTCGATACTGGCGATGTCGAGCTCGCGGCCGTGCAGCAGGCGCACGTTGGCGCCGCCACACTGGGGGCAGCGACAATGGAAACGGTCGTGCTCAAAGACCTCGCCGCAGTCCAGGCACTCGCTTTGTGGATGGACCTCCTCCACGGCAAGCTCGCAGCCGCGCGTGAGCGGGTCCTCGTCGCGAAACGTCCCCCACGCAAAGTCGAGCGCCTCGCGCACGACCTCGGTCATATCCCCGATACGCAGCGTTACCAAAACGGCGCGCGAGGCCCCCGCCCCACGCGCCGCGCGAATCACTGTATCGAGTATGCCGTTGACAATGCCAACCTCGTGCATACCGTTTTACTCCTCGTCGTCCTCGTCGTCCGAGAACAGGTCCAGACGGCTCACGAACAGGCCCTCCTTGCCCTCGCGCGCGGTAATGACCACGCGGGCAATGGCGAGCGAGATCTCGTAGAGCGAAAGCAGGGCACCGTACATAAGGCCCAGCGTAACGGGCGAGCCGTCGGGCGTGATCACAGCCGAGCCCACGAGCAGGCCCACGTACACGTAGCGCCAGGCGCTGCGGAAGGCCGCATAGGACACGATGTGAAAGACGGACAGATAGAAGATGATGAGCGGCAGCTCAAACGCCACGCCAAAGCCGATCATAAAGAGCAGCTCCATGTTGACGTAGTTCTCCAGGTCGGGCAGCGCCGTAGCGACGGCCGAGGTCTCGCCGATGAGCCACTCAAAGCCCGCCGGGATGATGATGAAGTAGCAGAAGATGGCACCCAGGAAGAACAGAACCGTCGAGGCGAGCACCGTGGGCACAACCCACTTGCGCTCGTTGGGGCGCAGTGCCGGCAGGAAAAATGCCAGGATCTGCCAGATGATCATGGGCGTGCACATGACCACGGCCATCTTGATGGCCAGCGAGAAGCGCAGGCCAAAGCCGCCGAGCGTGGTGGTGATGTAGAACTTACCGTCCGGCACAAAGGAGCGGATGGGGTCTTCCAGGATATCGAGCACCACAGGCGTGGCGAAATACAGCACGATAGCGGCGGCAAACACCGATACGACCACGATAGTCAGGCGGCGACGAAGCTCTCCCAGGTGATCGAAGAGCGGCATGCGCGCAGGTCCGATCGGCATTACTCATCGCCTCCCTTCGGGGCGTCGGCGGCAGCAGCCTCGGCATCGTCCTCGACCTCGAGCTCGCGAGCGAGCTGGTCGACGACGGCCTTGCGTTTGCGGGGACGACGGGCGTAGAGGTCAGCCGTCGTGGGCTCTGCCGGCTCGGGCTCGGGCTCTGCAGCAGGCTCGGGCTCGACGGCAGCAGCAGGCACTGTACCCTCGGCCTCATCAACAGCGCCTTCGCCCTCAGCAGCACCCTCGCTTGCGGCCTTCTCGGCAGCAAGACGGGCGCGACGCTCGGCAAAGGTCTCCTTCTTGGCGGGCGCTGCCGTCTCGGCGGCATCCTCGTCCGCATCGGAATCGTCGTCGGTCGCAGCGGCCTTCTTGGGCTTGACCGGGGCCGACGCGGCCTCGCTCACCGGATCGATAATCTCGGACTGAACAACGGCCGTCATCTTTTCCTGCGTCTCGCGGAACTGACGGATGGCACGGCCGATCGTGCGGCCCATCTGCGGGAGCTTATCCGGGCCAAACAGCAAAAAGCCGAAGACCACGATGATCGCGAGCTCACCCTCTCCAATACCAAACACACATACCTCCAAGGCTCGATGTGAGTCGAGCCCGCACCGCGCCATTCGGCCGGAACTCGTCTATTCATTCGGTCAAGTATAGCGCCCGGACGCCAAAACGTCCGAGCGCATCACAAACATATGCCAAACGGCACGCCCTTTTGGGGGCAAAGATTATGCAGCGGTGATCGAAATCTCCTGGTCGACGCCCAACAGCTGAACCACGCGCATCACCGGGGGCTGCACGTTGACGCAGCTAAAACGCTTACCATGATCAGCTGCGTGGTGTGCGGCGCCCACAAGCACGCCAATGCCCGTCGAATCGATGTAGCTCACCTGGGCAAAATCGAGCTCAACGGCCTCAGTGGGCTGCTCGAGCGCCAGGTCGATGGCATTGCGCAGGCTATCGGCGTTAGAGATATCGATCTCACCGGTCACCTTAATGGTGTAGAGCTCTGGCGTGGGGTTGGTGGAAATACCCAAATCCATGTATACGCTCCTTTACGTATCGAAAGTGCGGATAGTACTAGGCGCGGACTTGCGGGGCCCTACGCGTTAGGCGCGCTCGGCACGCGCAAGCTCGGCAGCGACGAGCTTGACAGCCAGCACCAGCACATCGAGCGCGGCCTCCAGGTCCTCGACCGTGGGATAGCTCGGCGCGATGCGGATGTTGGTGTCGCGCGGATCCTTGCCATAAGGCCAGGTGGCACCAGCCGGCGTGAGCTTGACGCCCAGGTCGGCACAAAGCGCGGCGACCTTCTGGGCCGAGCCCTCGGGGCCATCGAAACTCACAAAGTAGCCGCCATGGGGATGAGTCCAAGTGGCGCAACCCGTGTTGCCCAAGCCCTCGGTGAGTTTACGCTCAACGGCCTCAAAGCGCGGGCGCAGGAACTCGGCATGCTTTTTCATGTGCTCCTTGACCGCCTCGATGGTGGGAAGGAAACGCACGTGACGCAGCTGGTTGAGCTTGTCGGCGCTGATGAGGCCGGCCTTCAGGCGCTTGGAGAACTCGGCGATAACCGCGGGGCTCGCACCAATAAAGCCGATGCCGGCGCCCGGGAAGGTGATCTTGGACGTCGAGGCAAAGGCCACCACGCGATCCTCGGTGCCCGCCGCGCGAGCGAGGTCAAAGATATTTGCGAGCTCGTCGGTCTCGTCGTACAGGTCGTGCACGCAGTAAGCGTTGTCCCAAAAGATGCGGAAATCGGGCGCGGCCGTGGGCATCTCGACCAGGCGGCGCACAGTGTCCTCGCTAAAGGTGATGCCCGTGGGGTTGGAATACTTGGGCACGCACCAGATGCCCTTGATGGAATCGTCGGCGGCAACCAGGCGCTCAACCTCGTCCATGTCGGGGCCGTTGTCGGTCATCGCGACGGGGACGTTCTCGATGCCCAAGTCGGCGGTGATGCCAAAGTGGCGATCGTAGCCGGGAACGGGGCACAGGAACTTGACCTTCTTGCCGTCGTGCGCGGCCTCGTAGGCGTCCCAGGGCTCGCTGCCGCACGAGCCGCAACGCCAGAACATACCGGCGATGTCATGCTCAATCAGCAAACTCGACGAGCCCAGCACGAGCGTCTGCTCGGCAGGGCACCCCAGGAACTCCCCCGCTAGCTTGCGTGCCGAGGGAATGCCCTCAAAGCAGCCGTAGTTGGAGCAGTCGACGTTGCCGTCGTGCAGATCGGCATCGGCATTGAGGATATCGAGCATAGGTCGAGAGATGTCCACCTGGGAGGGCGACGGCTTGCCGCGGGCCATGTCGAGCGCCAGGCCCTTGGCCTTGACCTCGGCGACCTCGGCTTTGAGCGCCTCGATGGCGGCATCGAGTTCGGTGGTTTCCATCTTCTGGTAGATCGTCTGCATGGGTGCGACCTTTCGCGAAGCGGTACGTTGCAGTTCGTCTAAGTATAGACCGCCACCGCCACAACGGTATGAAGCCGTGATAGATTAAGTTCATCGCAATGAATTACGAATCGCCGCGCATGGCGGCGTGGGGCGCCCAAGGAGGCACTATGGAGTACGGATCGTTTAGGGCCGAGGAATTCGGCGACCTGCAGCGCCTGGTCGACGGGCTGTTTTACGACCGCCATGCCATCGACCGCCTGGACCTGATCGTACAGGCCGAAATCTTGGACCTGGCGCCCGATCTCATGGAAATCGTCAACCTGCTACCGCCCGGCTATTACGACCGCCAGTCACTCTGCGACCAGCTCAACTCCGCCTTGGCCGCCCACGGCTGGGGCGCCGTCTACGGAACGGTGGAATAAGCCTCGAGGCCGGCGATTTGGCCCGCTTCCCGACCTTGGCGAGGCTTGTTTTAGGGCTTGTGGCCAAAAAAGGGCAAATATGAGTACTGTTACCTTTTTAGTAGCAGCGATTTTTGGTCGAAATCGGCAAAACTCGACTTGAAACTTCCTAATCACCGTCAGCTAGCGCCAAATTGGAAGTCGATGGTCACTCATTAACGTACAGTTCTTATAACTTTGTTCATTATTTTCCGCACCTAAAATGATACGCCGTTTGTGACAGTACTCACAAACGGCGTTTTTTGACCACTGGCGTGTCTGGCAGGCGGCAAGCACCGCCAGAATCCGCATTTTGGACGCGCCCGAATCGGTTCTGGAGCCGGTTTTCGCGCTCTTACTCGTCTTTGGGCGAGGGATGCTTGCAGACCACGCTCATGTAGATCATGCCGAGCACGGCTGCGGTGACCGAACCGGCGAGAATAGCGGCCTTGGCTGCAAGAACCTCAAACTGGGCCGTCGGGAAGGCAAGGCCGCTGATGAGAATCGACATGGTAAAGCCGATACCGCCCAGAATGCCCACGCCGGCAATCATGTGCCAGTTGACATTGTGCGGCAGCTCGCAGGCCTTAAGCTTAACCAGGGCAAACGTCATACCAAAGATGCCGATCGGCTTGCCCAGCAGCATGCCAAAGTACACGCCGAGCGTCACCGGATCGGTGAGCAGCGTGCTCATGTCCACGCCCACTAAACGAACCTGAGCGTTTACGAACGCAAAGATCGGCAGGATCACAAAGTTGACCGGCGTGGAGATCAGACGCTCCATGCGGATAAGCGGCGGGGTCACGCGGTGCATGACGCGCTCGACCTTGGTAGTCGAGACGGTAAAGTCATGCTGGCCCAGGATGTGTGCCTCGTCGTCGTAGCGGTCATCGAGCAGCGGCAGGCACTCGCCCAGCCAATCGGTGAGACTATCGAGCTTGACGCCGCACTTGGCCGGAATGGTGAAGGCCAGGATGACGCCAGCAAGCGTGGCATGTACGCCGCTCTTGAACATGCAGAACCACAACAGCAGCCCCAGTACCGAATACGGGGCAAGGCGGTAATGCTGCGTCTTGTTGAGCCACACGAGCGCGCAGGTCACAAGCGCGGCGGCGCCCAACCAAAACGGATTGGGGCTCTGACCGTAGAAGATGGCGATGGCGGCGATGGAGATCAGGTCGTCGGCGATAGCGAGCGTCGAGAAGAACACGCGCACGCCGTTGGGACCGCGGTTGCCCAAAAGCGACAGCACGCCCAGCGCAAAGGCAATATCGGTTGCCATGGGGATGGCCCAACCGTTGCGGGCGCCGGCATGGTTAAAGATCAGGTAGATGCAGGCGGGAACGACGACGCCGCCCACCGCCGCCAACATGGGAAGCATGGCCTGACGCGGATTCTTGAGCTCGCCGACCGTCATCTCGTACTTAAGCTCAATGCCCACCAACAAAAAGAAAATCGCCATGAGGAAGTCGTTGACGAAAAGCTCAACGGTGAGACCAGCCGTAAGGTTGCCCAGGCCCACATACAGCGGGGTCTCCAAAAAGTGATGGATGGCCTCGTAGGCATCGGTGTTGGCGCAGATAACGGCGGCGATAGCGGCGAAGACCATGACGGCGGCGGAAATCGTGCCGTTCTCGGCGATGCGCTCCCAAATGTCGTGACGTTCAAAGCGCTTGCGCTCACGAACGTTGAACAGCTGCTCAGTTGCTGCCATGGGCGGCTCCTTTCACGGGAAAGCTCCCGTCTTAAAAAAGCACGGCCCGCCCAAGTGGCGGCGCCGCGCTCTAACGTATTACGCTTGCATCTAGCCTACCCTGCACGACAAGCACGCAGGCGTGGCCGAAAAGCGGAACCACAGGTTGAACATTATTTGCTCAACGGCACGGGCACGCCTGTCCAAGAGACGACGCGGCGCCGTGCACAAAAAACGACCGGAGCGCGGGACGTCCGCGATCCGGTCGTGGCGTTTGGTCAACTAAACCTAGCAGGCGGCCATGATGGGGGCAGCGACCTGCTTCTTACGGGAGAGGACACCCGGCATCCAGACGCCGTCGTGCTCGTCGGCAATGCCCAGGCCCTTCTGAGCGGCCTCGGTCTCGCCCTCGAGCAGGACCTGCGAGCCCTCCTCCATGATGTCGGTGATGCACAGGACAATGCCATCGGCACCCTTCTCGGCGGCGTAGGCGCGCATGGCCTCGCGAATCTCGTCGATCATGCCGAGCGCACGACTCTTGTCGACGGTCTCGTACTGGCCGATGAGCAGCTTCTTGCCGGCGGGCTCGAACATCTTGATGTCGTTGCCGACCATCTCGGCTGCGGTGAAGGAGCCGGACGGACGGGTGAGGAAGACCTCCATGCCAAACTTGACCGGGTCGACACCCACCTGCTCGCCGAGCTTGGCGGCGACAGCGCGGTCGACATCGGTGGTGGTGGGGCTCTTGAGCATGAGCGTGTCGGTCATCATGGCCGAGAGCAGCAGCTTGGCCTGGACGTCGGAAAGCTCAACGCCGAGCACGCCGGCGAGCTTGGTGACGATGGTGCAGCTGGAGCCCCAGGGCAGGCAGATGTAATGCAGCGGGCCGGCGGTCTCGAAGTCGCCGATGCGGTGATGATCGACAACGCCAAAGACCGTGGCGTCCTTAAGGCCGGCGACGGACTGGGCAGACTCGTTGTGGTCGGTGAGGACGACGAGCTGACCGGCCTCGACGGACTCGATCACGCGGGGCTCGGCGATGCCGGCGTCGGCGAGCAGCTTGGCGGACTCGGCCGGAAGCTGACCAAGGGCGCAGGCCTCGTAGGTGTTGCCGGCATACTCAACCTGGTTGAGCAGCTGGGACAGGACGACGGCGCTCATGATGGCGTCGTTATCGGGGTTCTGGTGACCAAAGACAAGAACGTTTGCCATGGATATCCTCCACTTGATATGTGTACTTGGACGTAGCTATGGTAGCACGCCGATGCCGAGCCTTCGCAGACGGAAGGGCTACGGCATATTTTGGGGCAGGCATGGAGGCCAAGGCTGTCCCTTTTGCACCATGTTGGTGCAAAGTAACCTGGCCCCCTTGCACCAGCTATTTGCCGGCGGCGCGCAGGGCTACGTAAGCGGCACCGATGATGCCGGCGTCGTTGCCGAGCGAGGCGACCTCAATGGGCGTCTCGCGCGAGGCGGAAAGCGCGTAGTGCTTAAAGTGCTCGCGGACCTTGTCGAGGTAGACGTCGGCCGAGGCGGAGGCGCCGCCGCCGATCAGGAACATCTCGGGGTCGACCACGTTGGCGATAAGCGCCAGAGCGCGACCGAGATAATCGGCCATGGTATCAGCCGCGGCCAGCGCAAGCTTGTCGCCCTCGCGGCAAGCTTGGAACACGTCCTTGGAATCGGAGGGGCCGGTGAGCTCGATGGGCTCGACGCCCGCCTTCTTGCATTCGGCAAGGTAGTTGCTCACCACGCCAGTGGCGCTGGAATACTGCTCCAGGTGGCCATGGCCGCCACAGCCGCAGGTGCGCTCCTCGTCGGGATTCAGGCACATGTGGCCAATCTCGCCGCCGGCGCCCACAACGCCCGACACCACGTCGCCGTTGACGATAACGCCGCCGCCCACGCCGGTACCGATGGTGACCATCACCACGTTCTGCACGCCCTTGGCAGAGCCGAGCCAGGCCTCGCCCATGGCAGCAGCGTTGGCATCGTTCTCGTACTTAACGACCGCGTCGGGGCAGTGCTCCTGAATGGCGATCCTAAGCTCGGGCAGGTTAATGGCAATGTTGGCCTTGACCTTGGCATCGCCCGAGGCCGGGATGGGGCACGGAACGGCCAGGCCAATGCCAGCCACAAAGGCACGCGGAATCTGCGCCTTGGCGACCACCTGGTCGATCGCCTCGGTCACCGCGGCAAAGCCCGCAGCGTCAACGATGGGAGGCGTGGGTACGCTGGCCTTGGCAAGCAGGTTGCCGTCCTCATCGAACAGGCCCTCCTTAACCGAAGTGCCGCCGACGTCGATGCCGATGTAGTACTGCTTAGGTTCCATGGGAGCCCACCTTTCTCGTTTAAACATTGCCTGTATGGTACCGCTCCTAAGACAAAAACCTGCCAAAAAGGGACAGGTTTGTTTTGGCAGGTTTTATCTGGGAAAATGCGAACGCCCGCTCATCAGCTCGCGCAAGGCCTTCGCCAAATATAAAGGCGCCGGAAGGCGGAGGCTCCCGGCGCCCGTGAAAGGGACTGAATTGTCTGGTGGGCCGAACGGTCCGTCGCGGCGATAACGCCGACTAGGCCGTGCGCGCCTGCAGCAGCTTGTGGACCTCGATGAGCTCCGTGGCCATGACGCGCATGGTCTCGGTGCCTGCCATCTGGTCCTCGGCATGCAGCAGAATCAGCGGGGCCTCGCCGTTACGCTCGCCATTGGCCTCCTTTTTAAGGAGCCCCATGTGAACATCGTGACCACCGTTGTAAGCCTCGTCACCCTGCTTGATAAGCTCCTCGGCGGCGTCAAAATCGCCCTCCTTGGCCTTTTGCACGGCATTGATGTACATGCTCTTGGCGGTTCCGACGAAACTGATGATCTCAAAGCAGGTCATCTGCAGCTCGTTCATATCCTCCATGCGCTGCACCTAGCCCATCACGCTGACGCAGTGGTCGATGATGCCAGCAGCGTTCATGCGGCCGTAGTCGACCATGTTGATGACCTCAACCGGGAAGCGGCCAGCGGCCTCCTTCTCAAAATCGCCCTTGGTGTAGCCAATCTGCGGGCCGAGCAGCAAGATATCGCACTCGTCCAGGTGATCGTGAGCCTCGTTCATAGGACGGGCCTCGACCTCGATGTCCAGACCACGGCTTGCGACCTCGGACTGCATCTTCTGGACCAGCAGGCTCGTGGACATGCCGGCATTGCAGCAAAGCATGATCTTCTTCATGGTTTCCTCCTTATAACTGCGCGGCGCGCAGACGACAACTGGTTTTATTCCTTGCGGCTACTGTACCCACCCCCTGCGTCTTTACGCAGGGAGAGCCGCGAGCACCGGCACCGCGTACCGGCGCCCGCAACAATGAAAGGGAAAACGAACCGTTTAGGCGTTCTGCTCGGCAAGGGCCTCCTGCTTGGCGATGGCCTTCTCGGAGATCCTCATAAAGGGCAGGTAGACAACCATGCCGATGACAAGCTCGAGGGCCTGCCATACGCCGGCGCGCCAGTCAAAGCCCGTGGCAAGCAGGGCGTTAATGACGGGAGGCATGGTCCAAGGCACCTGGGCGATGCAGGGGCTGATGATGCCCGCGCAGGTCAGGCCATAGGTGATGCCGATGAACAGGTCGGGAAGAAGCACGAACGGAATCATGAGCGGCAGGTTGTACACGACGGGGTAACCGTAGATGACCGGCTCGTTGATGTTAAACAGGCCAGGAACGATAGCCATCTTGGCAACGGTCTTGGAAGCCTTGTTCTTAGAGAACAGGAAGGTATCGAGCAGGAGCATGAGGGTGCAGCCCGAGCCGCCGATAAGGGCGAAGCTGTTGACGATCTGCATGTTCATGTAGTGATCGGGCTGGATGGTGCCGCCGGCGGCAAAGGTAGCCATGTTGTCGACGATGAGCATGGTCAGGATCGGCTCGACGGTAGCGCCAGAGATGGTGGACTGGTGAATGCCGACGCAGAACAGCAGGTTCGCAAGAGTGTAGATGAGGATAACAGCCCACGGACCGGCGTTCATGATGCTCTTGAGCGGGTTGGAAATACACGTGGAGATGATGGTGCACAGATCGGTGCCGGCAAACACGGCGAGCAGCGCTGCGGCAACTGCGAAGATCGAGAGGTTGAGCAGCATCGGGATCATGACGTTAAAGGAGTTGGAGACCGCGGGGGGCACACCCTCGCCCAGCTTTACTTTAAGCTTCTCGACGCCGGAAATCTTGATGAAGAGCGTGACGGAGAGCAGGGCGATGATAATAGCCGCGAACAGACCGTTGGTACCGGTGTTGGCAGTCGAAAGGGCGCCCGTGACCTCGGCAGAGGTGATCTTGTCGGTGAGCAGCGGACTCGTGGCGGCAAGCGTGGCGGTGATCTGCTGCGGCATCATGATAACGAAAGCGGAGATGGCGACGACCACGCAGGCAAGCGGGTTATCGAAGCGCTCGTTCTTAGCGAGGCTGTAGCCGATCAATCCGGCCAAGACAATGGCAGAGACGTTGAGGGTGCCCAGCGTAATTGCCGAACCCCAGGTCTGAAGATTGGCAAGACCCGCCGCATCGAGCGGGAACAGAGGGAACACGACGTTGTTAATAAGAACCGCGATACCCGCAAGGATATAGAGCGGCGTGATGGTTGCGAAGGCATCGCGCAGGGAACGCAGGTGAACCTGGTTTCCCACCTTCGCAGAGACCTCGGCAAATTTGTCGAGGAAGCTCTTTCCGTTTTCACTGGCCATGATTGCTCCTAACTATCAAATCCGGCCTTTTCCTATGCGCACGGTGGTCTGTCGCCCTTTGCCACCAGATGTGCCATGTTTTGCGCGCGGCGGCGCGCGGTCTGGGCGCTCGCCCGGTCGCTAGTCAACCACGTGGGTCGTTGCGACCTGCTTGAGCCAAGCTGCAGACTTCTTAAGGCGGCGCTTGTAGCCGTCCATGAGGTCGACCTCGACAAAGCCGTAACGGTTCTTAAAGGCATTAGCCCAAGACCAGTTATCGATGACGGCCCAATAATGGTATCCGCGGCATTTGGCGCCCTCGGCGATTGCCTTGGCAACCCACTCCAGGTGCTGGCGCACAAAGTCGACGCGGTAGTCGTCCTGAATGGTCCCTTCGGCGTCACGGTTCTTGTATTCGTCCATGATGCCGATACCGTTCTCGGATACAAACCACTCAAGATCGGGGTAGTTCTTAGCGCAGTCCATGCCAAAGTCGTAGAGGCCCTGCGGGTAGATTTCCCAGCCGCGGCTCTCGTTCATAACGGCGTCGGGCCATACGTACTCGTCGGCAAAGTGCGGCAGACCGTACTGGTCGATCTTGCTCGCCGGAGCCTGAACGCGCGTGGGATGGTAGTAGTTACAACCGAGCCAGTCGACAACGCCCTGCTTGAGGATCTCTTGGTCGCCGGCACGGAACGGAAGTTTAACGCCGCCCTCGGCCAGGCTGTCGAGCACGTCGGCGGGAAGCTCGCCCTTGGTAATAAGGTCGAGCCACCAGCGATTGTTGATACCGCTGGTCATACGCACGGCCTCGAGGTCTGCCTCGCTGGGGTTCTCCTTGGTATAGACCGGGGTAAAGCAGTTGATCATGCCGATCTTGGCGTCGGCGCGAACGGCGCCCTCGTCATAGGCGCGGCGGTAGTTGGCCACAGCCAGCGCGTGCGCCAGCGAGATGTGATACTGCACGGTGCGGGCGCGGTTATAGTCATGGAGCTGCGGGTACCACACGCCCTCCTGATAGCGCTGCTCGGGCTCGACGATGGGCTCGTTAAAGGTGAACCAGTACTTGATCTCCTGGCCAAACTCGCGGAAGGCAACGTCGGCGTAATGAGCGTACGCCTCGACGACCTCACGGCTCTCCCAACCACCACGGTCAAAGAGGTAGGTAGGCATGTCAAAGTGGTACAGGTTGACGAACGGCTCCAGGCCGGCCTCGCGAGAGGCACGGAACAGCTCGTGATACCACGCGGCGCCCTCCTCATTGAGGTTGCCGTTAGCATCGAGCAGGCGACTCCACTGGATGGAGGTGCGGTAGGTATCCAGGCCCAAGTCCTTCAAAATGCGAAGGTCCTCCTGGTATTTAGCCATAAAGTCATTGCCAGCATAAGAGCCAACGCGGTTATAGAACGAATCCAGATCCTGGATGGACCAGGTATCCCACAGGTTCTCGAGCTTGCCGCCCTGGTTCCACTGACCCTCAGTCTGCGGGCCGGACATAGCGGCGCCAAAGAAGAAGTCACGGGGCAGCTGATACTGAGCCATCAAAGTCCTCGCTTTCGTGTCTAGAGCTTTCGGTTGGAGACGGGTTTGCTTTGGCAAGTTATCCGGCGCGGGCGCGCACCGGTTATCCAGATATCCAGCCCGCCAAAACAAAACCGTCCCCAAACGGTCGGCCCTGCCGGCGGCAGGGTTCCGTTCGTTGCGTACAACTATAGCGCTCTAATTTCTAAAGTAAAGCGTCTTTTTGTTTTTTCTTTCTCGGACTTCTTATATAAAAGTAATATGGGTGCCTCGTTGGGGGTTATACTTACTTGCGTATTCTTATATGTCGGAAAGGAGGTTCCATGATTCCCAAATACGAGGCGATAGCTGCAGATATCCGTCGAAGCATCGAGGATGGCGCTCTTAAACCGGGCGACAAGCTACCCACCGTCGTTGAGTTCTGTGAGCTCTATAGCGTTTCCAAAATCACCGTCAAACGAGCTATCGAGCAGATCACCGAAGAGGGTCTTGTTACCAGCCGGCGCGGATCGGGCACCTACGTTAAAGACACGGCGGGGCTTCCCGACAAGGCGTTTTTCCAGGGCAAGAACGACCGCGCCCAGGGCTTTTCGTATGAGCACCGCGGGGAGAAGGTAACCTCGGTGGTCTACGATTTCTCGATTGTCAATCCACCGGCAGAGGTTGCGACTCAGCTGGGAATTGCCGAGGATGACTTTGCCTATCACATCGTGCGCGTGCGCCAGGTCGACGAGAAGCCCATCGTTATCGAGTACACCTACATGCCCCTCGAGCTGATTCCGGGCCTTAAAAAGAAAGACCTGTATGGATCGGTCTACAGCTTCATCCGCGAGCAATGCGGGCTGAAGATTTCGAGCTTCCACCGCACCATTCGCGCCGTAGCGGCAACCGAGGAAGAGGCTGAGCGCCTGGACACCAAACCCGGCTCTCCCCTGCTCGAGCTCAACCAGATTGGCTTTTTGGATAGCGGCACCGCCTTTGAGCATTCGATCTCGCGCAACGTTGGTGACCGCTTTGAGCTGCACAACGTAACGTTGGCATAGTTTTGTAGTCATGCGGGCGCTCGTTATGGCTCGTTTAGAGTGGGCAACCGCACAACACCATGGGGGTATGAACATGTCCGATTTGATTAAACTGACGCCGATCTTCCACGAGAAGATCTGGGGCGGCCGCCAGCTCGAAACCGTATTTGGTTACGACATTCCCGAGGGTCCCATCGGTGAGTGCTGGGCTATCTCGGCCCATCCCAACGGCGACTGCCAGATTGCGGAGGGCCCGTATGCCGGCCACACGCTGTCGTGGCTGTGGGCCGAGCACCGTGAGCTCTTTGGCAACTGCGAGGGCAAGGAGTTCCCGCTGCTCATTAAGATTCTGGACGCCAAGGACGACCTTTCGATCCAGATTCACCCCAACGACGAGTACGCTGCCGAGCACGAGAACGGCAGCCTGGGCAAGACCGAGTGCTGGTATGTGCTGGACTGCGAGCCCGGCGCCACGATCATCGTCGGACAGCGCGCCAAGGACCGCGCCGAGGCAGCACAGATGATCGAGGACGGCCGCTGGGACGAGATGCTCAACGTGCTGCCGATTCACAAGGGCGACTTTTTCCAGATTGACTCCGGTACCGTGCACGCCATCAAGACCGGTACGCTCATTTTGGAGACGCAGCAGTCGAGCGATGTGACCTATCGCCTGTACGACTACGACCGCCCCGGCACCGACGGCAAGCTGCGCCCGCTGCATATTGAGCAGAGCCTCGACTGCATCGATTTTGATGTTCAGGCGCCGACCGACGGCACCGTGACCGCGCCCGAGGTCGACGGCGTGACCGAGCTCGAGTCCAATCCCTGCTACACCGTCGATCGTGTGCGTGTCGACGGCAGCAAGACCCTCGACCAGCGCTGGCCCTTCATGTGCCTGTCGGTCATCAACGGCGAAGGCACCGTCTGCGGCGACCCCGTCCACAAGGGAAGCCACCTGCTGGCCCCGAGCACCGTCAGCTCCATCGACCTCGAAGGCAAGATGGAACTGATTATTAGCCACCTGTAGGTCACTGGTACCCGAGTGCTCGCCGGGATGGGCGCGGGGTTTGATCGCCTGCTCGGGCAGTCCTGCTCGCACGGAGAGCACATTAAGTGCTCTCCGGCTCGTGCGGAACTCGCGATCGACCAAACCCCGCGCCCATCCCGGCGAGCCTCTGGCTAGCAACAACAACCCAAACGCAAGTAGGGGCTCCCCCGCCCATCAACGGGGGAGCCCCTACTCGTATCTATATATCAGCCCACCCGGCTCTCCAGACCAAAAAGCGAACGAGCAGAGCGATGTTCGTCCAGCAACGTTACCCAAGGACCTGGGCGGGTGTATGGGGCAACATCGATCGCGAGTTCCGCACGCAAAGGAGGCCACTTAATGTGGCCTCCGTCTTGCGCAG
>DXMB01000020.1:0-32048 GCA_019414425.1 Collinsella sp.
CCCTCGTCGGCGACCTTGTCGGCGAGCGCGGTCATCTTCTTGCCGGTCTCGTAGAGCGCCTTGCCGTCCTCGAGGTAGCCCTCCTGGTCGAAATGCATGATCTCGATCTTCTCGGTTTCCTTCATTTGTCTCTCCTTTCTGGGGTTGTCTCCACATCCCCCATGCCAACGGGCATCAAAACCCGCTTACATTCCGTAACACTCGGCCGCTTTGGCCTTAAGCGCATTGACTGACTCTTCGTAGCCCTCTGCCTTGACCTCCATTTGCTTGGAGACAGCATCGAGATACGGGTGCACGTCCCATGACTTCAGACGCTCGGCGATCATTGCCGCAATCGTCTGGAAGAACACAAGATTGGGAATTGCACTGAGCAGCGGAGCCACCTGAGGCACCGTAACCTCGTGAGCCCTACCCCTGGGATGGGCCGTGAGCAGCACCGTTTTTGTCGTAACGTTCGATAGCGCATCGGCGATATTCGCAAGACGCTCCGACCCCTGCGGGTCGTCGACGATAAACACCAGGTAGCCTGGGGTTATCTGCATCTCGGGACCGTGGACGAACTCCTCGCCCTCGTGATGCATGGCAGGAATCTTGATGGTCTCGCTCAGCTTGAGCGCCGCCTCCTCGGCAACACCGTAGTTGGGGCCGTTGCCGACGACCATGGCGGGCATGTGCTCAGAAAGCTCAAGCATGTGGTCTTGGACATATGCCTCGGCGGTCTTGCACATCACGGCATTAGCCTGGATAGCCTCGCGCAGGTCGTCAATACGCTGGGCAACGCCCTTGGCGTCAATCGTTCCGCGCGCCTGGCCGCCGTAAATACCAAAGAGCACCAGGTACTCAACGAGAACCTCAACGCCCAGAGTCACAAAGTCCACCGACTCGACGCCCACACCGTAGTCAAGAACGACGTCAGCGTGCTCCTTGATGGGTGCCTCAACGTTTGCCGTGAGCGCAACTGCAGCCATATCGTGCGCGCGCATGTAATCGAGCGCCGCAATCGTATTGGTCGAATAGCCGCTCTGCGAGGCGGCGATGTTGAGCGCATGCTGCGGATAGGTGTGCTCAAAATCGACGAAGGCCTCGGGCGTCACAACGGACACCTGCATCTGCAGCGCATCTTGCAGGTAATCGCTGGCGCAATCGGCGGCATGGCGCGACGAACCCGAAGCAACGATGCGCAGTGCGTTAAAAGAACCGGACTGGAAAATATCAACGAGCTGCGCTACCAGCTCAGACGAACGTTCGAGGTTCTCTCCCATACGCACATGGGCGAGCTGAACGTAATCGAGCATCTTCATCGTCTCACCTCGTAACAAATCATTGGTATTTGATACCAATCACGGTTATAGGTTACGGCTTTTTGATACCTCTTTGTCGTGTAATTTATCCCCTTCGGCGAACGGTCGATTTTGAGCCATGTAAGGTTGTGTATACAGCTGACTCAACGATCAAAACTGGTTAGTTTCCCAGCCGTTATTCACAAAACACCAGCTAGTACGTATAGGTATAGCCGCCTGCGTCGCCACGGTTAAAGGACTTGACGTACTCAATCGCCTGGCCGCTCGCATCGAAGCTCACGCACTCCAGCGTCAATGCAAGATCGCCCTGCTCCAGTCCAAGCAGGCCGGCATCTCGCGCGCCCAGCGCTTCGATATCAAGCTTTTCCTGCGCCGTGACCGGCTTTCGGCCCAGCATCTCATAGGTCTCGTACAAACTGAAGACCGACACGTCAATATCTTCGATTGTGGGAAACAGCAGGCATGGGATGAACGCCATCTCAATCGATACGGGATCGCCGTTGACGCAGTTCAAACGCCGAATCGAATACAGCAAATCGTCCTCGGCAATACCAAACAGGTTGGCATAATATGGGCCCGCATAACGCTTGGAACGCGCGAGGATGCGGACGGACGGCTCGCCGCCCGAAGCACGGACCGACTCGCGAAAGCCCCCTGTTCGCTCGTAGGCAACGGGCACTTTCTGTGCCACAAACGCGCCCTTTCCGCGGACGCGTCGAATCTGCCCGCGCCGCACCAGCTCGTCGACAGCGCTTCGGATGGTCAAGCGTGTCGTACCAAATTCCTCGGCGAGGTCTTTTTCGGACGGAATCATGGAACCCGTGGGATAAATACCGCGCTCGATACGCTCTTCAATGCGGCGTCGAATGCGCATATAAACCGGGGTGGCATCTACTGTTTCAGCCATTGTTCACCTGCCACGCTCCTCATGCCGTTCTTTTCGCCGTTATCGGCAAAGCGGAACTTTGTGGGCAAAATCACCGATTTGCAATACTCCACAAAACGCATGTCCTTATCAAATTCTATCGTGCTCTCATAGAACACCGGCGTTCCCTCTTCTTGCTGGAGCAGCTCGGCCTCTTCGGCGTTCAAACGCGAGATGGAGATATGCTCACGTCCATGCTCAACGCGCACGCCGCCTTCTTTGAGCAAGACATCGTAAAGGCTCTCACACTCAAAATCGTGATCGGGAAGCGAGGGGCACAGGGACAGGTTAACGTGAGCCGTCTCGATTGACGCCGGCTCGCCCTCAATAAGTCGAACACGCTGCATGCGGAGCAAGGGAGCACCTACAGCAACCCCAAACTTGTCGGCAAGTGCCTCATCCGCCTCGATGGCCCCGGTGGAAACCAGACGAGAAGAGGGGTGCAGGCCGGCAGTCCGCACAGCATCGGAAAAGTTATACGTTTCTTGGAAGATGTTCAACGGCTTGGGAGGACACACATACGTACCCGACCCACGACGGCTCTCGAGCGTTCCGCACGAGATGAGCCGCGTGATAGCAGCACGCAACGCCGTACGCGAAACACCAATCACTTCGCACAGCACACGCTCGGCCGGCAAGCGATCGCCGCCGCCGAGCTGATAGTGCTGGATATACCAAAGAATTCCCTCGACAGCACGATCTTTGGGGGGAATTGCATAAGATTCGCCTGCCATTGCACAGACTCCTCGTTCAGAAACGCATGTCGCCAAAATTAGGCCAGACCACCCATGGCATCAAATTCGGCCTTGATCTTCTCGGCGACATTCCGATACGACTTATATAGACTTGAATCGCGTTTGACTTCGTCGGTCATAACGGGAATCTCTAATTTGGAAACCTCGTCTTTTCCCGTCTGAACCGCCACAACAACGCCCATACCAAGACACATATTACGCTTGGCTGCGTTCATTTTTGCCGCCTTAGCGGGATTTGCCAGGATACGCTGGGCAAATTCCTGTTTTGAGGCCACTTCCTCGGCCTCCGGATCGCCCGCCTCGGCTACTTCGCACTGCAACACGTCCGCATAGTCAAAAATCTTCGGCTCGCCGCCGCGCTGATGCACGGCCCACTTGCGACGCGTGGCATCCTGGTAGATAGCCGGCAAAAACGTAAACCGCGGCGGGTCCAAAATCGTATCCGTGATGGTAAACACATCGGGATCAAAGGCATCCTGCGGGTTTTTCTTCTTGAACAGCCCCATATCAGCCTCCCGTACTAGCATTAAACAACTCAAGCTGAATATAGCACCAATTTCAAGCCGCCGCCTTACCCTATCGGTACGCGGCGTCTATGGCTCGCCCAGCGGAAAAGTTCACGGACGAGGGCTGGGGTGCCTGCTTTGTTTTGAGAAGTGGGCTTCGCGAACTTCTCAAAACAAAGCAGGCACCCCAGCCCCAGCAATGTAATCTTGGCTGACCAAAGTTAGATGCACGGTCTTCAAGGAAGTAGCAGCCGTGTCCCCATTACATAAAAAATAATCAGCCCCCGCATATCGAAACGGTCGAGAGGGCCGCCTCCGGGCTGGTGCCCTTCCTCGGAGAAGTTCGCGAAGCCCACTTCTCCGAGGAAGGGCACCAGCCCGGAGGCGGCCCCAGCGCGAGACCGTCCCGGATGCCTACCTACTCGTTGTCGCCTGCGGTCATCTGCGTTGCGGAGAGCGCGCCGTCGGCTGCTGTTGCGGCTGCGGCGTCGGGCCAGACCCAGTCGGTGAAGGCCGGGTGGTCGTAGCCCTCATCGCACGCGAACTCAAAGGCCTCGGTGCGGAATGCCTCCCACTTATCAATCTGCTCGGCAAACTTATCAGCGTCGACCATGCGCAGCACGTCGGCGGCCAGTGTCCAGCGGTCCATGTTGTTCAGGCGCAGCATGTCGAACGGCGTTGTCGTGGAGCCTTTCTCCTCGTAGCCGTGGACGCGGAAGGCATCGTGGCCGGGGCGGTTCCAGATCAGGCGGCGAATCGTGCCGGCATAGGCGTGGAACGCGAAGAAGACGGGCTTCTCGCCGCAGCCGAACAGCTCAGCCCAGCGCTCGTCGCTGAGAGCCTGGTCGTTCTCGCAGACGTTCTGGATCTTGAGCAGGTCGACCACGTTGACGAACCATACCTTGATGCCCAGCTCGCGCAGCATGTCGGTTGCAGCCAGAGCCTCAAGCGTCGGCACGTCACCGCAGGTGGCGACCACGACGTCGGCCTCGGCGAGCGAATCGGCGGTCGATGCCCACTCCCAAGTCGCAACGCCCTCGGCGAGCTCCGCCTTGGCCTCGTCGACCGTCTGGAAGGTCGGAGCAGGCTGCTTGCCGCAGAAGATGGCGTTGACGCAGTCAGTGGACTGGTAGACGCGCTCGGCCACGGCGAGAGCCATGTTGGCGTCGGCCGGATAGTAGGCGTTTACGATGTGCGTGTCGTTGGCCTTGTTGAGCAGCAGGTCAATAAAGCCGGGGTCCTGATGCGAGAAGCCGTTGTGGTCCTGACGCCAGACGTGGCTCGACAGCAAAATGTTAAGGCCGCTGATGGGGGCACGCCACGGAATCTCGCGCTTGGTAGCCTCGAGCCACTTGCAGTGCTGGTTGACCATGGAGTCGACCACATGGACAAAGCTCTCGTAGGAGCTCCACACGCCGGAACGGCCAGTGAGCACGTAGGCCTCGAGGAAGCCCTCGCATTGGTGCTCGGACAGCTGCTCGACGACCTTACCGGAGCCTGCCAGCAGCTCGTCGTTGGCCTCGTCCTCGTAGAAGCCGGCGTCCCACTGCTTCTTGGTCACCTTGTAGGCAGCCTGCAGGCGGTTGGACGCGGTCTCGTCGGGACCGAAGATGCGGAAGTCATCCATGTTCTTGGCCAGAACGTCGGCAGTGTACTCACCAAAGACGCGGGCGGCCTCGGTGGAGCCCCAGCCATGACCATTAGTGTCGACGGGGACCTCGTGGGCGTGGATATCGGGCAGCTCGAGCTCGCGACGCACCTTACCGCCGTTCGCGTTGGGGTTGGCGCCGATGCGCAGCTCGCCGGTCGGCATAAAGGCCGTCACCTCGGGGCGCACCTGGCCCTCGGGCGTAAAGAGCTCCTCGGGCTTGTAGGAACGCAGCCACTCGCGCAGCACGCGGAAGTGCTCGTGGGTGTCCTTGGCACTCGCCAGCGGCACCTGATGCGCGCGCCAGGAGTCCTCGGTCTTCTTGCCGTCGATCTGCTTGGGGCAGGTCCAGCCCTTGGGCGTGCGGAACACAATCATGGGGTAGGCCGGGCGGACCACGGTCTCGCCTGCGGCGGCCTGGGCCTGCGCGGTTGCCTTGATGTCACAGATCTCATCGAAGACCTGCTCAAACAGGGCAGCGAAACGCGCATGAATGCTTGCGTGGCTCTCGTCGTCAAAGCCGGCGACAAAGAAGTGCGGCTTATAGCCCATGCCCTCAAAGAACTTGGTGAGCTCTTCGTCGGACACGCGGGCGAGGATGGTGGGGTTGGCGATCTTGTAGCCGTTGAGGTGCAGGATCGGCAAAACGATACCGTCGGTTGCCGGGTTCACGAGCTTGTTGGATTGCCAAGAGGTCGCGAGCGGGCCGGTCTCGGACTCGCCGTCGCCCACCACGGCCACGGCCAACAGGCTCGGGTTGTCCATGACGGCACCGTAAGCGTGGCTGAGCGTGTAGCCGAGCTCGCCGCCCTCGTGGATGGAACCGGGCGTCTCGGGCGCAAAGTGGCTCGGGATGCCGCCGGGATAAGAGAACTGGCGGAAGAACTTCTGCAGGCCTGCCTCGTCATTGGTGATGTCGGGGCGAATCTCGCGGTAGGTACCGTCGAGCAGCGACTGAGCAGTACCGGCGGGGCCACCGTGACCAGGGCCCATCAAGAAGATAGCATTCTGGTTGTGGTCGGCGATCAGTCGATTGACGTGACCGAACAGGAAGTTGATGCCGGGCGTGGTGCCCCAGTGGCCAACCAGGCGGTGCTTAACGTCCGGACGACCGAAGTCGCGCACCTCACCGGTTTTCTCGTCGACAAAGTCGGGGCGCATTAGCGGGTTAGAGCGAAGGTAGATCTGACCGACGGACAGATAGTTCGATGCGCGCCAATACAGGTCGACGCCCTCGAGCTCGGAAGCCGGCACCTCGTGGCCCAGCTTTTGCCACGGCGTCCCCAGTGTTTTAGCCATTGTTTATGTCCCTTCGCTGTGCGGTCACCCTCCAATACGGCAACCTTTCGTTGGGACCAGTATATTTGCTAAAACGTTTTATCATGGTGAAAAAACGTTTTATCACCCTTATCAATCCCATCGATTAGCAAAACGCGACATTCACCTGCGGCGTTGATTGTCACAGGTGCTCCACATTCGGTCTCTGCAAATTGGTAAACGTGTTTAGTTGTGTTTAGTAAGCTCGAGCACGCTGTCCTTAACGATAAGCTCCGGCTCCAGAACGACCTCTTCGGCACGCCTGCCGCCCCTACCGGCAAGACGCTTGGACATGCAGCCAAAAGCATGCTCCGCAAGGACACCAGGGTCCTGCTCAATCGCGGTCAGCGCCGGCTCAAAGAGAACGTCGGCCGCCGAGTTGTCATAGCTCACCACCGAGATATCGCCCGGGATGCTCTTCCCCATCTCGTGTAAGCGCTTGAGCAAACCGAGGGCAATGTTATCCGAGCTTGCGAACACGGCAGTGGCGTCAGTTGCGAGCACTGCCTCCGAGGCCTCGTATGCGCTCGGAATGTAGTACTCGCTCTCAAACTCCAAACGCGCGTCGATCGGCAGGCCAACCTCGCGCAGCGCGCGCTCATAGCCGGCAAGTCGCTTGCGACCCGTATTGGAACGGCGGGCATTAACCAGGCAGGCAATACGGCGGTGGCCTTGCTCGATCAGATAGCGGGTGGCCATATAGCCGCCCATCTCGTGGTCGAACATCACCTTGTCGCACTCGAGCCCCTCAATGGCACGGTCGACCATTACGGCCGGGATGGGCAGGTGGCTGACTTCTTCGCGCAGGGCGCGATCATCGGAGAACTCGTCACCCACCACCAGGAAGACGCCATCAACGCCGCGCGTCACCAGCTGGCGCAGCAGCTCCAGATCGTCATCGGCGCTTCCGCCCGAGCTGGTAATGAAGAGCGCATAGCCGTCCTCGCGGCAGCGCTTTTCCAAGCTACCGGCGAGCGAGGCAAAAAAGCGGCTCTCGATGTTAGGGACGATAAGGCCCAGCGTGCGCGACTCGCGCATAACCAGGCTGCGCGCAATCTGGTTGGGAACATAGTGGTTGCGCGCCGCGACCTCTTTGATGAGCTTGCGGTTTTCTTCCGAGATGCGACAGGGCCGATTATTGAGAACAAGCGAGACCGACGAGGGGGAAAGCCCCACCTCCTGGGCGATCTGCTTGAGGGTGACTTTGTTGGCCATCTCGCTCCTTCCGGGTTTACGCGCAATCTCTTGAAAGTATAGCGACTACCCCTCTACCTCGGTGATAAACACTTTACCAATCCGGTGGACGGCTGTTTTATCGCCGCCAGCGCACCAAATCCGTCCGGGTGGGGTATATTGCAATCGATTGATGACAACGACCACCAAAAGGCGGATATCCGTATGCACGAGAACGATTTTTTTAACGAGGACCTGCTGTGCGCGCTCGCTGGCGTTGCCGGCGAGGACAACGTGCTGATGAGCGAGCCCATGCGCGAGCACACCACGTTTAAGATCGGCGGTCCGGCCGACGTCTTTGTCACGCCCGATACTGAGCAGGGCCTCGTCGCCACGCTCGATACCTGCTATCGCTGCAATCTACCACTCACCATCGTGGGCAACGGCTCCGACTTGCTCGTCGGCGACAAGGGCATCCGCGGCGTCGTCGTAGCGCTGGGCGAGGGCCTCTCCGACATTACGGTCGACGGCACGCACGTCACGGCGGCAGCCGGCGCCTTGCTTTCCGATGTCGCAGCCGCGGCAGCCGAGGCCGGCCTTACCGGCATGGAGCCCATCTCGGGCATTCCCGGATCGGTCGGCGGTGCCTGCTACATGAACGCCGGAGCATACGGCGCTTGCATGGCCGATGTGCTGGAGTCCGTGCGCGTCTACAAGCCCGCCCGCATGCTCGACGACGGCACCCGCGGTAGCGGCAGCATTATCGAGTTCGATGTCGACGAGCTCAACCTGGACTATCGCAAGAGCCGCATTGCCGACGACGGCTTCATCGTGCTCTCGGCCACCTTCAATCTCGCCCCGGGCAACGCCGCGATGATCAAGGCCGACATGGACGACTACCGCCAACGCCGCGAGGACAAGCAGCCGCTCGACATGCCGAGCGCCGGCTCCACCTTCAAGCGCCCCGAGGGCTACTTTGCCGGCAAGCTCATCATGGACGCCGGCCTGCGAGGACACGCCATCGGCGGCGCGCAGGTGAGCGAAAAGCACTGCGGCTTCATCGTCAACGCCGACCACGCCACCGCCGCCGATGTCGACGAACTCATCCGCCACATCCAAACAACCGTCAAAGACCAATTCGACGTAGACCTAGAACCCGAAGTCCACCGAGTAGGCGAATTCCTCTAACAAAGAAGGCCCCGAAAGGGGCCTTCACCATATTTATTCAGATAACCCAGTCCGGTGTGTCGCGCCCCGAACCCGAGAGGGCCGCGTGCCCGCCCGCAATATATTTGATTGATCGCGAGTTCCGCACGCAAAGAAGGCCACTTAATGTGGCCTTCGTCTTGCGCAGGACTGCCCGAGCAGGCAATCAAATATATTGCGGGCGGGCACGCGGCCCAGTCGGCTTTACGACAGCGCAATACCGCCAAGCCAGCCCCAACGCACGCCAGAGCCAGTACCATAAAAGCTGATGAACGAATCAAGCGACTTAGACGTAATGGCACCCTCGTTGCTCATAACGATGCCGCCGCCAACGTAGATACCCACATGACCGTAGATAAGGCCCGGAGCACCCGTGCCGCTGTGCGAGGAATCGGCCACGATCATGCCCACCTGCAGCGCCGAGCGGTCGGAGCTATAGCACCAGGCGTTGAACATGTCACACGCGTTGCCGCCAAAATAGCCCACGCCGGCATTGCGGAAGACGTTGGTAACCCAGGCAGCACACCAGCCCTGGCCGGGAGAAGGCGTCGAGTAGCACGCATTGACGACGGCCTGCTGCTTGCCCGAGCCGGCATTCTGCTGCGGAGTTCCGGGCGCATACGATCCACCGCCCGAGCTCGAACCACCCGAGTAGGAATTGTTCTTGTTCGCGGCGGCCGCGGCAGCGGCGGCCTTCCTAGCGGCCTCCTCGGCCTGGGCGGCAGCGAGAATCTCGGAATCGCGCTGAGCCATGAGCTCCTTGACGTCGTCGGAAAGACCGTTCAGCACGGTCTGGACTTCTTGCTGCTTGGCCTGCATATCCTGCATCTGAGCCGTCTGCTGGTCCTTGAGTTTCTCCAGGTTGGCCTTTTGTGCTTCGAGCTCGGTCTTCTGCGCGTCGAGCTCAGCCTGAATCGTCTGGATATCCTCGATGGCATCGCGGTCGCTCTTGTTGATCTTCTCAACGTAATGCGCGTTGGCGACGAGTTCCTCAAACGAGCCAGAGGCCAGCAGCAGCGACAGGATGTTCGTACCGCCGGACTTGTAGCTGGCGGCCACGCGATCGGAAAGGTCGTTGCGCTTCTTCTTGAGCTCGGCCTTCTTTTCATCGATCTGGGCCTGCGTGTCGTCAATCTTGCCCTGGACATTCTCGATGTCGTTGAGGGTCTGGGCATTCTTGTTGGCCAGCGCCGCATACTCATTTGCGATGCTGTCGAGCTGGGCCTGAACCTCGTCGAGTTGGGCCTGGGCGGCATTCAATTTATCGGTGGTTTCTTTGGAAGCCTCCGCCGCATGGGCGCGAGTGGGCAGGCCAAAAAGAACTGCCGCAGAAGCGGCGCCGAACAGGGCCTTAAGGGCAGTGCGGCGCGAGAGCTCCTGGGAAAGGATGGAATCGCTGTTTGGTGACATATGTACTCCGTTACATGCTTATTTATATGTCGCTCAACTCATACATATTAGCGTACATATGGCGCGTCCCAACGATTTCCACGAACGGCAGGAAACTACAAGGTCGGCGGCTCGTAAGCAATTGTCAAATTTGAGGTAACAATTGAGCAAGCTCTTATATGAGTACGTTAACATAATCCTCTGCTTTTCCTACAGTGCACCATTTGGGCGTCCCCGCCTGCGCTATACTCCCCTCTAGAAGTGTTCCTGATTCGATAGGAGACTACATGTCCAAAGCACTCGACCCCAAAGACACCTGCGTCCTCGTTACCGGTGGCGCCGGCTTTATCGGCTCGCACACCGTCGTTCAGCTGCTCGAGGGTGGCTACCAGGTCGTCATCGTCGATGATCTCTCCAACTCCAGCGCCGTCGCCGTCGACCGCGTCAAGACCATCGTGGGCGACGAGGCCGCCAAGAACCTCACCTTCTACGAGGCCAACGTGCTCGACCGCGATGCGATGAACAAGATCTTCGATACCCATCAGATCGACCGTGTCATCCACTTTGCCGGCTTTAAGGCCGTCGGCGAGTCGGTGAGCAAGCCCGTCGAGTACTACCACAACAACATCGAGAACACCCTGGTGCTCATCGACGTCATGCGCAACCATGGTTGCAAGTCCATCATCTTCTCGAGCTCCTCGACCGTCTACGGCGACCCGGACAACCCGCCCGTCACCGAGGAAGACCCCAAGAAGCCCGCAACCAACCCCTATGGCTGGACCAAGTGGATGATCGAGCAGATCCTTATGGACGTCCACACCGCCGACCCCGAGTGGGACGTCGTGCTGCTCCGTTACTTCAACCCCATCGGCGCTCATCCGTCGGGCCTGATCGGCGAGGACCCCAAGGGCATCCCCAACAACCTGGTGCCCTATGTCGCCCAGGTCGCCGTGGGCAAGCTCGAGGCCGTTCAGGTCTTTGGCAACGACTACCCCACCCCCGACGGCACCGGCGTGCGCGACTACATCCACGTGTGCGATCTGGCCTCTGGTCACGTTGCCGCCCTTAACTGGATGAACGGCAAGACCGGCGTCGAGATCTTTAACCTGGGCACCGGCACCGGCACCTCGGTACTCGAGGTCGTCGCCGCCTTCTCCAAGGCTTGTGGCAAGGAGCTGCCCTACGTGATCCGCGAGCGCCGCGCCGGCGACATCGCTGCCAACTGGTGCGATGCCTCCAAGGCCGAGCGCATGATGGGCTGGAAGGCCCAGTACGACATCGCGGACATGTGCCGCGATAGCTGGAACTGGCAGAGCCACAACCCCAACGGCTTCGCCGACGCCGAGTAGCAAAAACCTACATACCGTTCTTGCCCCGATCTCACGTTGTGAGGTCGGGGCTTTTTTTCATGGCATGCAGCCATTCGCCGAAAATCGACCAACTTTTTTATCTTGCCTGTACATGTTTAAACAACATGTTTTACAATAGGCGTATCGAATCAGAACATCGGAGGCGGACTGCACACCCATCGGCAGGCCGACCCCACAACAAGAAGGTTGGTGAGCGCATTCATGGAGCGTGCAAGCGGCGTCCTCATGCCCGTCTCATCTCTGCCCGGACCATACGGAATCGGCGGCTTTGGCTGGAATGCCTACGACTTCGTCGATTTTCTCGCCTCGTGCAAACAACATTACTGGCAGATTCTGCCCCTTACGACGACCAGCTATGGCGATTCGCCTTATCAGTCGTTCTCGGCCCGCGCAGGCAACCCCAACTTTATCGACTTTGCCGAGCTTATCGAGGCAGGGTATCTGGAGCAGCGCGATATCGATGGCGTGTATCTGGGATCCGACCCCAGCAATGTCGACTACGGTGCTATCTTTGGCGGCCGCCGTCAGATTCTCGACCGCGCCGCCGAGCGCTTTGCTGCCGACAAGCCGGCCGATTTCGATGACTTTATCCAGGCCAACGAGGACTGGCTCATCCCCTACTGTGAGTTCATGACCGTCAAAGAGGAGTGC
This sequence comes from Collinsella sp., assembly GCA_019414425.1. Taxonomy (GTDB): domain Bacteria; phylum Actinomycetota; class Coriobacteriia; order Coriobacteriales; family Coriobacteriaceae; genus Collinsella. The sequence goes on from DXMB01000020.1 coordinate 12,242, forward strand.
GGTCTCAAGGCGTTTTGGGAGTGGCCCGCGGAGCTCCGCACCCGCGGCGAGGCTTCCGCCAAGGTCTGCGCCGACCATCCGGCGCGTATGCTCTACCACCAGATGACGCAGTACTTCTTCGATCGCCAGTGGAGCCGCCTCAAGGCCTATGCCAACGAGCGCGACATTCTCATCATCGGCGACCTGCCCATCTATGTCTCGCGTGACTCCGTCGAGATGTGGGCGACACCTGAGCTCTTTAAGATCGACGCCGCCGGCAATCCCGTGAGCGTCGCCGGCACGCCGCCCGACCAGTTCTCGGCCACCGGCCAGTACTGGGGCAACCCCATCTACGACTGGGACGCCATGGAGGCCGACGGCTTCTCCTGGTGGGAGGGCCGCATTCGCGCCGCCCTCGACATGTACGACGTCATCCGCCTGGATCACTTCCGCGGCTTCGAGGCCTATTGGGAGGTGCCGTTCTCCTCGCCTGATTCGTCCTACGGTTCGTGGACGCAGGGTCCCGGCCTCAAGCTCTTCAAGACACTCGAGGAAAAGCTCGGCACGCTGCCCATCATCGCCGAGGACCTGGGCTTCCTCACCCCCGGCGTCATCGATATGCGCGACAACTCGGGCTTCCCCGGCATGAAGATCCTGCAGTTTGCCTTTGAGGGCACCAACTCGTACTACCTGCCGCACAACTACATTGCCAACACCGTCGCCTACGTGGGCACTCACGACAACGAGACGGCACGCGGCTGGTTTGAAGGAACGGCTACCCCGCGTCAGCGCGAGCAGACAGCCCTGTACACCCATCAGCAGGCCGGCGAACCCATCGCCGACGCGCTCAACCGAACCATCGCAGCCAGCGTGAGCGACACGTGCATCTACACCATGCAGGACCTGCTCAACTTGGGCAACGAGGCGCGCATCAACACCCCTGCCACGCTGGGCGGCAACTGGACCTGGCGCATGCTCGACGGCGCCATCACCCGCGAGCTCGAGCACAAACTCACCGACTGGACCGAGACCTACTTCCGCATCCCGTCGGAAGCCGAAATCGAGCTTCCTCAATAGGAGCTACCGCGCCCGACCCCTCCCCACCGTGCGGACGCGCTTGCTTACCCGCGCGAGGCCACCCCAATCCCCTCGCGCGGGATTCTTATGAATTGCAGACATGTAATCAACCCATTACAGGAGGAAACATGCCCCAAATTAACCTCATGGAACTCGCCGAGCAGTCTTTTGGCACCTCGCTCGAGCAGCTCGACGACCGTCGCATTTACAAGCTGCTGGTCAAACTCGTGCAGGAGCGCTCCGCCGCCTGCCCGCTCAACAACGGCAAGAAAAAGCTCTATTACATTTCCGCCGAATTTCTGATCGGCAAGCTGCTCATCAACAACATGATCGACCTCGGCATCTACGACGAGGTTAAGGACCAGCTCACCGCCGCAGGCCACGACCTCAACAAGATCGAGGAGTTCGAGGTCGAGCCGTCGCTCGGCAACGGCGGCCTGGGCCGCCTGGCCGCATGCTTCCTGGATTCCATCGCCACGCTGGGCTTGACCGGCGATGGCGTGGGCCTCAACTATCACTACGGCCTGTTCCGTCAGCGCTTTGTCGACAACCAGCAGAAGGCCGTCCCCGACGAGTGGCTCGGTGAGCAGGACATCCTAGTCGACGACGACCGCTCCTACACCGTCGAGTTCGGCGATTTTGCCGTTACCTCCAAGCTCGTCAACATCGACGTGCCCGGTTACGGCCAGCCCACCAAGAACCGTCTGCGCCTGTTCGACCTGGCGAGCGTCGACGACGGCCTGGTCCCCGGCAGCTCCATCGACTTCGACAAGACCGAGATCGCCAAGAACCTCACCTTGTTCCTCTACCCCGACGATTCCGACGAGCAGGGCCGCCTGCTTCGCATCTACCAGGAATACTTCATGGTGAGCAACGCCGCCCAGCTCCTGATCGACGAGGCCATCGAGCGCGGCAGCAACCTGCACGATCTGGCCGACTACGCCGTGGTCCAAATTAACGACACGCACCCCACCATGGTCATCCCCGAGCTCATTCGCTTGCTCACCACCGAGCATGGCATCGAGTTTGACGAGGCCGTGACCATCGTACGCTCCATGGTCGCCTACACTAACCACACGATTCTTGCCGAGGCGCTCGAGAAGTGGCCGCTCGTCAGCCTGCAGAAGGTCTCCCCTGCCATCGCCGACATTATCGTCAAGCTCGATGAGATCGCGAAGGCCGAGCACGATGACCCGCGCGTCGCCGTCATCGACGAATACGACACCGTCCACATGGCCCACATGGACATCCACTTTGGCTTCTCCATCAATGGCGTAGCCGCCCTCCACACCAAGATCTTGGAGGACACCGAGCTTCATCCGTTCTACGAGATCTATCCCGAGAAGTTCTCCAACAAGACCAACGGCATCACCTTCCGCCGCTGGATCCATGGAGCCAACCCCGCGCTCGCCAGCCTGCTCGACGATGTAATCGGCACCGACTGGCGCAGCACCGGCGATCTGAGCAAACTCGCCAAGTTCGCCGACGACAAGGACGTTCTTGAGCGCCTGGCCGCCACCAAGGTCGAGGCCAAGGCCATCATGCGTCAGTTCATGGCGCTCGAGCAGGGCGTGACCATTCCCTCCAACGCCATCATCGACGTCCAGGTCAAGCGCATCCACGAGTACAAGCGTCAGCAGATGCTCGCGCTCTACATCATCTGGAAGTACTTCGATATCAAGAACGGCAACAGGCCTAAGCACCCTGTCACCATCATCTTTGGCGGCAAGGCGGCGCCTGCCTACACTATCGCGCAGGACATCATCCATCTGATCCTGACGCTGTCGCAGTGGATTGCAAACGACCCCGACGTGGCTCCCTACCTGCAGGTTGTCATGATCGAGAACTACAACGTCACCGCCGCCGAGCGCGTGATCCCCGCCGCTGACATCTCCGAGCAGATCAGCCTGGCCTCCAAGGAGGCGAGCGGCACCTCCAACATGAAGTTCATGCTCAACGGCGCCCTAACCCTGTGCACGCTCGACGGTGCCAACGTGGAGATTGCCGAGCTCGTGGGCGACGAGAACATCTATACCTTTGGCGCCTCGTCCAAACAGGTCGAGCAGCTCTACGCCGACGGCACCTACAACGCCGGTGCGCTCTACCGCAAGCCCGGCATTAAACTGCTGGTGGACTTCATCACCAACCCGGCCTTTATGGCAACCGGCAACGCCGAGCGCCTGCAGCGCCTGCACGACGACATTAAGGGCAAGGACTGGTTTATGGCCCTGCTCGACATTGAGGAGTACATCCAGACCAAGGAGCGCGTGCTGGCCGACTACGAGGACCAGGACGCCTGGATGCGCAAGGCGCTCATCAATATCGCCAACGCCGGCACCTTCTCGTCCGACCGTACGATCTCCCAGTACAACGACGAGATCTGGCACCTGAGCTAGCTCATTCCCCTTACCCATCCTCTTGAGAAACGGAGTCGTGGCAACACGGCTCCGTTTTTTGTGCCCGCACGTTACCCTGTGATCCGACTCGGCCAAACAATCTCGATCCATAACAACTACTCAACCAAAACGGTCCCAGCCGTTACAGATTGAGACATACCGGCCCCTCCCCTCGGGTTTATCTCAATCTGTAACATCTAGCAGGTGAAATTCGCCTTTGGTGTTACAGATTTAGATGAAATGGTTAGCTCAGCGGAACCGTCTCGATCTGTAACATCTAACGTCCGAAATCGGCCCTATCCGTTACAGATCGAGACAAACGACCGGCCAGACAGTCCCAACACAAAGAAAGGCTCCCCTCTCGCCCAGTGGACGGGAGGGGAGCCTTATATGTGACCGCGGCAAAAGGATGGCAAAGCCGCAGTCGCCCAAAGGGAGGGCCTGGATGCACCGGGCCTAGATAAGGTTCTTGCCAGACACCTTATCGAAGAGATGAGTCGCGTTCTTCTCGAACTTGAACCAGATGGGGTCGCCAGCCTTGAGCGCGCCCTTGGCCTCGAGGTCGACGACGGGGATAATCAGGACAAACTGGCCGTCGGGAGCGGTCACGTGGACATGCTCGGTCGAGCCCATGAGCTCGGTCACCTCGACGGTGCCCTGGAGCGCACCCTCCTCGCCCTTGTCGGCAAGCAGAATCTGCTCGGGGCGCACGCCGGCCGTAATCTCCTTCACGTCGCCGCCGTCCCAGTTGAGGGCAAGCTGAGCGCAAGTCTCCGGGGCGAGCGCCACGTTCATATCCTCGGTCTTGACAGTAAAGCCGTTGCCCGAGCGCACCAGCTGGGCATCGAAGAAGTTCATCTGCGGCACGCCGATGAAGCCGGCGACGAAGATGTTCGCGGGATGGTTGAAGACCTCCTGCGGCGTGGCGATCTGCTGGACGACGCCGTCCTTCATGACCACGATGCGGTCGCCGAGGGTCATAGCCTCGGTCTGGTCGTGGGTAACGTAGATGAAGGTGCCCTTGATCTCGTGACGCAGCTTAATGAGCTCGGCGCGCATCTGGTTACGAAGCTTGGCATCCAGGTTGGACAGCGGCTCGTCCATCAGGAAGACCTTGGGGTCACGCACGATGGCGCGGCCGATGGCGACGCGCTGGCGCTGGCCGCCAGAGAGCGCCTTGGGCTTACGGTCGAGGTACTCGGTAATACCCAGGATCTCAGCAGCGGAGCGAACCTTACGGTCGATCTCGTCCTTGGGGACCTTCTTGAGCTCAAGCGTAAACGCCATGTTCTCGTACACCGTCATGTTGGGGTACAGAGCGTAGCTCTGGAACACCATGGCGATGTCGCGGTCCTTGGGCGCCACGTCGTTGACGCGCTTGCCGTCGATGAGCACATCGCCCGAGGTAATGTCCTCCAGGCCGGCAACCATGCGCATCGTCGTGGACTTACCGCAGCCAGAGGGACCAACGAGAACGACGAACTCCTGGTCGTGAACGGTGAGGTTGAAGTCCTCTACAGCGAGCACGCCATCCTCGGTAACCTTAAGGTTATGCTTCTTCTCCTCGGTCTTCTTCTTTTTGCCAAAGAAGCCCTTCTTTTTGGACTCGGTGTTGGGATACACCTTCTGAACATGTTTGAGAACGATCTCGGCCATGTCTTTACCTTTCGATGTGCGGCGCCGCGCTGAGGGGCGCCGCAGAAACTTGCAAAACAGTTACGGCATCAGCCCTTGACGGCACCTGCCACCACGCCGTCGATGATGTACTTCTGGCAGAGGATGTACATGATGACGATGGGGATAACGACCATCATGATGCAGGCCATCATGGGGCCGAGCTCGACGTGGCCATAGCCGCCGCGGAAGTACTGGATCAAGATAGGAATGGTCTTGTACTTGGTGGAGTCGAGGGTGAGGTAGGGCAGCAGGTAGTCGTTCCAGACCCACATGGTCTCGAGAATGCCGACCGAAAGATAGGTGGGCTTCATGATGGGAAGGACGATTTTAAAGAACACCTGGACCGGGTTGCAGCCATCAATCATGGCCGCCTCTTCGATCTCGAGCGGGATGTTCTTTACAAAGCCGGCGAACATAAAGACCGCCAGGCCCGCGCCAAAGCCCAGATAGATAAAGCAGATGTTGAACGGCGTGTTAAAGCCAATGCGGTCCGCCAAATTGGACAGCGTGAACATGAGCATCTGGAACGGTACGACCATCGAGAACACGAACAGGTAATAGAAGAAGTTCGAGATCTTGCTGTTGACGCGAACCACGTACCAAGCGCACATGGAGCAGCACACCAAGATCAGCACGACCGACGTGACCGTGATGATGAGCGAGTACATAAACGCCGAGGCAAAGCCTTGCTCGTTAAGAGCGTGCACGTAGTTTGCGAGACCGTTGAACGTCTCGGGCGTGAGCAAATCGAATGCCGTGGTGGTGCTGATTGCAGTTCCCTTTTTAAAGGAATTGAGCGCAATCATGAACACGGGGTAGATCCACGCGAGCGACAGGATCGTAAAGAAAATCGAGAGCGCGCGGTTGATAACCTTATCGCGTTTCATTACTGCTGCACCTCCTTGGACCTCGTGGCCTTAAGCTGAATCATGGAGATGGCTACGACCAGGATGCAGAAGATAACCGCCTTGGCCTGACCGATGCCCTGCCATGCGATACCGGCACGCGAATAGAACGTGTTGTAGATGTTCAGGGCGAGCATCTCGGTGGAGTGCGCAGGGGCGCCGCCGGTAAGGGCGAGGTTCTGGTCGAACAGCTTAAAGCCGTTGGTGATGGACAGGAACAGGCAGATGGTAATCGTCGGCATCAGATTGGGGATCTTAACCTTCCAGAACGTCTGCCATGCCGTGGCACCGTCGACCTTGGCGGCCTCGATGTAGTCGGACGGAATGGACTGCAGACCGGCGATGTAGATGATCATCATGTAGCCGACCTGCTGCCACAGGGTCAGGATGATAAGGCCCCAGAAGCCAGCAGCAGAGTTAAGGGCGATGAGCTGGGCGCCGATGTTGGAGAGCAGGCAGTTGATCAAGATCTGCCAGATGTAGCCCAGCACGATGCCGCCGATCAGGTTAGGCATAAAGAAGATCGTACGGAAGATGTTGGTGCCCTTGAGCGCCTTGCGAGTGAGCGCCTGCGCAATGGCCAGCGCGATCACGTTGATGAGCACCGTCGACAGGAAGGCAAACGCCACGGTAAAGAAGAACGACGTGGCAAACTGCGGATCGGACAGCGCGCGCACGTAGTTCGCGATACCGACAAAGTGCGCGTTGTTAATGGTAATAAACTGGCAGAACGAGAGATAGAAGCCCTGGATAAAAGGGATCACGAACCCGATCATAAACGCCAGGCACGTGGGCAGCATAAAGAGCGGCCACCAGCGCTTGAGTGCTTTGCCCATAGAAGGGTCCTTTCAATATGCAGGGGGCGGGCAAACCTACGTCTGCCCGCCCCCTGTCGCTAATCAGATAGCTTGGGCAGCAACTGCTTACTCGGAAGCAGCCTTCTCGGTCTTCCAGCCATCGACGAAGGCGTTCTTGACGCCGTCCCACTTGGTGTTGTCGGCAGCATAAGCAATGAGAGCCTGCTTGAGGTTCTTCTTCCACTCCTCAGAGGGGATGTAGACGAAGTCCCAAGCGACGGTCTTCTTGCCGTCCTTGGCCATGGCAACGGCCTGCTGCGAGAAGACGTTGGTGGTTTCCTTGGCGCTCTTGAACGGGGCGGTCAGACCCATCTTGTCAGCGATGATGCTGGTGGCGGTGTCAGAAGTGACGCACCAATACATGAAGTCCTCGGTGGCCTTCTGAGCATCCTCGGAAGCCTGGGAGCTCACGCACCAGTAGTTCTCGCCGCCGGAGCACAGGCCCTGGTTCTCCTCGCCGTCAACGCCGATGTAGATCGGCAGCATGCCGAGCTGGTCGTCGGTCATACCGGCCTTGGCAAGGTCGGCGTAGGCCCAAGAGCCGTTCTGATAGAAGACGGCCTTGCCGGTTGCGAACTCGTTGGTGGCGTCGTCGCCGGTCTTGGAGGCAAGCTGCGAAGGATCGCAGGTGGAGTCGGTGATATACAGGTCGAAGATCTGCTTAAAGTTGTCGAGATACTCGCCCTTGATCTCGTCGTCCTCCTGGTTGTGCTCCTTCTCGAACTCGTAGTAGAGCGGGAGGTTGGCGAGGTGGGTGGTGTAACGCCAGCTGGAGGAGTCATCCATGCCGGCGGAAGTGAAGGCGCCCTCAACGCCAAGCTCGTCCTTGCGGGCCTGGATGTCGTCAGCGCAAGCCTTCAGCTTGTCGAAGGAGTTGATGTCCTCGGCCTTGTAGCCGGCCTTCTCGAGCAGCTGCTTGTTGTAGATGATGCCGTAGCTCTCCTGGACCCAGTCGATACCCAGATCCTTGCCATCGGACTGCAGAGCCAGGGAGTCGTCAATGAGCTCACCGCGGAGCTTGGTATCGGACAGGTCGGCGCAGTAATCCTTCCAGTTCTTAAGACCGGTGGGGCCGTTGACCTGGAACAGGGTCGGAGCGGAGCTCTTGGACATCTCGGACTTGAGCTTCTCCTCGTAGGTGTTGGAGGCGGCGGTCACGATCTTGACCTCGACGCCCTTCTCCTTCTTGTACGCCTTGGCGATCTCCTTCCACTCCTTGTCAACCTCGGGCTTGAATTGGAGGAAGTAGACCTCGGCAGCGTCACCAGAAGCAGAGGAGCCGGAGCCGGCGGAGCCACCGCAGCCCACGAGACCCAGACCAAGAACCGCAGCCGCGGAACCAGCAAAGCCCAGGAACTGCCTTCTGCTCATTTCGTTCTTCATTACAATCCACCCTTTCACACCGTGGCGGCACCCTTTGCCGCCGCCTTCGGAGATTGGCTCGGGGACTTTGCCCCTTTTGCTGGTTTGAACGATACGCTATTTGGCTAGTTGTTTGAACAAGTATTACTAGAGCGGTAGAAAAACTTCGGTGAACGGTAATTTCAACTTGATACTTGACAAGTTTTGTATAAACAATTATTTGTTATCGAATGCAGAGAAAACGCCCGGTCAAGCCGATGCATCGTCGGTTTGACCGGGCGTTTTCGCTTTGAGGGCATGAGTCTCGTCAGGCTGCGAGCTAGCCGGCTATCGCTTGGAGTTGACGCGGTAGTGGAAGATCTCGGGATGCGTGCGGGCATGCGTGACCTCGAACAAGATGCCGTCCGAGGTGTACGACTGGCTCTCCATGACGGCAACGCAGTTGTATTTGCCGAGGTCAAGATAGCTGCAGTCCTCATCGTTGGCAAGCTCGACGCTCACTGTACGACGGCTCGCCATCACTTTGACACCGCGCTTGTGCTCCAGATAGCCGTAAATAGAATCTGCCGCGATCTCGGGGGTCAGGCCCTTGGCGATCGACTCCAAAAAGTAGCCATGGTCTACTTGGCGCGCATTGCCGTTAAGGCTTCGGACGCGCACCACGCGAATCAACTGCTCACCTGTCTTAAATCCCAAGCGTCGAGAAAGTTGCTCGGTGCACACCAGATGTTCAAAAGACTTGACCTCGGTCGAAGCAACGGCATTGTTGCGTTTTGCGAACTCGCCAAACGACTCAACCTCTTCGAGTGCGCCCAACATGTCGGTTTCGCCCTTAAGCCAAATAACGCGCACGCCCTTGCCGTGTATGGGCTGCACAAACATCCCGTCGGCCAGCATGCTCAAAGCGCGGCGGACGGTATTGCGCGTGCAGCCAAATTCCGCGGTCAGCTCGGCTTCGGTTGGCAGCATCTCCTGAAACGCATAGGTCCCGTTAATGATGCGCGAGCGTATTTCTCGGTAGATTCCTTCGTATATCGCTTTTGGCATGACTTCACCTCTAATGAATATGTATGGCTAGGCAGGATAGCATTTCTTAAAGTTGTTTAAACCGATTATCGGCAAAGCAACGATTATTAACTGTCAACGGCGCCCATGATGCTCCAATCGACTCGAATCAAAACCATCAATGCGGCGAACGCTCACTCCCCTACAATTAACTCATTGTTCAAACGTTCCACCGCAGACATAGCGGGCTTACGGTCGAGAGGCAGAACATGCTGCAAAAAATCCAACGCTTTGGCGGGGCAATGTTCGCGCCCGCCATGCTGTTTTCTATATCAGGCCTCATGGTCGGCGTCTCCGCTCTCGCAACGACTGTGGACATCGTCGGCGATCTCGCCGTATACGGAACCCCTTGGTACGTTTTTTGGACCATCATCCAGCGCGGCTCGTGGACGGTCTTTAAACGTCTCCCGCTCCTTTTTGCCGTAGCGCTGCCCATCGGTCTTGCCCAAAAGCAACCGGCACGCTGCTGCTTCGAGGCGCTCGTGGCCTATTTTGCCTACTGCTTCTTTTTGAGCGAGATCATTAAGCTGAGCGGAGACAACCTTGGACTTAAGTACCCGGCATCTTTGACCCCCGCCAGTGGTATCGCCGTCATCGACGGCATCAAGACGCTCGACACCGGCATTATCGGCCCGCTGGCGGTATCGGCAACCGTCGTCGCCATCCATGACCGCTTCTACGATGCCAAGGTTCCCGATTGGCTCGGCACCTTCTCGGGCTCCTCGCTGGTCTACCTCATCAGCTTTTTTGCCGTGTTTGCCCTTGCCGCTATCTCGGCCGCCATCGTGCCCTTCGTATACGCTGTGACCGAAACGCTGCGCCACGCACTTGTGAGCGTCGGTCCCTTCGGCGTGGGCGTCTTTGTGTTTTTGGAACGCGCGCTCGAACCCATGGGGCTGCACCACCTGCTCTACATGCCGATCTACTACGACAACCTGGTCATTAACGACGGCATCTACGCCACGTGGAGCAGCTTGCTCCCCATCCTCTCCCATAGCACGCGCCCCCTTAATGAACTTGCGCCGTGGGCCGGTTTTACCGCCACCGGCTGGGTCAAGCTCTTTGGCCTTCCCGCCATCGCAGCCGCGTTCTACTCCACCGCAAAACCAGAGCGCCGCGCCGGCCTCAGGGTCATCCTTGTTCCCGCCATCATCGCCTCGGTGGTTTGCGGCGTTACCGAGCCACTCGAGTTTCTCTTTATGTTCACCCACCCCGGGCTCTTTTTTCTCTACGCCGTCTTATCGTCTTGCCTTGCCACAACCATGAATCTCTTTGGCATCGTCGGCATCTTCTCGGGCGGCCTCATGGAGATGGCAGCCTTCAACTTTATTCCGCTCATGCGCACGCATGCCGGTGCCTATCTTTTGGCGCTCGGTATCGGCCTTGCCTTTAGCCTCATCTTTTTTGTTAGTTTTCGAGCACTCATCTTGATCTATGACCTTAAGACGCCGGGCCGCGAGGATCATGTCGCCAATCGCGCGGCAATCGATCATTTAACGGGAAGCGGCTTTGCCAAAGAGCAATCTCCCAATGACGAGGTCAATAGTCAATCCGATCAAGATCACGTCCTCGCTGAGCGGGTAATTCAGCTTTTAGGTGGCGTTGGCAATATCGTGGGCGCAACCAACTGCGCCACGCGCCTGCGCGTCGAGGTCGCAGACCCTTCCATCGTTGCAGATAACGCGTCGTTTGTCGCGGCGGGCGCCAAGGGCCTCATCATTACGGGCAAGACCGCCCAGGTGATCATCGGCATCTCCGTTCCCCGCGTTAAAGAGCATTTTGACCAGATCATGGGCCTCGAGCCGGGATTTGTACCCACCGCCTCGGCCTCCCCTGTCGCCAGCCCAACCCACAAGCACGGCGATATCTGCTTCTTCGACATTGACGGCACGCTCGCGTGGCAAGACCCTCGAGTGGCACAAGAGCTTCCCGAGAGCGAGCGAGACCTCTCCCCCTATCCCAATGAAGCGGTCTCGCAAGCCATCCGTGATTTTGTTGCCAAGGGCAATATGGCGTTTATCTGCACAGGGCGCACCTTCAGCTGCATCCACCCCAAACTTCTTGAGCTGCCCTGGACCGGCATCGTCTGTCTTGCGGGCGGTTACGCCGAGATCAACGGACACGCAATTCGCGATCTGTCGATGACGCCCGGCATGCTGCAGCGCCTTGCCCCCTATCTTGAGCAGTCGGGCGAGGTCATCCGCTTTGAGGGCCTCAACGGCGTCGTGCGCATGAGTGCCGATGCCCCCGATGCCCCCGGATACGCGCGCACCCTGGGCGACGCAGTCACGCAGCTGCAACATTACAGTGCCTACAAGATCTTGATGTCTACATCGCTCGCCAACCACATCGCTCAAGATAAGGCACTTGAGCCGCTGCTGTGCTTTAACGAGCTCGAGCTCGAAGTGACCGAGATTTCGCCTCGCGAATGCACCAAGCGCGAGGGTATCCAGTCCGTACTCGACGCTCTCGACCCCAACCATGGAACGGTGTATGGCATCGGTGATGCCAGCAATGACATCTCGCTGATGAACGCCGTCGACGTCGGCATCGCCATGGGCAATGCACCGGACTATCTCAAAAAGCGCGCGGACTACATCACCGACTCGGTCGACAAAGATGGCGTCGTCAAGGCGCTCGAGCACTTTGGACTGGTCTAACTACGAAACTCGTCCGACATGCGCCGTTGCCTTAAATCCCCAAACCTGCCACGCAGGCAGGCACAATGTGGCAATATGTTGCCTGCACACTACATCGATGCAACCTAAGAAAGAATGCGAGAACCCGTGTCCAGTCCGTTTACCTGCTTTTTAGCCCAGCACTTTGACCAGATTAATGACTATCTGGCCACGTTCTTTGACGGACAGGCGACCTCTGCCGATATCGAACGCTACCTGTACGCGCCGCTCTCGGCTTTTACGGCCAACGCCGGCAAGCGCCACCGCCCGCTTATCTGCATGCTCGCCGCAACCGCAGTGGGCGGTAGCTTTGAGAGCGCCCGCAGCGCCGCGGCAGCTATCGAGCATTTCCAGTCGGGTGCGCTCATCCACGACGACATCGCCGACAACGGACAGCTTCGTCGAGGCAAGCCCTGCATGCACCTTACCGAGGGCACGGGGCTCGCCATCAATTGTGGCGACCTGGCGCTCACCATGGTCACCAAGACGGTTCTCGACGATCCCACGCTCGAGTCCGACGTGAAGCTGCGTGTGCTCCACGAGCTTACCGAGATGATCGTCCGCACCATCGAGGGTCAAGCGCTTGACCTGGGTTGGGTCCGTGACGAGCGCTTTGATATCTCGGTTGATGACTACCTGGACATGGCGACGCACAAGACCGCGTACTACAGCGGAGCCACGCCGCTTGCCGCCGGAGCCATTATCGGCGGCGGCAGCGAAGAGCAGGTCGAGGCGCTACGCGCCTTTGGCCTGCACACCGGCCTTGCCTTTCAGATTCAGGACGACCTGCTCAACTTGGTCGGCACCAAAGAGGCCGCCAACAAGGACTTCCGCACCGACATCACCGAGGGCAAACGCACGCTCGTTGCCGTGCACGCCCTGTCTGATGAGCGCCATCACGACGAGGTCGAGGCAATCCTTTCCTCGGGCACCGAGGACCCCACGCAGCTCGCGCGCGCCGTGGAGATCTTCCAGCAGACCGGCTCCATCGAATATGCTCACGCCTACGCGCTGGACCTGACCGCAAAAGCCAAGGCTGCCATCGAGAACGTTGAGCTTGACCCGCACGCACGCGAGCTGTTCCTCTCCATGGCAGATTTCTTTGTGGAGCGCCTCAACTAGCGGGGGTCACAAAACCTGTGGGCAGCGCGTTTGGGTACAAGTTGCTACACTGTTGAGTGCATGTTTATGCATTGTCTCGCGTTGTCTATCCGACACGCGCTCAAAATAGTACGAATCGTACGCCGAAAGGGGTTCGTTCATGGAACCTATTACCACGGGCATGCAGGGAGCAGCCGTCGAGGATGTTCAGTCCCGCCTTCTGCAGCTCGGTTACGCCATCGATGCCGACGAGGTCGCCGACAAGCGCTTTGGCACCACCACCGAGCAGGCCGTTGGCACGTTTAGGCTCGATAGCGGCCTTGCGGCCGGTTATGCCGTCGATATCCCCTGTTGGAGCGCCCTGGTCGACGCCTCGTATAAGCTGGGCGACCGCACTCTGTATCTGCGCATGCCCAATTTCCATGGCGCCGATGTGCAGGCCCTGCAGCGCGCTCTCAACGTTTTGGGCTTTGCCTGTGGCGAAGACGACGGCTACTTTGGTCCGCATACCGAGGCCGCCCTGCAGCAGTTCCAGGAAAATGTCGGCCTGTTTGCCGACGGCATGGCCTTCCAGGACACCTACGCCTACATCAACCGCCTGCACCATGTGTGGGAGGGCAAGCCCTCGGTCACCGAAGCCGAGTCTCGCATCGGTTTTGCGCGCGCCGCCAACGTGCTCGAGCGTTTCCAGATTGCCGTCATCGGCGAGGACCCTATCGCGCGCAGCGTAGCATCGCGCATGTGGAACATCGCCACGGCGACGACCGACAGCAGCGGCATGATGCTTTGCGATTCCGAGGTTCCGACCGATGTCGACCTGGTGCTCGAGATTGCAAGCGACGAGTTGCCTGCAGACGCCGCCCCGCGCGCCACGATCGCCCTCGCCGAGTGCCACAACCTGGCCCAGCGCATCCGTACCGCCAATGTCGCCGCACAGCAAAAGCCGGCACGAATTCGCATCGAGCTCACGGGAATGACGCGCTACAACGGCACCTTCACGGCCAGCGACGCGCAGACCCTCGCCGTACGTCTGCTCGATGGCGTTTGCGATGCCCTCGCAGATTAGGTAAACTAGACGAGTTGCTTTTGGGCAACGCCAAACATTGGGACGTAGTTCAACGGTAGAACTCCGGTTTTTGGTGCCGGCTGTTGGGGGTTCGAATCCCTCCGTCCCAGCCATTAAAATTGAGCGCCCTGAGCCCATAACGGCCCAGGGCGCTTTCTTGTGGGCAAGCGGAGGGATTTGAACCCGCAAGGGTGCGGAGCTGAGGAAACGCGAAGCGTTTTCTAGCGCAGCACGCAAGGAGCGAAGCGACGCAGCGGGGCGCGGCCGCCGACCAGGCGGACGCGGAATCCCTCCGTCCCACACCAGCCAAGAGCCCCTCACGTCAAGCAAATCGAGCCAACGCCGCCAAGCGGAGGAATCCGAACCCGCAAGGATGCGGAGCGACGCAGCGGGGCGCGGCCGCCGCAGGCAGACGCGGTGCCGGCACTTGGGGACGCTCCTAAGTGCCGGCATTATAGGAACGTCCCCAAGTGCCGGCTCGGGACTATTTTCGAGGACCCTCCGAAGGACTGTGGCCAAAAAACGGCAAATATGAGTACTGTTACCGTTGTAGCTACATTATTTTCGTTAATAAAAGAAGATCTTAATGAGATTTATTCGCATCAAGGTCTTCCTTTAATGAACACTTGAGGAGATACGGCAGCTTATCTGCTCGATCGACACGTCAAATCACCTTAAATGTGGTCAAAATTACTGCTACTAAAAGAGTATCAGTACTCATATTTGATGTTTTTTGGCCACGGCTCTTTATAGACACCCTGCACAGCGACGGTGGTAGATTTCGGAACGTGTCCGTCAGCCCCGTTCCGAAAAGCGAGCCGCATGCAACGGCCAAGCCACGACAGGCCCCGGGAGAGCGGGGACACCGGCTTAGGTTTATCGCGAGTTCCGCACGAACAGGAGGCCACTTAATGTGGCCTCCGTCGTGAGCAGGACTGTAGAGCAGGAAACCTAAGCCGGTGTCCCCGCTCTCCCGGGGCCGGCGGAATTTAGTTGTTAAGCATGCGGTCGAAGCTTCCCGAGTCGCCATCCCGATAGTCGGCGGTCATCAGAATCTCCTGCGGAATGCGTCCGCCCTCACGCAGCACGTTGCGGAACTGCACGCGCGTGACCATGGGCAGATCCTTGATCGTCGCCGCCAGGTTCTGCGGTACACCCTGGTTGGCAGCCGCGGGCTCGCACTCACCGCCGGCCTTCACGCGGCGCTTGTGCTCGGCGAGCATGGCGCGATACATACCGGCATGCAGGCGAATCTCAACAACATTGGCATTACGGGTCTGCTCGACAATGCGCGCACCCTCTCGGTCGATGTCGCCCACGTAGTAGACATAGTTAAAGCGATAGCCGATCTCGGCCAGATAATCATCCAGTGCGTGTGAAACGCTCGCCTTGCAGCCGCCGCCAAAGATCACGCCACCCACCTTGGTGCCAAAAAGCTTGGCGTGCTTGCGGCCGCGCAGGAGCTTGACGATCTCGTCATAGGTGTCCAGGTTCTCGACCATAATGAACGGCTTGTCGGCGCCCAGCGTAAAGAAGCCCGTAAAGTGCACAGGACGGTTGGGAGCAACCTTGATTGCCTGCATGCTGATGCCCTTTTCGGTCATACGCCGAATCAGGCGCTCGCCGTGTTTGCCGTCAAAGGCCTTCTCATCGTTAAAAATCTGGTAGGCGCGCTGGCGACGCGAAGCGACCGGCGTGTCGGCGCCGCGATTCTGCTCTATCCAAGCCTGGATGATCGCAATCTCCTCGGCAATCTTGCGGTTGGACATCTCGTTGTGCTGAGTGCGCTGCGGAGCTTTTTTGTTATCCTTGCCCTCGACCTTAACGATTTGAGTCTGCTGCTCCTTAATCTTGGAGAGCGCCGTAGGCGTGGGAACGACCTTGAGCAGCTGCCTGCCCAGGACACGGGCCAGAGCAAACGCCGAAACCTCGCCATGAGCGGGCGGCTCAGGCTGCTGGGCGGCCGCATCGTTTGCAGTCGGTTTGGGCTGCGCCTGGGATTTGCGCTTGGAATCTGCCTGAGCTTTGCGCTCTTGCTTTGGCGCGGACGAGCTCTTTTGCGAACGTTCGGGCTTGTCCCCCTTCGCCGGCTGGCGCTTGGGTTGCTCCACCGGGGCCTCAACCTTCGCATCCTTGCTTTGCGTCGCCGCCTTCTCGGCCGCGGCCTCGGCATTCGAGCCACGACCGCCACGGTGACGACGACGGCGAGGCTTGCTCGAAGCGCTCTCCCCTGCCTGCTTATCAGCGGACTGCTGAGCTTTGACCTCGGCGTCGGCCGCAGGCTGCGACTCGGAAGGTTGCTGCTCGCAAGCCACCGGCTCAACGGTTTTCTCGGTTTGTTCGGCCTTATCGGCCTGAGCGGTCGAAGCCGGCTCGCCCTTCTCCTGACGCTTTACGGGATACGCGCGTCCCGCAAAACCGCGGCCGGGACGACACGAACCCGGAGCCCTCTTGGCAGACTCCTCAACATCGTCTGCAACCTCGGGAGGCTCTTCAACCTCATGCGCGACATCCTGCTGCGCAGCCTTAAAGTGAGCACCGCGACGACGCTTGGGCTCTTGGGCCTCCACGGGCTTTTGCTCCTGCGCGGGCTTCTGCGACTCGGCAGCAACCTTGGTCTCGACAGCCTCGGTATCGAGCTCATCCCTTTGAGCAACGGCGCGACGGAAGCGCTCCTGCTGGGCACGGCGCTGAGCATCGCGCTTGCCGCCCCCGCCAAAACCGCCGCGACCGGCCTTAGCCGTAAAGGCGCGAACGACGCTCTCATCGAGCAGCTCGTCGGTATCGATATGCTCGCGCGGGGCCGTTTCCACCGAAGCGGGCACCTCGACAACGTCCTCGACGGCCTCTTCGGCAACCTCGGCAAGCTGCTCCTGGGCATCACTTATCTCGGCATGAATGGTATAGAACGCCGGACGTCCGTTAATGCCGCTGCCCTCGATCTTGGTAACGATTTTTGCCGCGATGAGTTCGTCGCGCATCGCCTTGGTGTCGCATTCCTTATCGACGGAGCGGAAAATCTGTGCCAGCGCGCTCGACTTGATTTTAAGCGCCTTGCGGCAGAGCAGGTCGTAGGCAACCAGCTTGGCGCGCTCGGCAGAAAGCGACGTCTGGCTGCTTAGACGCTCAGCCAGGGCATCGACATTATTTTGGTTATCGGAATATACCGTCTTGGCCACGGGGCCCCTTTCATATGTACACATATACGTCTATATGGTACATCGCGCGAGCCTATCCACGCAAAACATCTGCGAGGACGCCTTTGCATCACCCGTTCCCGCAAGAAAAAAGACCGAGCCCGCGTCGTTGCGGACCCGGTCTTTCCGAGTCATATGGATGGAACGGTTAGCTCATCAAGTTGACTAGGCCTTGGCAGCCTCGGCGTCGGCGGGAGCCTCGGCGGCAGCAGTGCGGCCATACTCGGCCTTGCCCATCTCGGACCACTCGGGCTCCTCGTCGGGCATGGAACCGGCCTCCTTGCCGAAGAACTCCTTGAGGCAGTTGACGGCAACGATGAGGCCCAGGACCATCAGCAGGACGGCGAAGACGAGCTGCAGACCCTTGGTGGCGGCGACGGAAACGGCAGCCGTGGTGGCGGTAGCCGGGATGGTGCCGAAGAAGCCGTAGGCCTGGACGGCGGTCATGCAGCCCATGGCGCTCTGGACCAGCGAGGTGAAGGTGCAACAGAGCAGGAAGACAACGGGCACGTAGAGCATCCAACCCTTGCGGCCGGTGCACTTGCAGAACACGGCGAGGGTGATCATGGTCATACCGCCGAGCAGCTGGTTAGAAGCACCAAAGAGCGGCCAGATGTTGGCATAGCCGCCAAAGGCGAGGGCGAGGCCAGGAAGCAGGGTAACGACCGTGGCGAACCAGGGGTTACCGAGGACCTTCATGTAGCCGGCCTTGGACTCGATGGCCAGGGCGTCGTTGGTCTGGGCAAAGAACTCGGAGAACGAGGTGCGAGCGATGCGGGCGACGGCATCGAGCGAGGTCAGGGCCAGAGCGGAAACGTTCATGGTCATGAAGACGGTTGCGAGCGTGCCGTCAACGCCGAAGGCCTGCATACCGCGGGAGATGCCAGCTGCGAAGATCTGGAACGGGGTGGAAGCGACGCCGGCGTTAAGGGCGCCGGTACCGGCGGTGTTCATGTCGGAGAACATGATGCCGGCGACGATGATGGCAAGGATGCCGACGAAGGACTCGACGATCATGGCGCCGTAACCGACCTTGACGGCGTCCTGCTCCTTCTCGACCTGCTTGGAGGAGGTACCAGAAGAAACGAGGCTGTGGAAACCGGAGAGAGCACCGCAGGCAACGGAGACAAACAGGACCGGGAACATCATGCCCGAGGCATTGCTAAAGCCGGTGAAGACCGGAGCGGTGATGGTGGCCTGGCCGTTAGCGCCCAGGACGACGATACCGAGGACAGCGCAGACGATCATGACGATCATCATGATGGAAGTGAGGTAGTCGCGAGGGGTCTTGAGCATCTGGATGGGCATGGCACCGGCAAAGACCAGGTAGACCATGACGACGGCGAACCACTGGAACTTGTCCAGGTAGACCGGGAACTGCATGCCGACGGCGAACATGAGGACCATGAGTACCACGCCGGTGACGAACTCGGCAGCGCCGGTGAGGTTGAACTTCTTCTGGGCCCAACCAAAGGCCATGGCGACGAAGGTGAACAGGATGGAGATGGTGCCAGCGCAGCCAGCGGCATAGGACTTGGTGAAGTCGATGGCACCGGTAGCAGCACCAGAAGCGTCAACGGCCGGGGTGAACATGAACGTCTTGCAGACCATGTCGGTGAAAGCGGCGATGACGATGATGCAGAACAGCCAGCAGAACAGCAGGAACAGGCGACGGCCGGTCTTGCCGATGTACTTCTCGATGAGCTGGGCCAGGGACTTGCCGTTGTTCTTCATCGAGGCGTACAGGGCGCCAAAGTCGTGGACGGCGCCAAAGAAGATGCCGCCGACGAGGACCCAGAGCACGACGGGAAGCCAGCCGAAGGCCATAGCGACGATCGTACCCGTAACAGGGCCGGCACCGCAGATCGAGCTGAACTGGTGCGAGAACGCGGTGAAGGCGGAGACGGGCGAGAAGCTGTTGCCGTCTTTCATGCGCTTGGCCGGCGTGAGGGCCTCTTTGTCAACGCCCCACTTGTTGGCCAGCCATCGGCCATAGCCCAGATAGCCGCAGGCGAGCACCGCCGCGGCCACAACCATGAGCAAAACTCCGTTCATTACATTTCCTCCTCTAAAAAGAACTTCCCAGACATAAAAAATGAGGGCCGTCGGTTGCGCTCGACGGCCCTCATCTTCATCAGCCGCCCGTTATCGTACGGGCTAGCTGTATGTGCTAACCCGCATCAGATAATTACTACGCTGATAATGTTTAGCTGATGCGTGAACATGTCTAAGAAATCCTCTTCAATCATGATGTGAACGATCCGTGCGTGTTCACATCCCCCAGTGGTTGAAAAGGAGTATGAAACTTTAGTTACCTAAAGTCAACGCAAATATGTAATGAATTTTCCACTTTTTTGAATTTCTCGGTATAAAACGCCACTGACCTCGGACTTTACCCCACGACAGTTTTTGCATGAGAGATGCTCCTCGGGGGCGGGGCGGGCGCC
>DXMB01000021.1:0-31316 GCA_019414425.1 Collinsella sp.
ACGCCTACGCCTACGCCTACGCCTACGCCTACGCCTACGCCCACTCCCGACCCCTCGCCCACGCCTGACGATACGGTCGGCTAAGAAGTACGCGACTAAAGCCAACAAGGCCCCGAGCAGCTTATTGAACTGCTTGGGGGCCTTTTAGTTTGAAGCGACCTGGTGGGCGGTCTTTATACCGGCAAACAAAAAGGGGTACCGACCAACGTCGATGCCCCTTACAAGCCACTATGTCAGCGCATACAATGCCGAGCGCACGACCCGCACACCTACTTGCGAGAATTGCTCAACTTATTGATCAGCGCCTCGAGACGCTCGCCGTCCTCGGCCGTCTGGGCAATAACCAAAATCGTATCGTTGCCGGCAAGCGAGCCAAGCACATCGGGTAACTCTGCCGCATCAACGGCGGCGGCGATGCCGGAAGCCGTGCCAGGCTGAGCCTTGATCATAACCAGATTATCAGTACGCAGAACGCCCGTTACGAGCTCGGAAACCATACGCTGCAGGTGCAGGTCCTCTGCCAGAACATAGATGCCCTCAGGGAGCTTACGCAGCCCCATATCGGCAATATCGCGAGAGACAGTCGCCTGCGTGCAATCAAAGCCCATAGCACGGAGCTCATCGACCAGCACGCGCTGCGTGCGGACATCCTTATTGCGCACAATATCTCTAATGGCATCCTGGCGCCCATTGCGTTTTTTAGCCATACAAACCCTCTCTCCAAAAGATGGCGGAGACAATCAATCAGTGATTGAATAGTTTAACGCTATTTGAAGGCTTTTGTGTATAAGAACGCATTTCGAAACAATTCTATGCAAGTTTGTTTCGTAATGAGCCGTTTAGGCGGTTTTTGCGCCCGTCCGGTTAAGAAAAGCTGCCAGATGCGTACACATCACGCAGCGCGCGGGCTTGGCGCTGGCGATCGGCCCAAACAACAGACCGAGTCCCCGATGGTTATCCTTGAGCGCGGCGACCATCTGACGGGTTCGAGGCGCCTCGAGCATATCACGCATGCGGGCGGAACGCTCGATTGACGACACCCCATGCGGGCTCAGACACAAATTCTCGATGCAGGCGACCAGTCCGGCAAAGTAGAACTTTTGGCTTGCCAGCTTGAGCCGACCACCGCTATCTGCTTCCGAGAGTGAGTCCGCAAGCTCGTCGAGCGCTCGAGTGTCATCGGATATCCTGGCATACATGGTGGGATCAAAGGCATCTGTAAGCTTAGGTGCCGCCGCGTGGAAACAAGCGTCGCCGCAGCCGGACACGAATCGTGCCTGCGAGAGCGCATAAGCCATAAACTCAACCGTACGGTACGCCTTGCCGCGCGACAGGCATGCCTCAAACAGCGGACGGCTATACATCACGCCAGAGGTCTGAGCGACTAGGCCGCCCAAAATCAACTGGGGCAGCCCAGTCACCATAGAAGACTCGTCTTCTATGGCAATAGAGGCAGCATCCAAGACGCGCGAATGACGCTCGCGATGCGCATCGTATCGATCGAGCGACACCGAGGGGAGCACAATGTCTGCCGCAGTATCGCACGCGATATCGACCATCTTGGAAAGGGCCTGCGGAGCAAACCACTCATCGGCGTTCATGGCGATGATTTGAGAGCCGCGCGAGGCATCAAAACCGGCACGAAGACAAGCGCCGCGCTTCGCGTCCTCGACGTCAATCAAATCAATATGGATGTCCCTGTCGGCAGCAACTTGAAGCGAATGGCGCACACCGGGCGCAGCATCGCGGCAGACAACGACAATCTGCAAATCGTAGAGGTCTTGGTTCTGGATACTCTCGAGCGCACGCATCGCATAGCTGGGCGAACCTTCTACCACAAGGATCACCGAAAGTCGCGGATGCGAACCACGTCGAACCAAGTTTTCCATCCTCTCGATAGCACCAAATCAAACTGTCGTTCATGGTACACCCGAGCTATAAAAGCAACGAGCCGCCTAACATGTTGCACGCCAAGAACAGATGTTGCACACGCGCAGCTCACACATAGTATGTGCAAGGCACAGACGCGCCGAGCACTCCCCTAGTCGAGAACGACAAGCTCGTCGGGGCCGTAATCCACACCCATAAACGTAAGGCCGCAGGCAGGCGCCGTGGGACCCGCAGCGGTTCGGTCACGGGCGTCAATAACCTCGCGCATCCACTGGGGATCGCGACGATGCATGCCAATCTCCACGAGCGTTCCTACAATGGTACGCACCATCGAGTGCAAAAACGCATTGCCCTCGATAGTGAAGGTCAGGATATCCTCGCCAAAAGCGACCTCGTGGCCAAACTCCGCACGCATCACGCAGCGGTGCGTGGGCTTGCCCACAGCAGAGGCAACCTTGCAAAAGCTCTTAAAGTCCTGCTCGCCCAAAAGCGCAGGGCAGGCGGCCGCCATCGCATCGACGTCGAGGGGATAGCGATGCCACCACACCGCACCGCGCGAGAGCACGGGGCGCGCATCGCGATCGGCAATACGGTACGTATACGTACGGGACCGCGCGTCAAAGCGGGCAGAAAAGCCCCTACGGGCCTTGTAGACCTCGTTTATGGCGATATCTTTGGGCAGGAGGGCATCCATAGCCCTCAGCCACCTACGGCGCGTACACGCGAGCTCAGCGTCCGTAACGGGCACGCTGATGTACTGAGCCACGGCATGCACGCCGGCATCGGTACGCCCCGCACACGTCAGATCGATCGGGCGGCGAAGCAGCGTCTCGATGGCTCGACGTAGCTCACCCGCAACCGTCGTCTGTCCCGGCTGCTCGGCAAATCCGCTATACGACGAGCCATCATAGGCCACGCGAAATACGAGCGTGGCGTCAAGCTCGGAAATCGAATTGAAATCAGACGGCGCAGTCATGGGCGCTCCCAACAAACAAGCAACGGTATCGCGACAAAAAAAGAGGGGTACGCGAACGTACCCCTCGAATATAGCCTATGCAGACGGAATGTCTACTCAGCGGTCTCCTCAGCAGGAGCCTCCTCGGCAGCGGTCTCCTCGACAGCCTCGACCTTCTTGGGAGCAGCGGCCTTCTTGGGGGCCGGAGCAGCCTTCTTGGCCTTAGGCGTGCAAGGCTCGGTGACGAGCTCCATGATAACGATGGGAGCGTTGTCGCCCTTACGGTTACCGAGCTTCATAATGCGGGTGTAACCGCCGTTGCGGTCCTGCCACATGCCCTGAGCAGCCTTGTCGAAGATCTCGGCAACGAGCTGCTTATCGCCGAGCTTGGCGATAGCCAGACGACGAGAGTGCAGGTCGCCCTTCTTGGCCCAAGTGATGATCGGATCGACGACCGAACGCAGCGCCTTAGCGCGGGTCTCGGTGGTCTTGATGCGGTCGTTCTCGAAGAGGGCCTTAGCAAGGCTCTTCTTCATGGCCTTGGTGTGGCTCGCATCGGTGCCGAGCTTCAGGCCCTTCTTAACGTTGTGACGCATGGTCTAGTTTCTCCTCAAATATGCGAAGCATTAAGCCTTCAGGCTCAGGCCCATGGACTCAAGCTTGTCCTTCACTTCCTCGATCGACTTAACACCGAAATTACGGATGTTGAGCAGATCGTTCTCCGAGAACTCAACGAGCTGACGGACCGAGTGAATGCTGGCGCGCTTAAGGCAGTTGTAGGAACGGACGGAAAGGTCCAGATCCTCGATCTGCTTGTCCAGCTCGGCGTTGTCGTTGGTGACCTCGGGAGCGAAGATCGAAGCCTCCTCCTCGACCTCGGGGGTCTCGGCAAGGTTCATAAAGGCGGCCATATGCTGGTTGATGATATTGGCAGCCTGGACCACGGCGTCGCGCGGGGCGATGGAGCCGTTGGTCTCGATCTCGAGGACAAGGCGGTCGTAGTCGGTATGCTGACCGACACGGCAAGCCTCAACGAGCTTGGCGCAACGGGAAACCGGCGAGTACAGCGAGTCGACATGGATCACACCGATGGGATCGTTGTCGCGCTTGTTGGCCTCGCCAGAAACATAGCCGCGGCCATAGCCGATGCGCATGCTCATGGTGAGATGGCCACCCTCGGTGAGCGTAGCGATGTGCTGCTCGGGGTTGACCAGCTCAAACTCGGACGGAATAAAGAAGTCCGCACCGGTGACCTCGCAGGGGCCGTCAACCGAGATGGTGGCGGTCGCCTCGTCGGTCGTGCCGAGAGCCCTGAAGACAAGACCCTTGACATTCAGGACGATGTCGGTGACATCCTCGACCATGTTAGGGATGGTCATGAACTCGTGCTGCGCACCATCGATCTGAATAGCCTCGACGGCGGCACCCTCGAGCGAGGACAGAAGAACGCGACGAAGGGAGTTACCCAGCGTATCGCCGTAGCCACGCTCGAGCGGCTCGACGGAGACACGAGCAGACGTCTCGTTGATCTCTTCGACCTGAACCTGAGGCCTAATGAATTCTGACATGTATTACCTCCAGCCTCAGCAGCCCGGATGGACTACTTAGAGTAGAGCTCGACGATGAGCTGCTCGTTGATATCACCGCTGATCTGCTCACGCGTCGGCAGAGCGAGCACGTTACCAGACAGCTTCTCGATATCGACCTCGAGCCAGCCAGGGACCTCAAAGCGCTCGGAGGAAATCAGAGCCTCCTTGATGGGGAGGAGGTCACGGAACTTCTCGCCGACAGCGACGACGTCGCCGGCCTTGACGCGGTAGGACGGGATGTCCACGCGCTTGCCGTTCACGGTGAAGTGACCGTGACGGACGGACTGACGAGCCTCTTTGCGGGTGCGGGCGAAGCCAAGACGGAAGACGACGTTGTCGAGGCGAGACTCAAGGATGATCATGAGGTTCTCACCGGTGACGCCGTTCATCTTGCGGGCCTTGTTGAAGTAGCCGTGGAACTGCTTCTCCAGAACGCCATAGATGAACTTGACCTTCTGCTTCTCGCGCAGCTGCATGCCGTACTCAGATTCCTTGCGACGGCGCTTGGGCTGACGGATAGATTCCTTCTTGCTGCTGTAACCGAGCTCAGCGGGATCGATCCCGAGCTGACGGCAGCGCTTAAGAACAGGAGTCCTGTCGATTGCCATATTGATACGATCCTTTCAGTTACACGCGGCGACGCTTCTTGGGGCGGCAGCCGTTGTGCGGAATGGGGGTCTTGTCCTGGATGCTCGAGACCTCGAGGCCAGCAGCCTGGAGGGAGCGAATGGCGGTCTCACGACCGGAGCCGGGGCCCTTGACGAAGACGGAAACCTTCTTCATACCGTGCTCCATGGCCTGCTTGGCAGCAGCCTCGGCAGCCATCTGGGCAGCGAACGGCGTGGACTTACGGGAGCCCTTGAAGCCCACCTGGCCAGCCGACTTCCAGGAAATGACGTTGCCCTGGGGATCGGTGATCGAAACGATCGTGTTGTTGAACGTAGAACGAATGTGAGCCTGGCCCACGGAAATGTTCTTACGGTCCGCGCGCTTCAGACGGGCAGCGCGAACGTTCTTCTTAGCAGTAGCCATCTATCTAGCGCTCCTTATTTCTTCTTCTTAGCACCGATCTGACGCTTCGGGCCCTTGCGGGTACGAGCGTTAGTGTGGGTGCGCTGGCCGCGGACCGGGAGGCCCTTGCGGTGACGAAGGCCGCGGTTGCAGCCGATGTCCATAAGGCGCTTGACGTTCTGGTTGCGCTCACGGCGGAGGTCGCCCTCAACCATGATCTGGTTCTTATCGATATAATCACGGATGGCGTTAACCTCATCCTCGGTGAGGTCCTTAACGCGCGTATCCACGTTAACGTTGCACTCGACGCAGATCTTCGTCGCAGTGGTGCGGCCGATGCCGTAAATGTAGGTCAGACCGATCTCAACGCGCTTCTCACGCGGGAGGTCGACACCATTAATACGGGCCAACGTAGTCTCCTCTCTTAACCCTGACGCTGCTTATGACGGGGGTTCTCGCAAATGACGAGGACCTTGCCATGGCGCCTAATGATTTTGCACTTATCGCACATCTTCTTGACCGAAGGACGTACCTTCATCGTTCTTCCTTTCGGTAGCGCTCAAACTACTTCCCTACTATCTACTCGCCCAGCCGCAGGCGTTTAAAACTATGGCTGGTCTTCACACACAATCCGACCGTAGGTTGAGCTAAGCCTGCAGTCGGAAATGGAGTGCGCGTATGCGTGCCGCTATTTGTAGCGATAGGTGATGCGGCCGCGGGTCAGGTCGTACGGGGAAAGCTCCACGACAACCCTGTCACCGGGGAGAATACGGATGTAATTCATTCGGATCTTGCCAGAAATGTTGCACAGAACCGAATGACCGTTCTCGAGCTCGACCTTAAACATGGCATTGGGCAGCGGTTCCTTTACCGTACCCTCGAGCTCAATTGCGTCTTCCTTCTTCACAAGCAATCATCTTTCTCTAGAAAACGACAGCGATTGAGTATTCTACAACACGTATGCACGCATCGTAACAACTTCGTAATGGCTCCACAACTAAGTGGAACTTGTTACATTTCTCCGCCTTGGAGCGAACACCAAGCACCTTGGGCATCCGTGGTGATAATCACCGGACCGTCATTGGTAATGGCGACGGTGTTCTCGTAGTGTGCGGCGGGCAGGTGGTCGTTGGTCGTAACAATCCAACCGTCGGAGCCCGTGCTCACATGGTTGGAACCCATCGTAACCATCGGCTCGATGGCAATGACCATGCCGGCCTGGAGGCGAACGCCCCTCCCCTTCTTTCCATAGTTAGGAACGTTGGGGTCCTCGTGCATCACGCGGCCAATGCCATGGCCCACATAGTCACGAAGCACGCCGTAACCGTGAGACTCGGCGAGGGACTGAACGGCGTAACCAACATCCCCGATATGGTTACCGGGAACAGCCTGCTCGATGGCAGCCTTAAGGCAATCGCGCGTGACCTCGCACAGGGCCTTGGCCTCGGGCGTGGGTGTGCCGACAAAAAACGTCCAAGCGTTATCGCCAACCCAACCGTCGACAACGGCTCCCGTATCGATGGAGATGATATCGCCATCGCGCAGGATCATGTCGGGGTTGGGAATACCGTGGACCACGGCATCGTTAATCGATGCGCAAATGGTACCGGGGAACCCGCCGTAACCCTTAAAGGCCGGGGTGCCGCCATGCATACGGATAATCTGCTCCGCGAGCTGATCGAGCTCAAAGGTCGAAACACCAGGGCGCACCATGGCGCCAACGTGGCGGAGCGCCATCTTAGATAGCGCTCCTGCCTTCTTCATCTGCTCGATTTGCGTTGCAGACTTAATCTTGATCATAGACCGAGAGCCTCTTTGACATCCCCGTACACGGTCTCGCGAGCCTGGTCACCGTTGACCGACTTGAGCAGACCCTGGCCACGATAGTAGTCGACGAGCGGGCTCGTGGACTTCTCGTAGACGTCGAGACGGTTCTTGATGGTCTCGGGCTTGTCGTCGTCGCGCTGATACATCTCGCCGGCGCACTTGGGGCAGGTAGCATCGGCAGCGGTGCCGGTGTAACCGCAGGCGCGGCAAGTGCGACGCGAAGACAGACGAGCGATGATGACCTCGGGGGCCACGTCGACCAGAAGGGCGCAGTCAATCTCGCGACCCATGGCGGAGAGCTCGGAATCGAGCGTCACAGCCTGGGCGGTGTTGCGCGGGAAGCCGTCGAGGATGAAGCCCTGCTGGGCGTCATCGGCAGCAAGGCGCTCCTTGACAAGGTCGATCACGAGCTGGTCGGGAACGAGCTCGCCAGCGTCCATGTACTTCTTAGCCTGAATACCAAGCTCGGTGCCACCCTTGACGGCAGCACGCAGCAGGTCGCCCGTGGAAATGTGAGCGACGCCAAACTCGGCGACGAGCTCCTGTGCGACGGTGCCCTTACCGGCACCCGGAGCTCCGAGCAATACGAGGTTCATGAGCAATCCTCCTCTAGCCTATTTAAAGAATCCATCGTAATCATACATCTTGATCTGGCCTTCGAGCTTATCGACCGTGTCGAGCACGACGCCGACCATGATGAGGATGGACGTGCCGCCAAATGCCTGGATCAGATGGTTACCCGTGAAGGAGAAGATGATCGAAGGCACGATGGCGATGAGCGCCAAAAAGACAGCGCTGGGAAGCGTGATCTTGTTGAGCGCGTTCTTGATGTAGGCCGCGGTAGCCCTACCCGGACGGACGCCCGGAATAAAGCCACCCTGCTTCTTAAGGTTGTCGGCCGTGTCATCGGGGTTGAACACCATGGAGGTGTAGAAGTACGCGAAGAACACGATGAGGACAACGTTAAGCACCCAGTTGAGCCAACCGGTCGAAAGCGCAGAGGCAACTGCCTGAATCCAGCCGATGCCGGGGAAGAACACGGCAATCTGAGCCGGGAAGTACAGCAGCGCCGAGGCAAAGATGATCGGCACGACGCCCGCGGTGTTGACCTTGATGGGCAGGTAGGTGGTCTGGCCACCCATCATGCGACGGCCCACGACGCGCTTGGCATAGGAGACCGGGATGCGGCGCTGGCCGCGCTCAAGGAAAACAATCAGCGGGATAACCAGCAGGATGATGGCGCAGATGATCACCATGGTGATGATGCCACCGGCATTACCCTCGGTGCTGGAGAAGATAGCCTGCGGAAGGCCGGCCATGATGTTCGCAAAGATGATCAGCGACATGCCATTGCCGATACCGCGCTGGGTGATGAGCTCACCAATCCACATGATCAGCATGGCGCCCGCAGTGAGCGTGCCGACGACCATGAGGTCGAAGATGATCTCGGGAGCGCCGGCGCCATTAAAGCTGATGCCGAAGCTCTTAAAGAGGAAGAGGTAACCCACGGAGTTGAGGATTGCCAGAGCCAAGGTGAGGTAACGC
Source organism: Collinsella sp. (assembly GCA_019414425.1). Lineage (GTDB taxonomy): Bacteria > Actinomycetota > Coriobacteriia > Coriobacteriales > Coriobacteriaceae > Collinsella. Next base: position 8,818 of record DXMB01000021.1, read on the forward strand.
GAATACTGCGTAATCTTGGTCTGACCGACCTCGCCCTCGCGGGCAAGCTCATGCAGGGAAGGCACGACGGCCTGGAGCATCTGGAGGATGATCGAGCTGGTGATGTAAGGCATGATGCCCAGCGAAAACACCGACACATAGCTCAACGCGCCGCCAGAGAAAAGATTCAGGAGGGCCATAGCACCTGCGGCGACCGAATTGTTATCGGTCGAGAAAAGGCCCAGCATCCCCTGGAAGGGAATGCCGGGCACAGGAACGTGCGCACCAATGCGGTACACGACGAGCATAGCTATGGTAAAAAGAATCTTTTCGCGCAATTCTTTGATGCGGAAAGCATTCTTAAGACCATTTAGCACGGCAGCTCGACCTTTCCGCCGGCGGCCTCGATCTTGGCCTGCGCAGAAGCGCTGACCTTGTCGACCTTGACCGTGAACTTCTTGGTGAGCTCACCATTGCCGAGCACCTTGACGGGCTCGAACTCGCTCTTGGTGATGCGAGCGGCCTTAAGAGCGGCACCGTCGATCACAGCGCCATCCTCGAACTTACGCTCGAGACGCTCAACGTTAACAGCGGTGTACTCGATACGACGGGGGTTGCGGAAGCCCGGAAGCTTGGGCAGGCGCATAGCCAGCGGAGTCTGGCCACCCTCGAAGCCGGCACCCTTGGTGCCGCCAGAGCGGGAACCCTGGCCCTTCTGGCCGCGGCCAGAAGTGGTGCCGTGACCCGAAGAATTGCCACGGCCGACGCGCTTACGGTTCTTGGTGGAACCGGGCGCGGGAGTAAGATCGTGAAGCTGCATTTGCTACTCCTCTACAATCTCGACAAGGTGCTTGACCTTGAAGATCATGCCGCGGACGGACTCGTTGTCAGCAATCTCGCGAACCTCGCGGATCCTGTGGAGACCGAGGGCACGGACAGTACGGACCTGGTCCTGCTTGCAACCGTTGGTGCTGCGGACCTGCTTGATCTTGATGGTGTCAGCCATGCTTAGTTCTCCTTACCGACGAACATCTCGGAGACCGTCAGGCCACGGCGAGCCGCGACGTCCTCAGGGCTGGAGAGCTCCTTGAGGCCCTCGACGGCAGCCTTGATGATGTTGAGGCCGTTGTCGGTACCGAGGGACTTGGACAGGACGTTCTTGATGCCAGCAAGCTCGAAGAGGGGACGCACAGCGCCGCCGGCGATAACGCCGGTACCCTCGACAGCGGGCTTGATGATGATGCGGCCGGCACCAAAGTGGCCGAGAACCTCGTGCGGGATGGTGCCCTGCTCGGTCACCGGCACGTGGAACATGTTCTTCTTGGCCTCGAGAGACGCCTTGGAGATGGCCAGGGGCACCTCAGCGGACTTGCCCATGCCAACGCCGACGTTGCCCTTGCCGTCGCCAACGACGACGAGAGCGACGAGGCTCATGCGACGACCACCCTTGACGGTCTTCGACACGCGGTTGATGTAAACGACGCGCTCCTCGAACTCGGAGGCCTCGCGCTGCTGCTTCTGATTACGAGCCATGTGCTACATACCTCCTAGAACTCGAGACCGGCGGCACGAGCACCGTCGGCGAGGGCCTTGACACGGCCATGGTAGATACGGCCACCACGATCGAAGGCGACCTTGGTGATGCCGGCCTCGATGGCGCGCTTGCCAACGAGCTGACCGACCTTCTCCGCAGCCTCCTTGTTCGAGGTGTGGGTGCCCTTGAACTCGGCCTCGAGGGTCGAGGCAGAGACGAGCGTCAGGCTGGAGCCCTTGCTGTCGTCGATGATCTGGGCATAGATGTTGGCGTTAGTACGGGTCACGCGAAGACGCGGACGCTCGGAGGTACCCGAGACCTTGCCGCGAACACGACGCTGACGACGCTTGAGGCCTTCCAGCTTCGCCTTATGCTTGTTCATACGTAAACTCCTAAAAAGGTTGATCTTGCCAGCACCTGACGGGGTGCTGGTCTTATGCGAGTGAGTCGGTTACGACTACTTGGCGGCCTTACCCAGCTTGCGGCGGATGTGCTCGCCAACGTAGTGGATACCCTTGCCCTTGTAAGGCTCGGGAGGACGATGGCCGCGGATCTCAGCGGCGATCTGACCGACCTGCTGCTTGTTGATACCCTTGACGTTCACGTGGGTGTTGTCGGGAACCTCGAAGGTGATGCCCTCGGGAGCCTCGACGATCACGGGGTGCGAGAAGCCCAGGGAGAACTCGAGGTTCTTGCCCTTCTGCTGCACGCGGTAACCGACGCCGGCGAGCTCGAGCTTCTTCTCGAAGCCCTCGGAAACGCCAACAACCATGTTGTGGATGAGGGCGCGGGTGAGGCCGTGGCGGGCACGGGTCTCACGCTCGTCGTCGGGACGGGAAACGGTGAGGACGTTGTCCTCGACGTTGATAGCGAGCTTCTCAAAGACATCGAGCTCGAGCTGGCCCTTGGGGCCCTTGACGACAACGTTGTTGCCGTTGACTGCCACTTCGACTCCGGCGGGAATCTGGACAGGCTTATTACCGATACGAGACACGGTGATCTCCTTTCCTTCTACCTACCGAGCGAATTACCAGACGTAAGCGATGATCTCGCCGCCGACGTTGTGCTTGCGAGCATCGCGGTCGGTCATAACGCCATGGCTGGTGGAAATAATGGCGGTACCAAGGCCACCGCGGACGCGGGGCATGTCGGCAACGCCGGTGTACTTACGCAGGCCCGGCTTGGAAATGCGGCGGATGCCGTTGATGACCTTAGCCTTCTTGGGACCATACTTAAGCGTGATGTGCAGAGTCTTCTGGGGAACGGTGTCCTCGACATCGTAGCCCTCGATGTAGCCCTCCTCGTGCAGAACACGAGCGATCTCGACGAGCTTCTTGCTGCTCGGCATGGAGACCGTGGCCTTGTTCACAGAGTTAGCGTTACGGATGCGCGTAAGCATATCTGCGATCGGGTCTGTAAGGTTCATACAGATTCTCCTTCGTTCTTGATGAACACGTGCTCTTGGTTCTTCGCCGCCCTTAACGGCAAAGCCTTTTTAGCGCGTTTTCCCTGTTCCAAACGGATGCTTGAAACGCTGGTAGTGACTTACCAGCTGGCCTTCTTAACGCCGGGAAGCTCGCCCTTGAGTGCAAGCTCGCGGAAGCAGACACGGCACAGGCCGAACTTGCGGTACACAGAGTGCGGACGGCCGCAGCGCTGGCAGCGCGTGTACTCACGAGTAGAGAACTTCTGCTTGCGATTGCACTTGACGATCATCGATGTCTTAGCCACTTATATCCTCCTCACATAGAGTATTGTTCGCCCCAAGCGCCGCCCCCTTCTGGGAACGGCGCTCATAGGGCAGGTGAACCTATTTCTTGAACGGGAAACCGAAGGCGTCCAGAAGGGCCTTGGCCTCCTCATCGGTATTGGCGGTGGTCACGAAAGTGATGTCCATACCACGCTGGTGATCGACGGAGTCGAAGTCGATCTCGGGGAAGATGAGCTGCTCGGTGACGCCCATGGAGAAGTTACCACGGCCGTCGAAGCTCTTGGCGGAGATGCCGCGGAAGTCGCGGATACGGGGAATCGCGACGGAGGTCAGACGATCGAAGAACTCCCACATACGGTCGCCACGCAGGGTAACCTTGCAGCCGATCGGCATACCAGCGCGCAGGCGGAAGGTAGCGATGGACTTGCGGGCACGGGTGATCATCGGCTGCTGGCCGGTGATGGCGCGCAGGTCGCGCACGGCACCGTCGATGGCCTTGGAATCGGTAGCGGCCTCGCCGACACCCATGTTCACGACGATCTTCTCAAACTTGGGGATCATCATGACGTTCTCGTACTGGAACTTGTCCTGAAGCTGCTGCTTGACCTCGTTGTTGTACTTGGTCTTCAGACGCGGCACATACTTCTCTTCTGCCATTGTTCACTCCTTCTTGGGGTTTTAAGCACGGGGCGTGGCCACGATGGGTTGTCCTCGTGCCTCCTGGCTGCATCCGCGCCGCTCATGGCATTTCGCGGTTTGGACTCGACGCAGCAGGAGCCGACAAAACAATCGGTACTATACGCGCATCGGGAGCGTATTTCCAGAAAAACCTCGTCTGCCTGCACAACTCCACAACTCCCCCGCACAAATTGATCCCTAGGGCACGGAGGAAAACAGCAGTTGCGGTGAGATAGGGACTGTTTGATGGCTTAAAAGGCTTAAACAGTCCCTATTCCACCGCAACTCATATATGGGGCGTTATTTTTGGCGCGGGAGGACCAGGTTGAGGATCACAGCAACGAGCGCGGCGACGGCAATGGAGGATCCGCCAAAAACGGTGCCAACCCATGCGGGGAATCCAGCGCCGGCAAGCGCGCCGGCCGTGCGCTCAATGCCCGTGCCAAAGGCGATAGAGAGACCCATGAGCGTGGTATCGCGCTGAGACAGGCCGTGGCGGGCAAACATGACCACACCGTTCATACCGATGGTCGCGAACACGCCAATCGTGGCGCCACCGATGACCGGCTGCGGAATAGACGTGAGCACCGCCGCACACTTGGGCAGCAGGCCCGCGATGAGCAGGATGGCAGCCGCAAGCGTAAAGACCATGCGGTTGACGACCTTGTTCTCGGCGATAATGCCCACATTCTGGCCAAAGGTTGCCGTGGGGACGCCGCCAAAAAAGCCTGACAGCATACCGACCAGGCCGTTGGCGATCAGGCCACCCGAGATCTGGCTATCGGTCGCAGGGGTATCGAGCGCAGCGGACGACACGGCGGCAAACTCGCCCATGACCTGTACTGCGTTGACAATGGCGACAACGCCCACAACGGCGCACGCGGCCGGGTCGAACACCAGGCGATGGGCGCCCAGGGCCGGCGGGGCGAACCAGCTGGCGGTCGCGATGGCCGAGAAATCGACCATGCCCAACACCGCAGCCAAAACAAAGCCCGCGCAGATACCAGCCAGGATGCTGCCCAGCCTAAGCGCGCCCTTGCCGTAGTTGCCAGCCATAAAGGTGACGACGAACGTCACAAGTGCGACGGCCCAGTTGGTGACACTGCCAAAATCGGCTGCGCCCTCCCCGCCCGCCATGGAGGCAACTGCCACTGGGCATAGCGACAGGCCAATGACAAAGATGACGGTGCCAAGCACCGGGGCCGGAAATAGAAAACTCACGCGCCTAAACAGTAGGCCGAAGAGCGCGACGAGCGCGCCGCCGATTACCTGGGCGCCCAGTACGGCCTCAAAACCAAGCTCAAGACCGACTGCCTTGAGCGCCGGCACGAAGGTAAAGCTCGCACCCATCACAATGGGCAGGCCCGAACCGACGACACCTTTTATGGGAAACTGTTGAAGGAAAATGTCAAGCGCCGAGAGGACGAGCGACGCCTGGATGACGGCGGCCTCCTCCTGAGGGGTAAAGCCACAGACCGACGCGATAATGATGGCGGGCGTGACGATACCCGCGAATGCCGCCAGCACATGCTGCAGTGCATGGGGTAATACCTGCACAAACGAAACTTTTCCCGTACGCTCGAACAGGGCATCCCCTGCTGCCGACTCTGCCATTTGCGCCTCCCATACCCTAGGCAGCGGCCCCATGCCGCTCAACGGTCGGACATTATAGGGCATATGGCACAGGTAGCATTTTGACCCGCATGCGGCAGAGGGCTGGGGCAGCTCATTTGGGATGCGACTAGCGCTTGCGGGGGACGAGTTTGGTGCGACGCAGGTGGATCATCTCGGCGGCGATGGAGATGGCGATCTCCTCGGGGTCCTCGGCCTCGATGGCGACACCAATCGGCAGGTGCAGCTCGTCGATCTGCTCCTGCGTAAAGCCCTCCTGCTCCAGGCGGGCGCGCACAAAGGCGGTCTTGCGGCGCGAGCCCAAGCAGCCCAGATAGGCGGGTTTGGCGCGCATGGCCTGAATCACCACATCGATATCGGACTTGTGACCCGCCGTGGCGACGACCACCAGGTCGCGCGGGCCGATGGGGCACTGCTTGCTCAGGCTCTTGTAGTCGACCAGACGACGGTCGTAGACACCGGGCACCCAATCGGGGGTCAGCGTGCCGGGGCGGTCGTCGCAAGCCACGACGGCAAAGCCCGCCGCCGTGAGCACGCGAGCCGTCGCAGCGCCCACGTGGCCGCAGCCAAAGATATAGGTCAGGCCCTCGGGGCAGAGCGTCTCGATGTGCGCCGTGGGAATCTCGGAGGCGGCGTTGGTGTAGGTGACCTTACTCCCCTCCTCCACCAGCGAAAGCCCGGGGCAGCCCGCAATGGTGCGGCGCGATTCCTCGCCATGGTACTCGGCCACATCGCCCTCGAGCACGCTCGCGATAAACGGCTCAAAGTCGATGACGAAGTCGCCGATGCGCCGATAGGCCAAGATGTCGGCAACCGACTGGAACAACGGCGCCTGCGATACATCCAGGCGCAGATAGCACAGGCAGATGGCTCCGCCGCAGATCATGCCGGTATCGGAGTTCTCGCCGCCCATGGTGTAGCGGACCAGACGCGACTGTCCCGCGCTCAGGAGCTCGCGCGCCTCATCCAGCGCAAAGAGCTCAATCTTGCCGCCGCCGATAGTGCCCGCCTGGCTGCCATCGGCAAAGACGGCCATCCAGGCGCCCACACCGCGCGGGGACGACCCCGCCGTACCGGCCACGACCACCAGCTCGCACGTCTCGCCAGCACGCAGGGCGGCAAGCGCCGCATTCACAACATCGAGCTTTTCCATTGCCGCCTTCTATCCTCTAAAGACATCGGTGAGCATAGCGAGTGCCTCGAGCACGCCGCCGCCGACCGACGTCGCTTTGTCCGAAATGTAGTTGATATAGCTGGCATCGCCGCGCGGGTCGACATCGGCGCATTTAAAGCCCTCAGTCACCTGCACGCCGTTCGCCAAAAGCCCGCGCAGACAGCCATCGATCTGCGTGCACATGGGCGTATCGCCCGCGTAGCCAATCACGTCTCCGGCGCTCACGATGTCGCCGATTGCGCGGTCGGACCGAAACACGCCGGCGGCGGGGCTGTGGATAACACGTTCCTTGCCATAGCCGGCGATAATGCCCGGCACGCCCGTGTTGGGCTGGGGCGAACCTTGGGTAATGACACGGCCGAGAAAATGCCCGCGCATGGTCTCGACCACGGCGTCGCAGTCAACCGGCGCGGTAAAGCCCGGCCCCACAGCGATGACGGCAGGCGCCATGTCGCGCGTGGTGCCCAAGTTGCGCTTAGCCAAAATCGCGTCGACCACAGCCGCGGGTTTCAGCTCGCCGAGCATCTTGGCCTGAGGGTCCACCACAACGGCGACGTCTCCAGCCTCGGTAATCTCAAGCGCCTCAGCCGGCGTCCGTGCCAAGCGAGCGCGAACGCCTTCGACCTCGACCTCGCCCAGGCGAATGGCCTCGCAAAAACAGATTGTGCGGCGGATGCACGTGGGAACCGCGATATCGGCCATAACGACCGAAACGCCGGCGCGCACCAAGCGAGCGGCGACGCCCGTGGCGATATCGCCGGCGCCGCGAACATAAACGAGCATTCCCGGGGCACCTCCCTGTGCTACGGTTTGAGCAGAGCAAAAGCGGTTCGGCCGCTACTCTGATGATTATTTATTATCACAGTATTATACGGCGGTGAACAGATGGAAACGGTTAGCGGCAATCTTGCCTCCGCGCTCAGGATCGAGTCGGGCATTACCGCGATTATCGGCAGTGGCGGCAAGTCGACGCTGCTAAAGACGCTCGGCCTTGAGCTCATGCGCGCTGGCTGCCGCGTGCTCCTCTGTACCACCACGCACATGTTTCCCGTCGCCGGCGTGCCATGGGATGGGTCGAGCCGTCGCCTGGACGCCGCGCCTTGGAAGCCGGGGACCCTACATGTTCCCGGCTGCACCTGCGAGGCATGCGCGGGACTTGTCCGCGGAAGTATCTGCCAGGCGGGTGTTTTGAACCCGGAGACAGGCAAGCTCTCCGCCCCCGCCGAGCCGCTCGACCAGCTGGCGCAGCGCTTTGACTATGTGTTGGCCGAGGCAGATGGCAGCAAGCGACTCCCGCTCAAGGCGCATGCCGCCTGGGAGCCGGTAATTCCCGCCGCCACGGCAAACGTTGTCTGGGTCGTCGGCGCCTCAGGGCTGGGCAAGCCCGTCGCCAAGGTTGTCCACCGCCCCGAGCTCTTCTGCGAGCGCTGCGGCTGCGAGCCCACCGACGCTGCCACCCCAGAGCGCGTCGCCATGGTGCTCAATGCCGAGCTGCAGATGCTGAACCTCGACAATGCCCGCATCATGCTCAACCAAGTCGACACGCTTGCCGATCCAACGATGGCAGATTGCTTCGAGGCAGCCCTCGGCCGCCCCCTCATCGCCACCAGCCTCCAGGGGTAGCAAATTTGGGACGGGGCTCTTTTTGCTACCCCGTCCCAAAAAATCATCTCCCAAATTAGCTACCCCGGCGGTCTTCCCGTTAGCGGGGCACGTAGCGGCCGGGTTGGGCTCCGGTGGGCTCGCCGTCGCGCGCAGCCAGCACGCCGTTCACAAACACGGCCTTGGCGCGGCCGTGCGCTTCAAAGCCCTCGAGCGGCGTATAGTCCACAGCCTGATGCTGCGTCGCGGCGCTAATCGTCCAGCGCGCCTTGGGATCCCACACGCACACGTCGGCATCGGAGCCCTCGGCAAGACAGCCCTTGCGCGGATACATGCCAAAGACGCGCGCCGGGTTCTCGCTCATCAAGCGGCACAGATCCTCGGGGCCCAGCTGTCCCTCAAAACTCGTAGCGATCGCGACGGGGCGATGCTCCACACCGGGCCCGCCGTTGGGAATCGCGCGGAAGTCATCGCGCCCGCGGTCCTTTTGCCCGTGCAGGTTAAAGCTGCAGTGGTCGGTCGCAATCGTATCGATCTCGCCGGCCACAAGCGCCTCGCGCAGTGCCGCACGGTCGCCGGCATGGCGCAGCGGCGGGCTCATCACATACTTGGCGCCCGCAAAGCCGTCCTCGCCCTGCTCCAAGTAGCGCGTATCGTCGAGCATCAGATATTGAGGACAGGTCTCGACATAGATGTTCTTCTGCCCGCGCGCTTTGGCAGCGCGAATGGCCTCGAGCCCCAACTTGGTCGAAAGGTGTACCACGTTGACCGGTGCGTCGCCGGCCAGGTGTGCCAGATACAGCAGACGGCTCACGGCCTCGGCCTCGCACACATCCGGACGGCTGAGCGCATGGCCCTCGGGCCCGTGGATACCCTGCTCAAACACGCGCTTCTGCAGCTCATTCACCAGCGTACCGTTCTCGCAATGCACGCACAGTATGCCGCCAATACGCTTGAGTTCCTCCAGCACCTCGAGCGTCTCGGCATCGTCCAGGCGCAGATGATCGTAGGCAAAGTAGGTCTTGAACGACGATACGCCCGCCTCGCGCATGGCCGAGAGGTCGGCGCGGTTGCGCTCGTTCCACTCGGCGAGTGCCATATGAAAGGCGTAGTTGGCCGTGCAGGTTCCGTCGGCGCGGCGATGCCACTCGGCCAAGGCATCGGGCATGGTCACGCCGCGATCGGCCGTCGCGTAGTCCACGATGGTCGTCGTACCGCCGCAGGCAGCCGCACGCGTACCGGTCTCAAAGCTATCGGCCGTCCAGTCCATGCCGGTCCAGCACTGCATGTGCGTGTGCCCATCGATAAAGCCCGGGAACACCCAGCAGCCCGCAGCATCCTCGACGGTATCGCCCTCGGCCGGCTCAATCGCCGCGGCAATCCGTACGATCTTATCGCCATCCATGGCAAGATCGGCGCGGCGAAGCCCTTGGGGCGTCACGAGTGCGCCGTTTTTGATGATGATCATAATTGCTCCTTATTGATTGATGCAGTTGGCCACGCGATCAAAATACGAGCAGGCGGCGATATGCTCCGTTATGCGTCGCTGTCCCTTGACGGTATCGACGTCCCACAGCTCGTAGGCACGCGCCTCGACCAGCACCACGTCGGTACGGTCCTTGAGGATCGAACCGCCGCCGTCCTTACCCTCAAGACACATAAGTGCATCGAACAGTTCCGCCGGAAAGAGCACCGGGCTCGAAGGCTCACCGTTGCACGCAAGACGCACCGGATACTTGCGGCCACGCTCATCAAACGCGCGAACCATGGCCTCAAAAGAATCCGAACTCACGAGCGGCTGGTCGCCCGGCAAAAAGAGGCAACCCTTCCAGCCGCGGCTCGCCCCCCACGAAAGGCCCGCACGGACGCTTTCGCTCCTGAGCTTGCCATCGTGCAGCACGCACGGGCAATGCTTGTCCTCGCAAATCTGGGCGACCTCGGGCCAACGCGTCGAAACCACGACGTCAAAGCCCCAGGGAACCGAATCGATAGTCCGGGCAATCAGCGGCTTGCCATAGATATCGGCAAGCATCTTGTTAGAGCCAAACCGCTTGCCCTCGCCCGAAGCCATAATGACGCAACCGAGTTTCATGGCGATACCTCCCCTGAAACCATCGTACCCATAACTCGCGTCGCGGGGCATCTACATCGAAAGCGCTTATCCCGCACGCCCACGATGCAAAAAGGGGCACCCCGCCGGTTGGCAGAGTGCCCCCTTTACATGGCTTACCTCAGCGCGGCTTTAGGCCTGGAACCAACGGGCGGTGTTGCGCTCGTCGAGGGCCTTGAGGGTAGCGGCGGGATCGGCAACCTTCTGCAGGAACATCATGGCTGCGATGGCGTACGGCTTGTAGCTGGCCTCCTTGTACATGCCCACGCGGTGCATGTCAAAGACGTCGGCGTTGACCTCGCCGTGCTCGCAGGAGACACCGGAGATGTCGGCGGGCAGCGGGTGCATAAAGATGGTGTCCTGGCCGTTGGCGGTCTTCTCCATGAGCTCGGTCGTGGAGCACCAGTCCTGATGGGTGGCGTTCTGAGCGAGCAGCTCCTTCTCGAGCGCTGCGATACCGGCGTCGTCGCCCTCGGCGTACAGGTTGGTACGCTTCTCCATGGCGGCAAACGGAGCCCAGCTCTTGGGGATCACGATGTCGGCGCCCTCGAAGGCCTCGGCCATGGTGTTGACCTGCTTAAAGGTGGTGCCGGACTCGGCGGCATAGCCCTTGGCGCGCTCGACGACCTCGGGCATGAGGTCGTAGCCCTCGGGGTGGGCCAGGGTGACGTCCATGCCAAAGCGGGGCAGCAGGCTGATCAGCGACTGCGGGCAGGACAGCGGCTTGCCGTAAGAGGGCGAGTAGGCCCAGGTAACGGCAACCTTCTTGCCCTTGAGGTTCTCGAGGCCGCCAAACTCGTTGATGAGGTAAAGCATGTCGGCAGAGGACTGCGTGGGGTGGTCGGAATCGGACTGCAGGGAGATGAGCGTGGGACGGTGATCCAGAACGCCGTCCTCGTAGGCCTGCTGGACAGACTCGGAGACCTCGGCCATGTAGGCGTCGCCCTTGCCGATGTACATGTCGTCGCGGATGCCGATGACGTCGGCCATGAAGGAGATCATGGTAGCGGTCTCGCGGACGGTCTCGCCGTGAGCGATCTGGGACTTCTTCTCGTCCAGGTCCTGTAGCTCGAGGCCGAGCAGGTTGGCGGCCTTAGAGAAGGAGAAGCGCGTACGGGTGGAGTTGTCGCGGAACAGGGAGACGGCCAGGCCCGAGTCGAAGATCTTGGACGAAACGTTGTTCTCACGCAGCTCGCGCAGGGCGTCGGCAACGATGTAGAGAGCCTTGAGCTCATCGGTGGTCTTATCCCAGGTGTGCAGGAAGTCGCTGCCGTACATGCCCTTAAAATCGAGGCCGTTCAGCTGCTCGACGAGCTCGGTAAACTTGGCGTCCATGTAAATATCCTTTCCATAGATGAAACGATCGCAATGAGTAGATGTGCTCCGGCATGCGCGTGTGGCTAGAACATGCAGAGCGCTATGACGAGGACCCGCTACCGTTGAGGAAGCATGGGAGATAACGACCGCGGGCCCCAAGTCAACAGGGGGTGCCGGGGACACGAGCGGCCCCCGGCTCAACAAGATCAAGGAATGGGACTAGTCGATCTTGTTGTTGGTCAGACCGGCGCGGAACACGGTAGCGTCGCCATCGGCCTGGCTCGGATCGTAGAGGTTCAAAGCAGCAACATACATGGCGGCAGCGGTGACCAGGTCGTCCTTGTAGGTGACCTCGTTGGGAGCGTGAGCCTGAGACTCGGCACCCGGGCCAAAGCCGACGCAGGGGATGCCATAGCGGCCCTGGATGGAAACGCAGTTCGTGGAGAAGGTCCACTTGTCGCACAGCGGACGACCGGTGCGCTTGTCCATGCTGGGCTCGCAGCCGATGCGCTCGTCACCGAACATGGCCTTGTGGGCGTCGACGAGGGCCTTGACGTGCGGAGCGGTCTCCTTGTTGATCCACGTGGGGAAGTAAGCCTCGGTCTCGTAGACCTCGCCGGTCCAGGACGGACGGTCGTACATGTACATGGAGACCTTCACGTCGTCGCCGTACTTCTTGGCGGCCGGCAGGTTGCGGATCTCGTCCAGGCAGGACTCCCAGGTCTCGCCGGCGGTCATGCGACGGTCGATGGAGATGGCGCAAGAGTCAGCGACAGCGCAGCGGCTGGGGCTGGTGTAGAAGATCTGGCTGACGGTGCAGGTGCCGCGGCCCAGGAAGCGGGCGTCCTCAAAGTGCTCGGGGTTGTACTTGGGGTCGAGCATCTTGACGAGGCCCTTGATGTCGGTCGACTCGTCGCAGCCGTTGTTGTTGAGGGCGCGGACGTCGGCGATGATGTCGGCCATCTTGTAGATGGCGTTGTCGCCGCGGTCGGGAGCGGAACCGTGGCAGGAGGTGCCGTGAACGTCGACGCGGATCTCCATGCGGCCGCGGTGACCGCGATAGATGCCGCCGTCGGTGGGCTCAGTGGAAATGACGAACTCGGGCTTAATGCCGTCCTTGTTGTAGATGTACTGCCAGCACATGCCGTCGCAGTCCTCTTCCTGGACGGTGCCGACGACCATGATCTTGTAGCCCTCGGGGATGAGGCCCATGTCCTTCATCATCTTGGCAGCATAGGTAGCAGAAGCCATGCCGCCCTCCTGGTCGGAGCCGCCGCGGCCGTAGATGATCTCGTCGGTCTCGTAGCCCTCATAGGGATCGGCATCCCAGTTCTCGATGTTGCCGATGCCGACGGTGTCGATGTGAGAGTCGATGGCGATGATCTTGTCGCCCTCGCCCATAAAGCCCATGACGTTGCCCAGGCCGTCGACCTTGACCTCGTCATAGCCAAGGCTCTCCATCTCGGCCTTGATGCAAGCGACGACCTCGCCCTCCTCGCAAGACTCAGAGGGGTGCGAGATCATGGCGCGCAGGAAGCGGGTCATGTCAGCGCGGTGAGACTCAGCAGCGTTTTTAATTGCCTCGAAATCGAGTTCCTTAGTCATAACAGTCAACCTTTCTACAAGGGTTTACCTACAGGTAGATATTTCAGATAGATCACTTGTGCCAAGCAGCGTGAGGTCGAGCACCCGGCAAGCAAGCAACCATAGGAGGCGGACGGAGGACTTTGCTCCGTCGCGAGTTCCGCACGAGCCGGAGAGCACTTAATGTGCTCTCCGTGCGAGCAGGACTGTCCGAGCAGGGAGTAAAGTCCTCCGGCTGCCTCCGGACAGGTCAGCCTGCTAGCAAGTCGGGTACTCGCCCTCCCAGACGATGCGACGGTACTGATCCGGATCGGTGTCGCCCTCGGTGGAGAAGCAGAGCACGGAGCTCGTCTTGTCCAGGCCGATGAGCTCCTTGAGCTCGGCGTACTCGGGATCGAGCATGAGGGTCTCGACCAGGCCGGTGGTCACCGCGCCGGACTCGCCGGAGATGACGCGCGGGTCGCCCTTCTCGGGAGCACCCAGGGTGCGCATGCCGCGAGCGGTGACCCAGTCGGGGCAGGACACGAACGCGGTGGTGTGGTTGCGCAGGATATCCCAGCCCAGAATATTAGGCTCGCCGCAGCACAGACCGGCCATGATGGAGGGCATGTCGCCGTCCACGATGCGCGGATCGCCGTCGCCGGCGGCAGCGCCCTTGTACAGGCAGGCGGCAGGAGCGCACTCGACCACGACGAAGGTGGGCGGGTTATCGGGATACAGGTTGGTGAAGTAGCCCACCACGGCGCCGGCGAGCGAGCCTACGCCAGCCTGGACAAAGACGTGCGTCGGGCGGTTGATGGCCATCTCGCGCAGTTGCTCGGCAGCCTCGGAAGCCATGGTGCCGTAGCCCTCCATGATCCAGGACGGAATCTTCTCGTAGCCCTCCCAGGCGGTGTCCTGAACGATGACGCCGCGCTCGCAGGCATCGGCCTCGGCGGCGGCCATGCGCACGCACTCGTCGTAGTTGACCTCTTCGATGGTCACCGTGGCACCCTCGGCGGCAATGTTATCGAAGCGGGGCTTGGTGGAACCCTTGGGCATGTGCACGACGGCCTTCTGGCCCAGCTTGTTGGCAGCCCATGCCACGCCGCGGCCATGGTTGCCGTCGGTGGCGGTAAAGAAGGTAGCCTGGCCAAAGTCCTCGGCCAGCTGATCGGAGGTCAGGTAATCGAAGGTGCAGTCGGCAACGTCCTTGCCGGTCTCGTCGGCAATGTAGTTGGCCATGGCAAACGATCCGCCCAGGACCTTAAAGGCGTTGAGGCCAAAGCGGTAGCTCTCGTCCTTAACGCACAGGTTGGACAGGCCCAGGCGCGCAGCCTGACCGTCCAGGCGGGCAAGCGGAGTGACGGTATATTGAGGGAACGACTGGTGGAAGGCGCGGGCCTTCTTCACGTGGTCGAGGCTCATGATTCCCAAGTGCTTGTCATCGCTCTTGGGCATCGTGTTGCCCGCCCACTGGATCTTATCGGCCATACGGTGAACTCCTTAAGTCCTCTCTTGCCGGCCCCCGCATACGCGTTTCAGCCCATTCCCATTCATGCGGCTAAACTTTTATGTGGATGCCAAACAAAAAGTTTGTTAGTACTGTTCTATCACACTTTTTGATTGGCAAACCTAACAAATTGTTTGTTGCAGTAATCGGTACTTTTTCGCCGCCGAACGGTCACATAACGCAGCGACGCTTTCGTAATTTGCGAACAAGTGTGGTTTATGGCAAAGTGTGCCCAAACTAATTTTTAGGAAGGCACCCATGACCCCCGCACAGATTGAGTTCTATAAGCGCCTTGCACACGGTCTGGCGCTCCAATTTGGCCCCAACTGCGAAATCGTCGTCCACGATCTGGAGACCGATGACGTGGACCACTCCATCGTAGTGATCGAAAACGGCCACGTCAGCGGGCGCAAACTGGGTGACGGCCCCAGCCATATTGTGTTTGAGTCCATGCACGAGGGCGCCACCGACGTACACGACCGCGAGCCATACCTCACCAAAACCACCGATGGCAAGCTGCTCAAGTCCTCGACGATCTTTATCCGCAACGATGAGGGCAAGCCTGTCGGCATTTTGGGCATCAACTTTGACATTACGCTTATGAAGGCTTTTGAGCGTTCGCTCGACGCCTTTACCGGCACCGGCGGCACGGGCTATACCGAACCCGAGCCCATTACCAAGAACATCGGCGACCTGCTCGAAGACCTGCTGCACGAGTGCGAGCAGTTTGTGGGCAAGCCCGCGGCACTCATGACCAAAGATGAGCGCATTCGCGCCATTGGCTACCTCGACCGTCGCGGCGCCTTCCTCATTTCCAAGTCGAGCGAGCGCGCCTGCGAGTTCTTTGGCATCTCCAAGTACAGCTTCTATAGCTACCTCAATGAGGCCAAGGCGGCAGCAGGCGA
The DNA here is from genome assembly GCA_019414425.1 of Collinsella sp. Lineage (GTDB taxonomy): Bacteria > Actinomycetota > Coriobacteriia > Coriobacteriales > Coriobacteriaceae > Collinsella. The sequence goes on from DXMB01000021.1 coordinate 24,536, forward strand.
CAAGTAGGCACTCGCCTGGATTGCCTCTCCCCTTTTGGGCGCGAGTTCTGGAAAGCATGAATCCAAGACCGAGCCGCTTGGAAAGTTCCATATAATCGATGTCATTAGTATTTCGAAAGGGTGGAACAGAATGGCGTTGAGCAAGGCATCATGCACCGGTCGCGGATTGATTCCGGCAATTGGTGGACATGTGCACCGCATGTTCGATGAGGGTGAAGACGACTTGTTTTCGCTGAGCCTTGACGACGTGATGGATGATCGCCCGTGGACCGCCGACGAACTCATGGGCGGCGGGGCTCGCCCGTCAAACCCCAATCCCGCACTTGCGCCTAAGACCGCATCTGCGCCGACTCCTGCGCAGTCGGCTGTTTCGACGCCCGCGCCTACGCCCGCACCCACTTCGGCGCCCACGCCCGCTCCCCGCCCCGCAAGCGACCCGTCCGAGACGGCAGCATTTCTCGCTGCAGCGACGCGGAACAAATCGGCCGACAGCACCGTTATGTACAGCGCCCAGCAGTTGCCTGTTCCTGCGGCACGCAAGCCTCCGGTCGCAAGGCTCGACGAGCCCGTTGCCCATCAAGTTGCCTACGATTCCTGGGCTGCAACCGATCTGGATGAGACCTCTACCGGCATGCCGGCGCTCGATGTTCCAGTTAACCCGCTTTTTGCCGCCAACACGAGCGCCGCGGACTATGAGGGCGGTGCGGCATATTCCGATTATTCCGATGGCTATGCTGGCACCGGTCGCATCGAGACCGAGGATTATGGCACCGCATCGAGCGATTATCTCAACGATCCGTACGCTGCCACGCCTGCACCGGAATATGACCCGGAGGCCGCGTCCGCGCCGGCGTATACCAAAAGCACGGGCGAAGAGCGCTTTGCCGATTATTACGCCGAGGAAAAGGCGCTGCGTTTCTCGGAATTTCCGCAGGCAGTCAAGGTTGCCTTTATCGCCATTATCATTGCCCTGCTCGGCGTCATTGCGTTTGAGGGATTCCAGCTGTTCCGCGGCCCCACCCAAGCGGAGTCGGAGACCCAGCAAAAAGAGGACGATAACCAGTACCTGGACATCAACACCCTCAAGGGCGACCCCAACGACGGAGACGATGAGTAGCGAGAGCTGAAGGCTGCCGCAGGATCTCGCATCCAGCACCGGCTTCTAAGTGCTGTCTTGTCATCCAGCTACACTTTTCCTGATAATTTGCCTATCGAATTTGACACTTTTCCGAAGTTCTAAGGTGCCTATTTCGACACTTTTCCGTACTTTTAAACGGCTGATTTCGACACTTTTCCGGATGAAAGCCGAATAATCACTTGGGAAACCAACGCCATCCGCTCGTCATTTCGCGGATGGCGCTTGATTTCTGTCCGTACACGTTGATAGACTTCCTCTTGCCCGCAAGGAGCGGGCGCGTTTTATCCAGAGTCGGGGTAGAGAGTTGGCTCCACGATCCCGACGCCAACCGGCCAAGAGGCACGGTGGCCCTGCCAACATCGATGAAAGGAGTCCGTATGGACAATTTCTCCGTGCGCAGCGAGCGCAATTTCCACAACCTGGTCGCACAGCCAAAACGCATGCATCTTCTGGACAAGCCGAACGGCTACGCCTCGGCCATGGTCAAGAGCAGCCTCTCCCACCAGATGCGCTTTACGGTACAGAAGCTCGAGGAAGAGCTCTGTGCTGCCGGCAATCCGCATGTGCTGCAGATCAAGCTGTCCGGGGATAACCTGCGCGAACCGTCGAGTTGGAAGCTGTTTGCAGACGGCACGTGCATCGCGAACGGCTCGGGTGACTTTGCCCGCGAGTGCTTCTACGAGGGAGCTGAGGCGTTTCTGGACCTGTGTCGCGACGCCGTACGCACGGCCGAGCTGTACTAGTGGAGCCAGAGGGAGTATGAGCTGTTGAGTGCGGCCCGCGGGATTGCGGGGGTGTAAGCGAGCGGATAAGCCATCGGCAATTCCGAGCTGGCAAGGGCCGGGAATTAGATTCCCGGCCCTTAACCTAGCACTGCTTTATGAGATCGAGCACCGCGGGAATGTCATCGGCATTCCGAAGGGCAACATAGGTTGGTAGGCCCGGACCAAATCCACCCTGCGTGCGTTTGTCCTGGCATATGTCCTCTGGATCCGTTAGATCATCCACACTCTTTGCCAGGCCGACAGCAATCCAACCACCGTTGCTGGTCCTGCCTTCTAGCACGGCATGCAGTTTTCGCTTGCCCGACCTGAAGCCTACATAGTACTTGGCTATATAGGACTCCCACGAAGGGTTACCACTCAGAACGGACTCGCGTACCTCATCGAATAGCTTCTGGTTGAGTCCACCTTCAGCAAAAGTCGGGTGATTCTCCTGCAGAGTCCAGACAGGAGCCTCGTCAGACTCCCCGCGAGAGGGGCGATACTTGTCGACGACATCTGCCGGAAGATCGGGGTACTTCCATATCTCGCACGCCTCTTTCGCCAGCTCGTCCGCACGCTGCCTAATCTCCTCCTCGCCCCATTTTTCATGCGAGGCGATCGACTTGTTCAGGTGGAGCGGACTGCACTTAAGCCCCACGCCAGGAAGATTGAGCTTGTCCGAGAACGACCGGTTTGAGTACTCCTGGTTGTAACCCGTCAGCGTTAGATTTCCCAAGTTGTTGCACAGCCTGTCGTGGATGTCTTCCCAGTTCTCGCCAAGCGATTCCTTCCAGCCGTGCTCATCATCGATCGTCTGGGGCATGACGTGCTCGATCTGGTAATCGTCAGCCGAGATGGACTCCTTCGGGTGACGCCAGTTCTCCATGCGCTCCAGGTAATAGCGCTTTTTGGAAAAGCGGTTGTAGCAGTCACGCGTCTTAAACTCCTCGACAAAATGCTCGTCTGTCGGAAAGTACGCGGTCATACCGCTGCTGTGAATAAGGAGCATCGCCGTAACGTACTCCTCTATATCGTCCTGCTGCTCGAGATTGCGATACATGCCGGCAAAGAAATTATTTAGGCCCGTGGTAAGCCTGCCGCAAACCGCACGCCTGAACAGGAACGACTCGATGGTCTCGCAGATGCGAAGGAACGCGTTGCGGTCTAGCCTATTTCTCTCGTAAACCGAGTAGAGCAGCATCAAAAGAGGCCTGATCTGTCTCACATCAAGGCTTACGATTCTGCTGAACACCCGACGTAGGCCAGCGTCCTTTTCTTTGTCTCGGAACAGACTGGCATACCTTTGCGCATACTCGCGCAACTCCTTGAGCAGACTCTCGGTGTCTCCGTCGTAGTCATCGGTAAAATACCGTTTGAACTCGTAATAAGCCTCATTCTCCTTTGGCTGCCTATTGGGAACCTTGAGCCACAGCCAGTACCAAATGAAGGCGTTAAACTCGCCCTCGCCCCCTTTTCCAAACAGACGCTCAATGGGATGCCAGTAGCCCTCGTAGAGCTTGGTCTGTTCGTCGTTAGGAAGCGACATAAGAACATAGTTGCGTATGAGATCGATGGGCATGAGGGGCTTGCCCTTGGAGTTCATGGACTCAAATATGAGCTGGGCATTATCGACGCCAGCGGTGAGCTTAGTGTCGATGACCTGCACGCGGTTTAGCCCCGCCCAAAGCCTTGCCGGATCGAATGATTTCCCGCGCATCTTTTCGCGGAAGAACGCATGGTTCTCGACAATCCGATCCGATTTTTCATCTGGCATGGGAAACCCAGACACGATGGAAAACAGAGTCTCTTTATCGTCCCGCGAGAGCACTAATTTGTAGCGCGCCAGGCCGTTGTAGTCATCATCGTTAAAGAGATAGTTCTTCCGCAGCGCTGAGATCTTAAGATCGCCAAGGAAGCCGGCCTTGTCGGGATTATCCTCCAGATATTCAGCCAAGGCAGCGATCATCAACGAAAACGTCGTCATGCGCTGCTGTCCGTCAATCAGAAGCACGCGCGAAATGCTCGTGGCAGAGCTCTCGGACTCGGGGATATAGAGCATCGACCCCACGAAGTGCGATATGCCATCACGACCCGCTCGCATAACGTCATCCCAAAGCACCTCGCACTCTTTTACGCTCCACGAGTAAACTCGCTGGTACACGGGAATAACGAACTGCATCTTCGCCACGCCCATAAGGTCAAGCAGATTCGCCTCGGTTGCTTTCATTTGCGCAATCCCCCTTGTCTTGTTTACGCCGTTTGCAGTCAGTCCTCCACTGAGCGGAGGGCGCTAAAGACGAGAGCATCGAAGCGCTGAAGCAACCGGGATGCTCATATCACTAGATTTTACAACGCTTGTTGCGAACACAATTGAACGTCTGATCGGTTCCGATGGCTCCCCCTATGAGAAGAGGGTGGACGTCAGGGGCCGCGAGTCCGAGCCCGTCTGCATCGAGGACGAGATTCCGTTCGAGATACCCGAGGGATGGGAGTGGGCGAGGCTCGCGAGCGTCACCACATATATCCAGAGGGGCAAGTCGCCGAAATACTCAACGGTCGAGAAATACCCCGTGATCGCTCAAAAGTGCAACCAGTGGAGCGGATTCTCCGTGGAAAAGGCGAGGTTCATCGACCCTGCCACCGTATCCAAGTACGCGGATGAGCGGATCCTGAAGGATGGCGACCTGCTCTGGAACTCGACCGGCCTCGGCACGTTGGGCAGGATGGCGGTCTATGACTCGGCGAAAAACAGATACGGCTGGGCCGTCGCCGACAGCCACGTGACGGTGATCAGGACGCGGGAGGATTGGCTTGATCACCGGTTTGCCTTCGTCTATTTCGCAGGGCCGTCAGTCCAGTCTGTAATTGAAGACCAGGCAAGCGGCAGCACGAAGCAGAAGGAACTTGCGCAGGAGACGGTCAGAAACTACCTAATCCCAGTTCCGCCCCTCGCCGAGCAGCGCCGCATCGTCGGGCGGGTGAACGAGCTCATGCCCCTGGTCGAGGAGTACGGCGGGCTCGAGGACGCCCGCGAGGCGCTCGACGCCGCGCTGCCCGGCCGCCTGCGCAAATCCGTGCTGCAGCTGGCGGTGCGGGGCGGGCTGGTGCCGCAGGACCCCGCAGACGAGCCCGCGAGCACCCTGCTCGAGCGCATCCGCGGGCAGCGCCGGCAGCTCGTCGCCGAGAAGAAGATGAAGGCCCCGAAGGGCGGCGAGTCGATCATCTTCGCCGGTTCCGATGGCCGCCGCTATGAGAAGAGGGTGGGCGAAAAGGGTCGCGAGTCCGAGCCCGTCTGCATCGAGGACGAGATCCCGTTCGACATTCCGGACGGCTGGGAGTGGGCACGGCTGGGGACGCTGTGCAATTTCGGCAAGTGCCAGAACGTTGAATATAAGAGCGTTGCTGAGGGCGTATGGAATCTTGACCTTGAAGACATTGAAAAAGACTCAGGAGCCATCCTCCGTAAGAAACGCAAAGCTAGAGGTGAGAGGGGCAGCACTAAGCACTCTTTCACTTCTGGCATGATTCTTTACAGCAAGTTGCGCCCGTATCTCAACAAGGTAGTCATAGCCGACGAAGATGGGGTTTGCAGTTCTGAGATTTTGCCCCTTAGCTTTCCTGAACTGGATAACGAATATGCCCAGTTAATCCTCATGGAGCCTGGCTTTGTCGAGTATGCAAAAGATTGTTCGTACGGAGTGAAGATGCCGCGACTTGGAACCGATGATGCAAGGCATTGGCTTGTTGCTACACCGCCGTTAGCAGAACAGCATCGTATTGTCGCGGCTTTTAAAGCCTATGCAATAAATACGCTTTAGCTGTTTTCATAGCATCGTCGAAAGGATGATGTCATGAAAACGTTTGCCCAACACCTACGGGAAAAGGATTACGCAGAGAACACGATTAGCTCGTATACATTCGCAATAGACAAGTTAGTCAATAGGGCATTGCCTCTTACAAACCAGTCGCTTCTTACTCACAAGGAGTGGCTGGTTTCTTCGTTTGCGCCGAAGACAGCCAATAATCGTATTGGGGCAATAAACACTTATTTGGATTTCATTGCATTTGACGGAATTCGACTCAAAGGGGTTCGCATTCAGCAGAAACCGTTTCTCGACAACGTCATAAGCAATGAGCAATACACTCTGATGAGGGATGGCTTGAAGTACGATTGTGATTGGTTTTGGTATTTCATTGTTAGGTTCCTTGGATGCACTGGAGCTCGCGTGAGCGAGTTAAGGCAATTCAGGGTCTGCCATGTTAGCGTTGGCTATATGGACACTATTTCCAAAGGTCAGAAGCTCAGAAGGATTTGGATTCCACAGGCTTTGCAGCGCGAATGCTCCACATGGAAAGCTGGAACGTCTTCGAGTGAGTTGTTATTTCCTGGCAAGGGTGGCAAGGCTATCACCTCACGTGGCATATCTCTTGGATTGAAACGCATCGCCCTACGCTACGGCATCGACCAAGAAGTCGTATATCCACACTCGTTTCGGCATCTATTTGCAAAGAACTTCATTGAACGTAACCCGGATATTGCCCTACTCGCAGATCTCATGGGTCACGAGAGCATAGAGACAACGCGAATCTACCTGCGGCGCACCGCCAGCGAACAACGCACCGCAGTTGATGAAGCTATTGATTGGTGATCTTTGGCAGCACCGCTTCAAGCCGAGCTGCGATACGGCGCTGCTCGGCAAGAGGCGGAATAGGGACCAAATAGTTTTTAACTGTTTCCTGCGCAAGCTCCTTTTGCTTCGTACTCCCGCTTGCCTGGTCTTCAACAACCGATTGAACCGACGGCCCGGCGAAATAGGCAAAAGCAAAGGCTCTGTTAGACCAGGATTGACATACATGTGTCCCTACGGTGCCATATCGT
>DXMB01000022.1:0-29308 GCA_019414425.1 Collinsella sp.
ACGGCAAAACTCGACGCGTGCACAAGCAGTATGTGGACGTCGTGGCTCGCATCCTTGCGGGCGGACAAGTCGTGCCGGTCACCGTCTGCTGGGTCGACGGCCGTTGTTTTACGATCGACGAAATTATCTCGACCACCGGGTTTGGCCTGACGGTTCACGGCATTCGTACGGCAACCTATAAGGTACGTTTTGGCGGACATGCGACCGAGTTGTATCTGGAGGACCAAACGCGTGAGCGGGCGGACGGCTCGCAGGCGCACGTGATGCGTTGGTGGGTCTGGGCTTTTGATCGTACGCTCGAGGGCGAGCGCCGCAGGTAAGAGCGCGCGGCATTCGGGTACAATGGCAGGAATCTTGTCACCTACGGCGCTGTTGTGGCGCTTTTTGAAAGGACGAAGTATGAACGATATCCAGGGCTATCAGAACGGCCCCATCGAGACCGGCGCAAGCCGCGCCAAGGAGATGTCGCCGCGCGCGTACAATCTTGCCATATCTGCCCTGATCTTCTTGGGCTTTTGCGCCATGGGTACCGGCGCCTACTTTACGAGCACCATGTCGTTTGCGCGCATGATGATGAGCGGCGCCGCCCTGCCACTGGTCTTTGGCTCGTTTATTTTAACCATCGTCGGCATGGTCATGATGTCGGCTGCTGCGGGCAAGCAGTCCGTGGGTCTGTCCCTTGTGGGCTACGTAATCTTTGCGAGTACCTTTGGTCTGACCGCGTCGTTTGGCCTTGCCAACTACGACCTGCCCGCCATCAACACTGCCTTTATCGCCACGGCCGCCATCACCTTTGTCTTTGGCGCCTTGGGCGTGACGTTCCCCAAGTTTTTCCAGCGCGTATATGGCATCGGCTTTGGCATTCTGCTCGCCACTATTCTGGTTGAGATCGTGCTGATGTTCATGGGCGTCTCGCAGTCCATCACCGACCTGATCGTGATTGTGGTGTTCGCTGGCTTCATCGGCTACGACGCCTATGTTGCCACGACGGTGCCGCCCACGGTGCCCAACGCCGTGCTTATGGCCTCTAACCTGTTCGTGGATATTATCAACGTGTTCCTGCGCATCCTGAACATCCTCGGCCGTCGCGACTAGTGGCGAATTGCGGCGGTGCTTGCCGTGCGTGCAAATCGATGCGAAAGGCGGTCCTTCGGGGCCGTCTTTTTTGTGCGCGGCGGGGTATCATGGATGGGAAAAGCCGATAGCGGCAGCGACAGGAAAGGTGGCCACGTATGGCAGACGTCGACAACAGGAACCGTAACCGCAGGTCCAACCGAGCGGGTCAGCCCAATCCCAAGCGCGAGGCCCGTGCCAAGGCCGCCGAGCGTCACGTGGCAACTGTGTCCGAAGCGTGCGCCAAGGATATCGAGCGTTCGCTTGCTGGTGTTCGCGAGTTTGACGGCATGCCCGCCGGCTTTGTCGCGGCGATGAAGGCCAAGGTTCAGAGTGCTGTGGCCGCCGAAGAACAGGTTGCCGAGGACGTCGAGGGCGCGGAGGCTGTCGAGACCGAGACGGCGCCCGAGACCGAGGCAGCGCCTGAGCCCGTCGAGGAGCCTGCCGAGGAAATCGCCGAAGCTGAGTCCGCGTCTGCTGAGGAGCCCGCTCCGGTTCTGCCTGAGGTCACCGTGCTCGATGCCTCCGCCACGCAGGCCATCCTGGACAACGGTCGTGGCTATGCGCAGTTCTGCGACATGGCCGTGCTCGCCTTTGCCTCGTTCACCAACCCGGGCGGTGGCTATATTCAGGGTTATCTGGGCCAGGAGGCCACGCTGTGCGCCGATTCGTATCTGTACAACGTTCTCGATAAGCAGCGCAAATGGTACGGCGAGAACCGTCGCCGCAACATCAACTGCGAGCTTTACCGAAACCGTGCGCTGGTGGTGCCTGCGGTGCGCTTCGACCGCAACCACGTGCATGCATACGCCGACGTGATCGTGGCCGCCGCGCCCAACGTTAAGCGCGCCCGCCAGGAGTATCGCGTGAGCGACGATGCTCTGCTGGATGCCCTGCGCGACCGCATTCGCTTTGTGCTTGCCATCTGCGACGAGCTGGGTCGCGAGAAGCTCGTGCTGGGCGCTTGGGGCTGCGACAACAACGGCTTTGACGCCGAGGCCGTGGCCGAGCTCTTCCGCAAGGAGCTCGCGTCGGGCGACTTCAAGGTCAAGCAGGTCTTCTTTGCCGTGCCCTCTACGCGCTGGGACGAGGACTTCGCCAAGTTCGAGCACGTGCTGGCAAACTTCCCCGAGCGAAACGAGGAGTCCTATGCTCAGGTTGCCGCCCGTGCCGCAGCCGCCCGTGCCGCCGAGCAGGCTCAGGCCGCTGCCGAGGATGACGAGGATGACGACGACTGGCGCAAGTACCTGTAAACGGTGCTCGTGATGCGATATACCGAGCCGACGGGAGAGGCTGCTCCTGTCGGCTTTTTATTGAGTGGGGAGCTTACGATGAAAAACGTTCTGTGCTTTGGTGACAGCAACACCTATGGTTACGATCCGGCGGGCATGCGCGACGGTACCGCGGTGCGCTATGCGCAGGATGTGCGCTGGTGTGGCGTGGTCCAACGTGACTTAGGCGAGGGCTGGCATGTAATTGAAGAAGGCCTCAACGGCCGCACGACGGTACGCGACGACATGTGCCATCTGGACACTAACCTCAACGGCATTCGCGTGCTTCCGATGCTGCTCGAGGCTCATAAGCCGCTGGACGCCATTGTGATCATGCTGGGCACCAACGACTGTAAGACGGTCTTTAACGTGACAGCTTCCGATATCGCCCGTGGCGCCATGGCGCTGATTCGCGCCGTCCGCGCGTTTCCGTGGACCGACGCTGCGCCTTGCCCGCGCATCCTGCTGATGGCTCCTATCAAGATCAAGCCGCAGATCGCCGATGTATATATGACCGATTTTGACGAGCGTTCCGTCGAGGCATCTGAACATTTTGGCGAGTACTATGCGCACGTGGCCGAGCAGTTTGGCTGCGACTTTTTGAATGCCGCCGAGTTTGCCGAGCCGGGCGATATCGACTATCTGCATATGATGCCCGAAAGCCACGAGAGCTTGGGACATGCCGTGGCAGCCAAGCTCCAAGAGATGCTCGGTGAGTAGCGCGACCCCAAGCCACCGCAAAGGGGACAGGCACGTTTGTGGTGGTTTTGCCCGGGTAAACGAATGGATTGGCTGCCATATGGGCATGGACGAGCTCATCGACCTCTTTGCCGAGGGCGATGAGCTCGTCTCCAATACCGCTTTTGAGGATTTGGATCTTGCCTACGACGTGGCGAACGGCGCGACCTTCGATGGCGTTGTGTTCCGATCTTGCGAGTTCGATAGCGTTGACTGGAGCGGCTCGACGTTTCGCGACGTGGTGTTTCGCGGTTGCCGCTTTATCCGCTGCAACATGGAAGGCTGCTGGCTCAGCCGCTGCGACTTCGTTGACTGCTCGGCGCCGGGGCTCAACTTGCTCAGGGCGCGTCTGTCGAGCGTGTCGTTTACATCGTGCGATTTGAGCTATGCGAACCTTTCGGAGGGAAGCATTGGCCCCATGGCTGCGCGTGACACGCGTTTGACCGAGGCCGCACTCCAGGGGGCAAAGCTGGGGCAATTGCGCTTGGACGGCTGCGACCTGACGCGAATCGATGTGTTCAAGACGTCGCTTTCCGGCGTTGATGTGTCGCGCTGTACATTTGCAGCGCCCGTTGTTTCGGGCGATTACCATGAGTTGCGTGGCTTGACGGTCAATGCCGAGCAGGCGCTGGCACTCTCGGGTTTGTTGGGAATTCAACTCGCCGACGAATAGGCGCTCTGGTCCTTTGCTCGACCGCTATCTAAAATCAAACCGTCGCAACATCCGATGATTTTTCGCGTTTGCACGATTTTCATCGAATGTTGCGACGGTTTTTGGTGCAAGGTAGCCTGTCTTTTTTTGGCAGGTTACTGGCTATTTAGTACTGCCACATGTGGTTGACAGGGCCGGAGCCTTTGCCCATGTCAAAGCCGGCGGCGAGAGCGCCCGTTAGGTAGGCCTTGCCGGCGTTGACGGCGTCGGCAAGATCCATGCCCTGCGCCAATGCGCAGGCGATGGCGGATGAAAGCGTGCAGCCGGTGCCATGCGTGTTGCCGGTCTCGATGCGCTTGTGGCGGAACCACGTGGTGAGCGGATCGCCCAGATGGTTGCCCTCGTCATCGAGTGGCGCGGGTTCGGCCAATACATCGTTGGCCTCGTTGACAAGATGCCCACCCTTAACGAGGGATGCGCAACCAAAGCGGCGGGTGAGGAGCATGGCAGCATTTTGCTGTGTGCGCTCGGAGTCGACCTCGTAGTCGAGCAGGGCCATGGCCTCGGGAATATTGGGCGTGATGACGGTTGCTAGTGGGAACAGGCGGCGGGCGAGCGCCTCGGCGGCATCTTCGGCAATCAGCCGTGCGCCCGAGGTGGCTACCATGACGGGGTCGACGACCACGTTCGTTGCGTTCCAGGCGCTCAGGCGGTCGGCGATAACCTCGATAATCTCGGCAGAGGAAACCATGCCGATCTTGACGGCGCTGGGGCGGATATCGTCAAATACGGCGTCGATCTGCGCAGCGACGATATCAGGGGAGATATTCTGCACGGCGGTGACACCGAGCGTGTTTTGTGCGGTGATGGCGGTGATGGCCGTCTCGGCATACAGGCGGTGCGCCGTGATGGTCTTGATGTCGGCCTGAATGCCGGCGCCACCGCTGGAATCGGATCCTGCGATGGATAGAACGGCAGGTACCTTACTGCGATCCATGTTTGCTCCCTTGTTCGGTCGGAATCAAATGGGTCTTTAAGCCAGCATTATAAAGATGCCCGGGCCGACTCTATGTCGAACCCGGGCGGGCGATGCAATCTTTACGCAAATGTAAGCAAATGTTCACACGTCAACAATTGACGAACACCATGTTACCGATTGTGGCTCCGGTGACGAGTTAGTCCTCCATGCCGAGGTCGATCGTCGTGCCTTCGAACACCTTGTTAACGGTGCGGACGGCGCACATCTTGCCACACATGGTGCAGGTGCCCTCGGTGGCGGCGGGGGACTCCTCGTAGCGCTTCTTACCGGTGACCGGGTCGAGAGCACACTCCCACATGGCATCCCAGTCGAGCTTGCGGCGTGCCTGGCCCATCTTGTCGTCCATGTCGCGGGCGTGCGGCACCTTTTTGGCGATATCGGCGGCGTGTGCGGCGATCTTGGTGGCCATGAGGCCATCGAGCACATCCTGGGCGTTAGGCAGGCATAGGTGCTCGGCCGGTGTCACGTAGCACAGGAAGTCGGCACCGGAGCTGGCGGAGATAGCGCCGCCGATGGCAGCGGTGATGTGGTCGTAGCCCACGCCGATATCGGTCACCAGCGGCCCGAGCACATAGAACGGGGCGTTGTGGCACAGGCGCTTCTGTAGCTTCATGTTGGCGGCGATCTCGTCGAGCGCCATGTGACCCGGGCCCTCGACCATGACCTGGACGCCGGCAGCCCAAGCGCGCTTGCACAGCTTGCCCAGCTCGATCATCTCAGCGGTCTCGGTGGCGTCGTTGGAGTCGTAGAGGCAGCCCGGGCGGCAGGAGTCGCCGAGCGAAATCGTCACGTCGTACTCGTGGCAGATCTCGAGCAGCTCGTCAAAGTACTCGTAGAAGGGGTTTTCGTTGCCGGTGACCTCCATCCAGCCAAACAGCAGCGAGCCGCCGCGGCTCACGATGTTCATGAGGCGGCCGGTCTCCTTAAAGGTCTTGGTGACCGACTTGTTGATGCCGCAGTGGATGGTCATAAAGTCCACGCCGTCCTCGGCGTGCGCGCGCACGACCTCGAACAGGTCATCCTTGGTAAGCTTGACCAGCGGCTTTTCCATGTAGCCGATGGCGTCGTACATGGGGACGGTGCCCACCATGAGCGGCGTCTCGTCGATGAGCTGCTGGCGGAACTGGCGCGTCTTGCCCGAGTTGGAGAGGTCCATGATGGCGTCGGCGCCAAAGTCCTCGGCGATCTTGACCTTCTTCCATTCCTCGGCGGCATCGGCCTTGTCGCCCGAGATGCCCAAGTTCACGTTGACCTTGGTGGACAGGCCCTCACCGACGCCAAAGGCGCGCATGCCTTTTTTGATGTGCACGATGTTGGCGGGAATGGCGATGCGGCCGTCGGCCACGCGCTCGCGGATGTACTCGGGGTCGCGATGCTCGCGCTCGGCGACTTCCTTCATCTGCGGTGTGATTTGCCCGGCGCGGGCGAAGTCGATTTGCGTGACGAGCTTGGGCTCGGTCTGTGTGCTCATTGGCACGGCTCCCTTCGTTGGCATTACCCATATCAGGTTTGCGGGTCAGGGCGGGCGCGCCCAATCTCAGCCTGCCGTCTTGTCCTGCAAGCTCCCCGTTATGTCATGGGCTCAAGTATAGCCTGAATGGGTACGATTGGGCCAACGAGCGTGCCTGTGGGGAGGCGAACATGGAAGACAAGCATCTATATCGAGAGACGCAATGGGACGTATCGGCCGAGGAAAGCCGTGCGCACCATGGCCTTGTCGCGATTGGTTTTGCGGTGCTTGCCGTGTTGGTGATTGCCTTTTGTATTTGGACGTTCGGCGGTCATGGCGGCGCCACCTGGGGGTTTGAAGCCGACGAGGGCCTGCCGATTATGACCATGAAAGTTTCTGGTGGCAACACGGTTGCCGCACCGGGTGACTATTGGTATCCGCGCGACGAGTTTGTGCAGCTGCAGCTGAGCGGCGGGTCTATTCCGGGCGAAGAAATCGAACGCGTGACGTTTGATGCGACGCTCAAAACGCTGACGGTGGAGCTCAAAGATCAGGGAGACGTGCCCACGACCATGGACATTGCGCTGACGGAATGGCGCTTGGAGCCCCCGGCGGGCGCTGCGGTATCCGAGGTGGAGCACGTTAAGATTACCTACCAAGATGGCTCGACGAGCGAGATTGCAAAGGCCGATGGCTTGGCGGAGTAACGGGGTGTTTGGAAACGGCGGGCCTATTGTGCCTGCGCGTTCATGAAAACCAGGGTGTTTTTGTCTGAAAGCTCGGGGATGTGCCGATAGCCGATGTTGAATGCGGTAAGTTCGCTTGCATCCTCGAGCTTGTTTTCTGCCATCCAGCGCACCATGGAACCACGTGCCTTTTTGCTGGCGGTCGAGCGCTGGATGGGCTTGCCGTTGCGGATGCCTTCGCCAAAGAGGCACGTGACGACCGTGGCGTCGCCCGCGAGATGGGGCAGAACGGCTTTGGCGTACTCTACGCTGGCGAGGTTGACGATCGTGGTGTTTGAGCCTGCCGGGGCGATAGCCCGCGCGAGCTTGTCGCTCCAAAACGCGTAGAGGTCTGGGGCATCGTCAACGGCGAGCTTCGCGCCCATTTCCAGCCGATATGGTTCCACGGCATGAAAGGGGCGAACGCACCCGTAGAGGCCAGAGAGGATCCACAGGTGGCTTTGCAGCCATGCGAGCTGCGCGGAATCCATCACCTCGGGCGCCATGCTCTGGTATTGAATGCCGTGGTAGGACATGACGGCAGGGGAGAGGTGACAGGCGAGTGCGGGATTGTCGAGATCGCCGTTTTTCAGGATAGGCCCGAACTCATGCAGGGTGTTGAGGCAAGGCCCCAGCAGTTTGTCACTCACGTTCCATAGTGCCTGCAGGCCGCCGCTGCCTTCATTCCGCTCGATATCTAGCAGTGCGCGGTGGAGGCGAGCCGTCTCGCGCACAAAGGGTGGGATGCCCAGGACTTCAAAAGCATCTTGGGCCGCGCGCATCTGCTTGGCGGGCGAAATGACGACCTGCAGCATGGACTCTCCTCTGCCAAAAAGGAAGTTGCGGTGGAATACGGTCTGTTTTGGCCGTTTATGGGCCAGTTTAGTCTGTATTTCACCGCAACTGATGAAGGGTTGGTTACGCGCGCTCGATGAAGGCTTTGTAGCCGCGATAGGCCTCGTAGATATCGGCCTTGTTGGCGACCTCCCACAGGGCGTGCATGGACAGGACGGCAACGCCGGAGTCGATGACGTTCATGCCATACTTGGCCATGATGTAGGCAATGGTGCCGCCGCCGCCCGCGTTGACGCGACCGAGCTCACAGGTCTGGAAGTCCACGCCGGCCTCGTCCATGATGTCGCGGATGAGGGCCACATACTCGGCGTCGGCGTCGTTGGAGCCGCCCTTGCCACGGCTGCCCGTGTACTTGTTAAAGCACAGGCCGCGACCCATAAAGGCGGCGTTCTTGGTCTCGAACTTGCCGGCATAGCCCGGGTCGAAGCCGGCAGACACGTCAGAGGAAAGCATGCGGCTGCGGGCGAGTGCGCGGCGCAGGGCCAGCGGGCTATTCTCGCCGGCGAGCGTCATGATCTCGGCGACGGTGTTCTCGAAGAAGCGGCTCGTCATGCCGGTGGCGCCTACGGAACCAATCTCCTCTTTGTCGACGATGAGCGTGATGCTCGTGCGCTCGACATTGACCACATTGATCTGGGCGAGCATGGAGGGGTAGGCGCAGACGCGGTCGTCATGGCCATAACCCAGAATCATAGAGCGGTCGAGGCCCATGTCGCGGGCGGGGCCGGCGGGCACGACCTCGATCTCGGCGGAGAGGAAGTCCTCCTCCTCGACGTCGTACTGCTCCTTAAGGATGTCCAGGAACATTTGCTTGACGGGCTCCTTGGGGGCGTCCTTGTCGTCCTCGTCAAACTTGACGGGGCGGCCGCCCACAATCACGTCGAGGATCTCGGCGTCGACGGCGTCCTTGGCGGGCTTGGCCATCTGCTCGCTCGAGAGGTGGATCAGCAGGTCGGAGATGGTAAAGACCGGGTCGTCAGCCTTGTCACCGATGTTGATGTCGACGGTGGTGCCGTCCTTTTTGCAGATGACGCCTACGAGTGCGAGCGGGGAAGCGACCCAGTGGTAGCTCTTGACGCCGCCGTAGTAGTGCGTGTCGAGGTAGGCCATGTCGCCGGCCTCGAAGGCGGGGTTCTGCTTGAGGTCCAGGCGCGGCGAGTCCACGTGAGCGCCCAGGATGTTAAAGCCCTGCTCGAGCGGGGCGGTGCCCAGGTTGACGAGCATAAGGTCCTTGCCGTGATTGGCGGCGTACACCTTGTCGCCGGCCTTGAGCGCGCGGCCCTCGGAGATCACGGTCTCCAGATTGACGTAGCCCGCCTCCTCGGCCATCTTGATACCGGTCTTGACGCACAGGCGCTCGGTCTTGTTCTCACTCAAAAACTGCTTGTAGCCGCGGCAAAGCTCCTCGAGCTCCTCGATTTGCTGTGGCGTGTACTTTTTCCATGCGCAGGGACGCTCCATGACGCAGGCTCCTTTCGGATCGATCGTGCTGGTTGATGTACCGTGAGCCATCGTATCACGCGCGGGCCCGCGGCGGCAGGGAAGCCTGATGTGCGGTGGCCGTGGGGCGGGGAGCGTGTAAACTGATGTGAGCAAACCGTGCCCAGCCCAAAGCGAGGTATTCAATATGTCTGACAAGCGCCGTACCTTTGCCGTTATCGACGGCAACTCGCTCATGCACCGCGCCTTCCACGCCGTGCCGCCCACCATGAACGCGCCGGACGGTCGCCCCACCAACGCGATCTTTGGCTTTCTGAACATGTTTCTTAAGATGATCGACGCCTTTAACCCCGACGGCGTTGTCGTGGCGTTTGACAAGGGCAAGCCGCGCGTGCGTATGGAGATGCTGCCGCAGTACAAGGCGCAGCGCCCGCCCATGGACCCCGACCTGCACGCGCAGTTCCCCATGATCAAGGAGCTGCTCGCCGCGCTCAACGTGCCCATTTTGCAGTCCGAGGGCTGGGAAGGCGACGATATCCTGGGAACCATGGCGCGCCTGGGCGAGGAGGCCGGCTGCGACATGCTGCTGGTGACCGGCGACCGCGACATGTATCAGCTCGTGACCGAGCACGTCAACGTGGTCTCGACTCGCAAGGGCCTGTCCGACGTGGCGATCATGACGCCCGAGAGCGTGGACGACCTGTATCACGGCATCACGCCGGCGCTCGTGCCCGATTTTTACGGTCTGAAGGGCGATACGTCGGACAACATTCCCGGCGTACCGGGCATCGGCCCCAAAAAGGCGAGTGCGCTCATCGCGCAGTACGGCAGCCTTGACGAGGTCATCGCGCATGCTGACGAGGTCAAGGGCAAGATGGGAGAAAACCTGCGCGCACACATCGACGACGCGCTGCTGAGCCGTAAGGTGGCGACCATCCGCACCGATGCACCCGTTGAGCTCGATTTTGAGGCGACGTCCTTCCCAGCGTTTTCCGCCGATGAGGTTTCCGCGGCGCTGGGCACGCTTGGTATCACCGCCATGCAGAACCGTTTCTTGGCGCTGATCGGCGGCGAGGGCGGGGCAGCTGCCAGCACGTTTGAGATTCCCGCCGTTTTGCGCGCAGCCGCCGGCGATGCTGGCGCGCTTGGTGCCGTTGCGGCTGAGGTCTCCCGCGTGATTGATGCCGGCGAGTGGGTCGCCGCCGTGGTGGACGATGACAAGGAAGAGGGCGCGCTCTTTGGGCTGACGCGCACGCTGTGGTTGGCGACGTCCAAGGGCCTGTTTGCGCTCGAGGAGGGCGACAGCGGTGCGGCGGCTGAGGTTGAGGGCTTCAACTTCGCCCACGGCGTGATTGCCGGCGTGCTCGCGCGTCTGTTTATGGAAGGCCGTGTGGCGAGCCCGGATATGAAGGCGCTTCTGCATGAGCTTTCGCCCATCGATTCTTCTGAGCTCGAGCTCATGGATCCGCTGGCAGTCGATTCCACGCGCATCTTCGATACCGTTGTTGCCGCCTACCTGTTGGATTCCGACCGCTCCGAGTTTGACGAGGTGTATCTGGCCGATACGTATCTGCAGATGGCGCTGCCTGCGGCGCGCGGCGCAGAGGGTGCTGGCGAGGACGCTCCTGCGCCCGCCGCTCGCACGGCGGCCTTGACGCTGGCGCTGGTTGCACCGCTGCGTGACCGCATGGCCCGCGAGAACGCCGCCAACGTGTTCGATGGGATCGAGATGCCGCTCGTGCCGGTGCTTGCCAAGATGGAGCGCGCGGGCATGCTCGTGGACCCCGACCGCCTGCACAGTCTGTCCGAGGGCCTGGCGACCCAGATTGCCGATGTCGAGCGCAGCATTCGCGACCTGGCCGGCGACGAGACCTTTAACATCGGCAGCCCCATGCAACTCTCGCACGTGCTGTTTGATGTTATGGGACTTCCGACCAAGGGCCTCAAAAAGACCAAGCGCGGCTACTATTCGACCAACGCCAAGGTGCTGAGCGACCTTGCCCGCGACCACGAGATCGTGCGCCTGATTTTGGACTGGCGTGAGAAGTCCAAGATTAAGTCGACCTATCTGGACACGCTGGGCCCGCTGCGCCGTGGTGACGGGCGTGTGCACACCACGTACAACCAGACCATCACCGCGACGGGGCGTTTGTCTTCGAGCGACCCCAATCTGCAAAACATTCCGACGCGCTCGGAGCTGGGGCGTACCGTCAAGACGGCGTTCTCGGCGGGCGAGGGCAGCGTCTTTTTGGCGGTGGACTACTCGCAGATCGAGCTGCGCCTGCTCGCGCATCTTTCGGGTGACGAGCACCTGGTGCGCGCCTTCAACGAGGGCGAGGACTTCCATGCCGAGACGGCCGCGCGCGTATTTGGCGTGCCGGTGTCCGAGGTGACACCCGACCTGCGTAGCCGCGCCAAGGCCGTGAACTTTGGCATCGTGTACGGCCAGCAGGCCTATGGACTGTCGCAGTCGCTGCACATCTCGATGGCCGAGGCGCGCGACATGATTGATCGCTACTACGAGGCCTACCCGGGCGTGCGCACGTTCCTCGACAATGTGGTGGCGCGAGCCAAGCAGACGGGCTATGCCGAGACCATGTATGGCCGCAGACGCCATATTCCCGAGCTCAAGGCCAAAAACCCACAGCTCCGCGGCTTTGGTGAGCGCACGGCCATGAACCACCCCATGCAGGGCACCGCCGCCGACATCATCAAGATCGCCATGGCCCGCGTAAGCCGCCGCCTGGAAGAAGAGGGTTTTGCCGCCCACATGATCTTGCAGGTACACGACGAACTGGACTTTGAGTGCCCCGTCGATGAAGTCGAGCGCCTAACCACCATGGTCCGCGACGTCATGGAACACGTCGTAGACCTCCGAGTACCCCTAATCGCCGAAGCCTCAACCGGAGTAACCTGGGCCGACGCCAAATAGGAAAGCACTCGGTAAGGCAAGCTCGCCCAAGACGCAAGCCCCCACATACTTAAGATTTGGGACAAACACTACTGATTAATTTGTCCCACAGTAACCAAAACAGAGGGGAGCCCCTTCCAACAAGGGGCTCCCCTCTGCTCAAATCATTTCAGCTAAGTATCTAGACACTCAAGACGCCATCTTGGCGGCAGGAAAGTAAACCTAGGACCTGGCCGGGCGGCGCGGATTAGTTTTTCGTAGATTCCGCACGAGCCGGAAAGCACTTAATGTGCTTTCCGAGCGAGCCCAGGACCTGACCGAACGAAAAACTAATCCGCGCCGCCCGGCCAGGTCCGACGAGCCACGTTACCGAGCCGCCAGGATGGCGTCGATGAGCGTCAGTACGCCCCCGTCGTTGTTGCTCGGAATGCGCCACTTGGCATGCGCGTTCATGTGCTCCTCGGCATTGTCCACGATAAAGCTATGCCCGACGCGCTCGAGCATGGGAATATCGTTGTAGGTGTCGCCCACGGCGGCGGCGTCGGCGATATCGATGCCCAGGTGGTCGCACAGGTGCGCGACGCCCGACCCCTTGTCGACGCCCAGGTTCATGAAGTCGATCCACTCGCGCCCGGCGTTGGTGACGTAGAGCTTGTCCGAGAACTCGGGGCTGTAGTCCTCGCGAAACGCTGGCTCGGCATCGTAGGCGGGGAAGAAGATCGAAATCTTGTTGGACTCGATATCAAGGCCCTCAAAGCTATCGACGTAGTTGATCGTGTTGTAGTACACGCTGATCTCGTCGTGGTACTGATGGTCGCGGGCGAGCACATAGAACTCGTCGTAGCAGCACAAGACGGGAACGGCACGCGGGTCCTCCGAGGCACGGGCGAGCACCTGCTGATACAGCGCCACATCGATGTTGCTCTTATAGATATAGCTGCCGCGATAGATGACGCAGGCTCCGTTGTCGGGACAAAAAGCAAGGCGGTTCTTAATGTTTTCGAACATTTCCTCGAGTTTGGGGGCGGGGCGTCCGCTGGCGGGGCAGAATACAATGCCTGCGTCGGCGAGCTTGTCCAGGCGCTCATCAAGACCCTGCGGCAACACGCGCTTGTCGGTGAGCAGCGTCTTGTCCATGTCGACGGCGAGAATCTTAATGCTTCCGATATTGGTGTCCGATTCGTAAGTTTGCATAAAAGCGCGCCTTTCGTTTCGAAATTGTTTCAGACGTTATAACCATCAACCAGTAACTGAGCGTATTGTCGCAGGAACGGAGCGTATTTGCACCACGCTTCACAAAGTAATGAAAAAACTTTTCAGAAATTTGAATTTGTCGCTTGTGCTGCGGGCACTTTAGCGTAATATAGCGACCATCGAAAACGGAGACGGAAATACAACCGCTTACCGAAGAAAAGGTACCGTTTACGATATTAGAATTGCGCCCGGCGATAGGTGAAAGGAGAGGCAGATGCAGTTCGTAAAGATCATCACCACTGCAGATAATGCCATCCGACGCCAGCGCGCAATTTCCCGACGACGATAACAATCGTCTCTGTTCGTATGGGGTGAAATGCCCCAACAGAGTCATTTTGGGGTCGTTGGGTTTTAGCACGATATAAACGCATGTTTCTAGGGCATGCTGTGCTGCTTTTTGCTATTTAACCTGATATTGCACGGTTTTTTGACCTCGAAATGACTTGCAACTGACCGATGTTCTAACTAGCTACCAAGGGCGAAAGGAAACAGCCATGAGCAAGGAAAAAGTCGTTCTCGCATATTCCGGTGGTCTTGATACATCCGTATGTGTCAAGTGGCTCCAGGACGAGAAGAATCTCGATGTCGTTTGCGTCTGCGGCAACGTGGGCCAGGAGGAGACCGGCTTGGATGCCAAGAAGCAGAAGGCGCTTGACCTGGGCGTTCTCGATTGCCAGGTGCTCGACCTGCGCGACGAGTTCTCCGATGAGTTCCTGACTAAGGCCATCGCCGCAAACTCCATGTACGAGAACAAGTACCCGCTGCTCTCCGCGCTGTCTCGCCCGCTGCTCGCCAAGAAGCTTGTCGAGGTCGCTCACGAGTTTGGCGCGACCTACGTCGCCCACGGCTGCACCGGCAAGGGTAACGACCAGGTTCGTTTTGAGGCTGCCGTCAAGGCCCTCGACCCCGAGCTTAAGGTTATCGCCCCGGTTCGCGAGTGGGATCTGAAGTGCCGTCCCGATGAGGTTGCCTATGCTCACGCCCACAACGTGCCGGTTCCCGAGGGCGCCAACGACAACCCCTATTCCATCGACGACAACCTGTGGGGTCGCGCCATCGAGTGCGGTCACCTGGAGGATCCCTGGAACGAGCCGCTCGACGACGCCTGGGTTATGACCAAGAACCCCGAGGACACGCCGGACACCCCGACCTACACCGAGATTGAGTTTGAGGCGGGCAAGCCCGTCGCCGTCGATGGCAAGAAGATGAAACTCTCCGAGATCGTCATCGCCCTCAACAAGATTTCGGGTGACAACGGCTTTGGCCGTCTCGACCTGGTCGAGGATCGTCTGGTGGGCCTCAAGAGCCGTGAGTGCTACGAGGTTCCTGGCGCCCTGACGCTCATCACCGCCCACAAGGCGCTCGAGGACATCTGCGTCGAGGGCGACCTGCTCAAGACCAAGATTAAGCTCGAGCAGGATTGGGCCACCGCCGTGTACAACGGCCAGTGGTACAGCCCGCTCAAAAACGCGCTCGATGCCTTTATGGCCGACACCCAGAAGTTCGTGACCGGCACCGTCCGTCTGAAGTTCTTTAAGGGCAACTGCCATGTCGTCGGCCGCAAGAGCCCGTTTAGCCTGTATGACTACGGTCTGGCTACCTACGACCGCGACACTACGTTTGACGAGAAGGCCAGCGCCGGCTTTATCGAGATCGATACGCTGTCGCTCAAGACGTGGGCTAAGGTCCAGGGCCCCAGCTCTGCTGCCGCCCAGGCCTAGCGCCTCCTTCCTTTGGTATCCGCGCGGCCCATCCGCGTGATACATAACGGGCGCATGGGGTCCCTACCTTTCGTTATGCTTGCTGACACTTCTTAACATCGGTGGCCCCTACGTTCCGCCCGCATATATGATGCCGCGTCTGCGGCTGAGTCCGAGCCCCGCCGGGGTTGTCCGGCGGGGCTCCTCCTATCAATTTGACGGCCCTGCGCCTATATATATGGGGAGTATCCATTATGTTCAATGCTATCGCGCATGCTTTACTTGCCCTCGCGCCCGAGTTCGATGCTGCAAAGGTCGAGGACGTTCCTATGAGCCTAAAGGCCTGGATCGATGGTTCGCAGGGCAACATTCGGAGGGAGACGCTGGGCGCCAAGTGCATGGCGCGTCACTTCTTTGCAAATTAGCTATATGGCCTCGCACATGGTGGGGAATATGCAAAACTAGCGGTTGAGAAATCGCTTTAGCGACAGGGCGCATTGCTTTGGGCGCTTGTTTTGGGATTTGATGAAAGGGGACGGTTCCATGGCTCTTTGGGGCGGTCGTTTTGAGGCAGGCGTGGCCGAGGTCACGCAGGAGTTTGGCGCGTCGTTGCCGGTTGACAAACATCTCTATAAGCAGGATATCGCCGGATCTAAGGCACATGCCAAGATGCTGGCGGCCCAGGGCATTATCAGCGCCGAGGATGAGCAGGCGATTGCCGAGGGCCTGACCGGAATCGAACAGGATATCGATGCCGGCAACTTCACCTTCGATATCAACGACGAGGACATCCATATGTCCATCGAGAGCGAGCTGACGCGTCGCATCGGCGAGGCCGGCAAGCGCTTGCATACCGGACGTTCGCGCAACGACCAGGTGGCGACCGATACGCGCCTGGGCGTCAAGGCGTTGGCCAAGGAGCTCATGGAGGCCAACCTGCAGTTGCGCCATGTGCTGGTGGATGCGGCCAAGAAGTACGACAAGGTGATTCTGCCGGGTTACACGCACATGCAGCATGCTCAGCCCGTGCTGCTGTCACATCATCTGCTGGCGTATTCCTGGATGTTCGCGCGCGACTTTACACGTCTGAAGGCCGCCTTTGATGCCGCTGACAACTGCCCGCTGGGTGCTGCCGCGCTTGCCGGTACGAGCTATCCGCTCGATCGCCAGATGACGGCTGCCGAACTTGGCTTTGCGGGCGTGATTCCCAACTCGCTCGATGCGGTTTCCGACCGTGATTTCCTGCTCGATTTGCATTACGCCGGATCCGTCATGGCGATGCACCTGTCGCGTCTTTCCGAGGAGATCGTGCTGTGGTCGAGCTCCGAATTTGGCTTTATCACGCTTTCAGACTCCTACTCCACTGGCTCGTCCATCATGCCGCAGAAGAAGAATCCCGACTTTGCCGAGCTTATCCGCGGTAAGAGCGGTCGCGTGTACGGCAACCTGGTGCAGCTGCTGGTAACCATGAAGGGCCTGCCGCTCGCTTATAACAAGGACTTGCAGGAGGACAAGGAGGGCGCGCTCGATACCGCTCACACGCTCATGCAGTGCCTGTCCGTTATGGCCGGAATGATTTCGACCTGGACCGTCAACGAGGATGCCATGGCGCGCGAGTGCGGCGTGGGGCATCTTGCCGCCACCGATGTTGCCGATTACCTGGCTAAGCGTGGTCTGCCGTTCCGTGAGGCACATGCCGTGGTGGGCCATCTGGTCCTGATGTGTGAGAAGCACGGCTGCAATCTTGAGGACCTGCCGTTTGAGGTGTTCCAGGAGGCAAGCCCGCTCTTTGAGCGCGATATTACCGAGGCGCTCGACATCCCGTCGATCGTTGCCGCGCGCACGACCGAGGGCGGCACCGCTCCTGCCGCCGTTGCCGTGCAGTTGGGGCGCGCCGAGACGCAGCTTGCGGCCGATGAGGGCGTGTTTGGCTCGTTGACCAAGGTCGTCGAGATGGGCCACGGAGCTAATTAGCTTATTGGATGCGTCTGTCTGGTGCGTTCATCATATCTTGCCTTTACGGGTGCCTGCTACGGTGGGCGCCCGTTTTGTTATAGAGAAGGAAGGAGCTTGTCGAGAACTTCTGTAGGACCTTTGGGCAGGTTGTGAAGGGGGCACGTTCGCGGGTGGCAACCGACCGCCCGCTCTGTTCGATGTGGTTGATGAGCGGTCGGATGGTACTCTAATCGGGCTTCGAAACAGAAGTGACACATATGGAGCGCTTTAATAAATTGCAGCGTTTCAATAAACAGCTTTTTGTTTAACTGCAGCTAAAACTCTGTTACGATGCAGTCCAGGCGGGTGCCGGAATGGGACTTGGGCACGCGCGAACCTACTTGAAAGGCTACCTTATGGCTATCGAGAAGACCTTCATCATGATTAAGCCCGACGCCGTGCGCGATCGCAAGATCGGCGAGATCGTTGCTCGCATTGAGCGCAGCGGCCTTGTTATCGAGCGCATGGAGATGACCACGCTCGAGCGCGCTACCGTCGAGGAGCACTACGCCCATCTGGCCGACAAGCCCTTCTTTGGCGGTCTCTGCGACTTTATGACGAGCGGTCCGGTCGTCAAGATGGTCGTTTCCGGCCTCTCCGCTGTCTCCAAGATGCGCACCCTTATGGGCGCCACCAACCCGCTTGATGCTGCCCCCGGCACCATTCGCGGCGACTTTGCTGTCGATGTCAACGCCAACGTGATCCACGGCTCCGACTGCCTGGAGAACGCCGAGATCGAGATCAAGCGCTTTTTTGGCTAAACCAGCTTTGACTCCTTAAAGCTGTTAGCGTGTGGCTTGGGCGCCGCGGAACTTCATCCGCGGCGCCCTTTTTATTCCAGTAGACTCTTGGTAAACCCCCACAAATCTACTAAAGAGCCCCCGTCCGGATGTTTCTTCCGGGCGGGGGCTGGCGTTAGCGTCGTATGGCTTTGTGAATCTTTAGGCCTCGTCGACGATCTTAAGGCCGCGCGTGTGGTCGATCTCGTTGAGGAGGTTAACGCGACGCTCGTGACGGCCGCCCTCAAACTCGGCGTCGAGCCACTCGTCGACGATCATCTTGGCGAGCTCGGAGCCAACGACGCGGGCGCCAAAGGCGAGCACGTTGGTGTTGTTGTGCATGCGGGAGAGCTTGGCGCTGAAGGGCTCGGAGCACACGACGGCGCGTACGCCCTCGACCTTGTTGGCAGCCAGGCTGATCCCGACGCCGGTACCGCAGATCAGGATGCCCAGGTCGACGTCGCCGTTGGCAACGGCCTTACCCACCTTGTAGCCGGCGATGGGGTAGTCAAAGCTCTCGGAGGTGTCGGTGCCAAAGTTCACGACCTCGCAGCCGCGCTCCTTCAGGTGCTCGGAAATGATGTTCTTGAGCTCGACGGCGGCGTGGTCGTTACCGATACCGATCTTCATGGATGGTTCCTCTCTGGTCTGTGCGGCGCAAATGCTAAAGGTGTTTACCGCGTTCGACTGCATGATAGCGCGACTTTTGTGTAAACGCTCGGGCGTTTTTTGATCAAACGCTTTAGCAGGCAACAAGACCCGCTTTTCATGAATGAATGCCGCCAGTTTGTGCTTGAGCGCCGTCCGCCGGAACCATGGTTGCGGTTTTTGATGCATTGTTATCAAATAAAGGAGCCAACTTTTTTGAGAGTCCAGCCCGTTATGCAAGCAGGAGATACCTATGCCTACCGATTCCATCCGTGATGCCGCGTTTTGCGATGTTTTGAACCGCGAGCTTGTCTGTGCGCTCGGCTGCACCGAGCCTATTGCCGTTGCCTATGCAGCGGCGTTGGCGAGCCAGACGCTCGGTTGCGAACCCGATCATATGGACGTTGCCTGCTCGGGCAACATCATTAAGAACGTTAAGAGCGTGACCGTGCCCAACTCGGGCGGTATGCACGGTATCGAGGCTGCGGCCGTGCTGGGTGCCGTGGGCGGTGACGCCAAGAGCGCGCTCGAGGTGCTCGAGAGTGTTGACGATGCAGACCGCGCTCGCGTGACCGAGCTGCTCGCCGACGCTGACTACTGCGACGTGTCGCTTGTCGAGGGTGTGCCTAACCTCTATATCAAGGTAACTGCCACTGCCGGGGGCCATACCGCGGTCGTCGAGATCACCGACCACCACACCAATGTTACGTGCCATACGCTCGACGGTATTCCGGTGTGTGGCAAGTCGGCGGGGGAGTGTGCCGCCTGCGCCGAGCGCGTCGTGGCCGAGCGTGCCGCCGATAAGGCCGACACGCCCATGTCGATCGAATCCATCATCGACTTTATCGAGGACGGCGACATCGAGGGTGCTCGCGCCGCCGTTGAACGTCAGATTGAGCTGAACGGCGCAATAAGCGCCGAGGGCCTGGCGCACGCTTGGGGCGCCGAGGTAGGCCGTACGCTGCTGGGCGCTCGTGCCGACGACGTCGCCTGCCGTGCCCGTGCCCGTGCGGCCGCCGGGTCCGATGCCCGCATGAACGGCTGTGCGCTGCCGGTCGCCATTGTGTGCGGCTCGGGCAACCAGGGCATCACCTGTGCGCTGCCCGTTATGGAGTATGCCGACTACCTGCGTTGCGACAACGAGCGCCTGGTGCGCGCCGTGATGCTGTCCGACCTTATCGCCGTGCATATCAAGAGCTATATTGGTGCGCTCTCGGCGTTTTGCGGCGCTATTTGCGCCGCGTGCGGTGCCGGTGCCGCGATTACCTGGCTGTGTGGCGGCACGCGCGAACAGATTGGTGCGACGGTCTCGAACACGCTCGGCAACGTGGGCGGTATCGTGTGCGACGGCGCCAAGGCGAGCTGTGCCGCCAAGATTTCCGCTGCCGTCGATGCGGCGATTCTGGGCCACGATATGACCATGCAGGGCCGCGGCTTCCGCGCCGGCGAGGGTCTGATCCAGGATACCGTCGAGGAGACGATCGCGAGCATGGGCTATGTGGGCCGTGTGGGCATGAAGGATACCGATGTCGAGATTCTCAACATCATGATCGGCAAAACCCAAGTGTGCTAGGACAGTTCGTCGGCTACTTGGTGTTCGTAGAAGGCTTCTACTACGGCGTTAAAGTCGCGGGCGAAGTCTTCCATGGTTCCGCGCCAGGTGGCTCGGCCGGGTTTTCCCTGACCAACATAGGCAGTCTGAATGCCGCAGGCGGGGCTGGGGAAGTCACGCTTGGGGTCGTTGCCAACCATAAGGACCTCGTGCGGCTCAAGCCCCATCACCTGAAGCTGCTCTAGATAGTAGGTGGCATCGGGCTTGCAGCGGGTGGTGTTTCCCATGTGCGTGACGAGCTCAAAGGGGGCGTCGGCCAGGTCGCCCCAACCCATGCGGCACTCGATGGCCCCCTGCGGAAAGCTGGGGTTGGTGAAGAGCGCGCAGCGCAGGCCCGCGTCCTGTACGGCCTGAAGCGCGGCGTGCGCACCCGGCATGGCTTTCGCATTTATCATGTCATCGTTCTTGTGCGGCAGGACTTCGCAGTCGTAGTAGGTAAACGCCTCGTAGATAAGTGGGTCCGAGAGGCAAATGCCGCACCGGCGCTCAACCTCTTCTTGGTAGAACTCAAGATTGGTGCGATTGTCCGTGCCGCTGCGGCGATTGGCGTTGAGGTCGACCAGGATGGTGCCGAGGCGTGTCATCGTGCCACCGCGGCTGCGGCGCCCGATATCCGCGAGCATCGACGAGACATCCTTAAAATAGCGAAGGATGAACGCGTTGAGGTTGATGCTAAGAAGCGTTTCGTCCATATCGAAAACGACTGCTTTGAGCACGCGGGCACCTTTCTCGAAAAATCGTTCCAGAATCGTATGTCTGGGATACTTTACCCCAA
Organism: Collinsella sp.; assembly: GCA_019414425.1. Classification (GTDB taxonomy): domain Bacteria; phylum Actinomycetota; class Coriobacteriia; order Coriobacteriales; family Coriobacteriaceae; genus Collinsella. The sequence goes on from DXMB01000022.1 coordinate 20,958, forward strand.
AGCAGTATGCTTCACTGCTTATCGTCAACTTGTGGAGACAGTCGTTCACAAGATTGCGAAAAAGTCTCCATACGAGTAAAAAATCGCAGTTCACGCTTGAAATCGAAGTGATTTCCCCGTAATCTATACGAACGTGATTGCATAAGCGTCACATCAGTATCTGTCGGCTCCCGAGTGTTCCTAAACGTTGTGTGCTTGTCGCACCCTTCTGTAGGTCCTAGCAATCGGGGCCCCGTAGTTCGAAAGGGGTCCACCTTTGAGTGAGATTCAGAACTCGTCCATTTTCTCTCTTGACGATGTCAACGAGGAGGAGATGAACAACCTCATCGACGGTACGATTACCGACTTTGATGAGGGCGATCTCGTTAACGGCACTGTCGTTAAGATCGAGCATGACGAGGTGCTCGTTGACATCGGATTCAAGTCCGAGGGCGTTATCCCGGTCCGCGAGCTGTCCATCCGCAAGGACGCTAACCCTGCAGACATCGTTGCACTCGGTGATCCCATCGAGGCTCTGGTTCTCCAGAAGGAGGACAAGGACGGTCGTCTGGTCCTGTCCAAGAAGCGTGCCGAGTACGAGCGTGCTTGGAACCGCATCGAGGAGAAGTTCAACTCCGGCGAGAATGTCGAGGGCGAGGTTATCGAGGTTGTCAAGGGCGGCCTGATCCTCGACATCGGCCTGCGTGGCTTCCTGCCCGCTTCCCTCGTCGACCTCCGTCGCGTCAAGGACCTCACCTCCTACATGGGCACCCGCATCGAGGCTCGCGTCATCGAGATGGACCGCAACCGCAACAACGTCGTCCTCTCCCGTCGCGTCGTGCTCGAGGAGTCCCGTAAGGCCGAGCGTTCCGAGATCCTGTCCAAGCTCAAGTCTGGCATGCGTCTCCAGGGCACCGTTTCCTCCATCGTCGACTTCGGCGCCTTCGTCGACCTCGGCGGTATCGACGGCCTCATCCACATCTCCGAGCTCTCCTGGAACCACGTCAACCATCCTTCCGAGGTTGTCAAGGTCGGCCAGGAGGTCGAGGTCGAGGTTCTCGACGTCGATCTCAACCGCGAGCGCATCTCCCTGGGTCTCAAGCAGACCACCGAGGATCCGTGGCGCGCACTGGTCAAGAAGTACCCCGTCGGCGCTATCGTCGAGGGCACTGTGACCAAGCTTGTCCCGTTCGGCGCTTTCGTCGACCTGGGCGAGGGCATCGAGGGTCTGGTGCACATCTCCGAGATGGCCAACAAGCACGTCGATCAGCCTTCTCAGGTCACCCACGTGGGCGACAAGGTTCAGGTCAAGGTCATGGAGATCGATCTCGACCGTCGTCGTATCTCCCTGTCCATGAAGTCTGCTGCTGAGACTCTGGGCGTCGAGATCGAGGTTACCCCGCTGCCTTCCGAGAAGAAGGATGAGGAGACCGACGCCGAGTAATTCGGTTTGACGATCACTTGTTTTAAGGGATCCGTCCGTAATGGACGGGTCCCTTTTTGCATTTGGCGCCGAGATGCGCAATGCTGCCGGGCTGTCCACAGGCTATTGGATTGTCGGTGCATGAAAAAAAGCCGACATCCCGCCTCGGGGAGGAGGCGGGAACGCACCGAGTAGACGGAGGGGTGCGGAGCGCGGTCGCGTCTCGACTGACGACGTTGCCCATCGACGGAACTATTGTAGCGCATGGGTGGTTCTTGGTTTATCGTGCAAGCGCTTGGGTTGTGCCATTGCGTGTGCTGGCGGTGTGCTACACTCTTTCACTGCTGAGTGGGCCAGACGGTCGCGCGATGTGCTGCTTGCGGCACGCGTGAGGAAAGTCCGGGCTCCAGAGGGCGGGATGCCGGCTAACGGCCGGGCGGAGTGATCCGACGGAAAGCGCCGCAGAAAAGAAGACTCCCACCTGCGCCGCAAGGCGTAAAGGGAAAAGCTGAAACGGTGGTGTAAGAGACCACCAGCGTCGTGGCAACACGGCGGCTTGGCAAGCCCCATCCGGAGCAAGCGCGAATAGGAACGCTATGGGCCGGCCCGGTCCGCGTTCGGGTAGCGTGCGTGGAGCTGCACGGTAACGTGCAGACAAGATAAATGACCGTTCACGACAGAACCCGGCTTACAAGCCCACTCAGCACTTTGTTGGCGCTGCGAACCCGTCAGCGTGGCAATCTGCCTTTCAAGCCTTCGGGCATGACCATAAGGTCAATGCCCTCGTCTTTCAAGGCACCTTGCTCGCGCTGACGGGTTCTCGCTTTCGTTGACGGATTCATCGGCGTTGCCGTTCTATTTACCGGGGTTAACGGTATGCCCTTTGCCGTATTATTGAGGCTGTTTGTTGCTGCGCTTTATTTTGTTGAGGGGCTTTGTTGGACAGCTATTTTACTCTGCAATCGAATATTGAGGCTTCGGGCGAGTTTGTGGACCGCAAGAGCCGGTTTATTGCCCAGCTGGTCCATATTGAGTCCGAGGATGAGGCGAATGCCTTTATCGAGATGGTTCGCAAGCGTCATTACGACGCTCGACACAATGTTCCCGCGTGGATTTTGGTCGATGGACGCGAGCGCCAGAGCGATGATGGTGAGCCGAGCCGCACGAGCGGTATGCCGACTCTCGAGGTGTTGCGCGGTGCGGCGCTCAAAAATGTTTGCTGCGTAGTGACGCGCTATTTTGGTGGCACGCTGTTGGGTCCTGGTGGCTTGGTGCGCGCATATACCGCGGCGACGCAGGCGGCGGTGGCCGCGGCTCAGGAGGCCGGGCAGATCGTCGAGATGACAAGCGTCGTGCCGGTTGACGTGCATGTGGCCTATCCGCAGTATGAGCAGGTGCTTCGTTTGGCGCAGGATTCGGGTGCCAAGGTTTCGGATACCGATTACGCGGATGCCGTGACACTTCATTTGGTGTTTAAGGCGGGGGAGCAGGAGCCATTTTGCGCCAAGATGCGCGAGCTTATGGCGGGGCGCGAGGAGATCGAGGTCGCCGCTCCCGAATTTGCCGAGTTCTAACGGCGACGGCCGGCGTGCTTTTGGATGGATCCCAAGCGCGCCGGCCGTCTTTTATGTTGCTGCCGTCTACTCGGCGAGCTGCTTTAGCACATCACAGGCGATCTCGACGGCATCGTCGATGCAGCCGGGGCAGCTGCGGAGCGGACCCTTATCCGATCCGACGCCCTTGAGCGTGCCGCAGACGGTCGTCGTGTTCTTCTCGCCAAAACGTTTGGCGATCTCGCGCGACAGTTTGTAGGTCTGGCCCTTGGTCTTGGGGTTTTCCATGCCATCGCTCATTACAAAGCCCATGATGGCCACGGCGCCCGAGATGGCACCGCAAGTTTCGGTCATACCGCCCATGCCGGCGCCAAAGCCCTCGGTGAGGGTAAAGGCGACCTGGGGGTCGAGCCCGACGGCGGGCGCGAGCGTGCAGGCGACGGCCTGCGCGCAGTTAAAGCCGCGGGCGTGGTATTCGGCAGCCTGAGCCTGGCAGGTGGCAGTGTTGAGCTGAGTGGTATCAATCTGCTTCATCGGTGTCTCCTTGATTGCGGTGTACCCGCCTATGGTACCCTTGCTGGCGCATTCGCTTATCGAGACCGCAGTGCATATCTCATTGTTTTTCGCCATTGAACACTTTCTTAAGATTTGGGACAAATAAACCTGATTAATTTGTCCCATAACCTATCGGCGGGATGGGTTGAGAGGGGTGCGGGGTAGCGGTATCGTGAACCGAATAAAAACAAAACCCAAGTAAGGGAGTTGGATATGAGCGAGCAGACCATCGGTACTACATGTGTTCAGGGCGGCTATCACCCGGGAGATGCGGAGCCGCGCCAGGTGCCCATCTACCAGTCCACCACGTGGAAATACGACACGTCCGAGCACATGGGCAAGCTGTTTGACCTGGAGGAGTCGGGCTACTTCTACAGCCGTCTGCAGAATCCCACGTGTGATCTGGTTGCCGCCAAGATCTGCGAGATGGAGGGCGGCACCGCTGCGATGCTCACGAGTTCGGGCATGGCCGCGAACTTCCTCGCGATCTTTAACGTGGCCGGTGCTGGTGATCACGTGGTCGCGAGCTCTGCTATCTACGGCGGTACCTACAACCTGCTTGCCCATACCATGGGCCGCATGGGCGTGACTTGCACGTTCGTTGCCCCCGACTGCACCGATGAGGAGCTCGAGGCAGCCTTTGAGCCCAATACCAAGCTTGTCTTTGGCGAGACGATTGCCAACCCCGCCCTTGCCGTGCTCGATATTGAGCGCTTTGCCAAGGCCGCGCATGACCACGGTGTGCCGCTGATGGTCGACAACACCTTCCCGACGCCCGTGATGTGCCGTCCCTTTGAGTGGGGTGCCGACATCGTTACGCACTCCACCACCAAGTACATGGATGGACATGCCGCCTACCTGGGCGGCGTGATCGTCGACCACGGCCAGTTTGACTGGATGGCCCATGCAGACAAGTTCCCGGGTCTCACCACGCCTGACGAGAGCTACCACGGCGTGACCTATGCCGAGAAGTTCGGCCGTGAGGGCGCCTTTATTACCAAGGCCACCGCGCAGCTCATGCGCGACCTCGGCCCCATGCAGAACCCGCAGGCGGCATTCTTCTTGAACAGCTCGCTCGAGAGCCTGCATGTGCGCATGCCGCGTCATTGTGAGAACGGCCTGGCCGTTGCCAAGTTCCTGCAGAGCCATCCCAAGGTGCGTTTTGTGAGCTATCCGGGCCTGGAGGGCGATAAGTACTATGACCTGGCTCAGAAGTACATGCCCAACGGTACTTGCGGCGTTGTGAGCTTTGGCTTTAACGGTGGTCGCGCGGCGGCCGAGACCTTTATGAAGAGCCTCAAACTCGCCCAGATTGCCACGCATGTTGCCGATGCCCGCACCTGCTGCCTGCATCCTGCTAATGCCACGCATCGCCAGATGAACGACGAGGAGCTCATCGCCTGCGGCATCTCTGCCGATATGGTGCGCCTGTCGTGTGGCCTCGAGGACACGGCCGATCTGATTGCCGACCTTGAGCAGGCGCTCGAGCAGTGCTAGGCTAACTTTCGTACAAGGTGCCGATGCTGGCAGAAAGCTTCGGCGACCTTTAGTTCCGATTCCGTAGGCGGGACCCCAATCGCGACTGTTTGCAGGCGATTGGGGCCCCGTTTTTGCGTTGCGCCACTCGAAAGGATGGATATGGAGAAAACCGCAGAGCAGCTGCGCCGCGAGCACATTGCCCTTGAGGGCGACACCTATGGCAAGAACAAATGGGCGATTCTGTTTACCGTGCTCATCATGACGTTTATGTCGTGTCTGGATTCGACCGTCGTGACCGTAGCGTTGCCCGTGATGCAAAAGGAGCTGGGCGTGGGCCTCGACCGCATCCAGCTGGTGAGCTCGGTATACCTGCTTGCGACATGCGTGGCTATGCTGCCGTTTGGCCGCTTGGGCGACGTGCGCGGCAAGGTGGGCGTATTCCAGCTGGGCGTAATCGTTTTTACGGCTGGCTCGCTGCTTTGTGGTCTTTCGGCCTCGCTCGAAGTTCTTATCCTGGCACGCATTGTGCAGGGCGTCGGCTGCGCAGCGGCCATGGCCAACAACATGGGTATCATCACCGAGTCGTTTCCGGCGCGCGAACGAGGCCGTGCCATGGGTATTCTCGCGACCTTCGTGGCCCTCGGCATGATGTGTGGCCCCGTACTCGGCGGCGTGCTGGTGGCAAGCTTTCCCTGGGAGAGCATCTTCCTCATCAACCTGCCCATTGGCGTCATCTCATTTATCGTGGGGCTCTATACGCTGCCGCATGTTAAGCCGGAGGCTGGCGAGCGCCCCATGTCCCTGATCGAGGCTGCTCGTCGCTGCTTTGCAAATTCGGCCTTCACCATCAACCTTGCCTGCATGCTCATCGTGTTCGTTGGCATTGGCGCATCCGAGTTTATTCTGCCGTTCTATTTTCAGGACGCCCACGGCTTTGGTTCCGACATTTCCGGACTGCTCTTTTTGGCGCTGCCAATGGTGAATGCCTTTATCGGCCCGCTTTCGGGAGCGGTTTCGGACCGTGTTGGCTGCGAGGGTCCCACGGCGGTCGGCCTGGGCGTGTATGTGTGCGGTCTCTTTGCAGTAAGCACACTCGACGAGCACTCTTCTATCCCTGTGATCGTGTGCTGCGTCGCATTTATGTCGTGCGGTACGTCGATTTTCCAGAGCCCCAATAACTCGCTGTATATGGGCTCGGCTCCGCGCGAGGCACTTGGCTTTGCAGGTAGCTTGGGCAGCTTGGCGCGCTATGCGGGCATGGCGCTGGGTATTACGGCAGGTTCGCATATCCTCTATGGGCAGATGAGCGTGGCGATGGGCGAGTCCGTGACCAGTTTCGTTGCAGGCCGTCCGGATGTGTTCCTGTTCGGCTTTCGCTCGGTGTTCTATGTGCTCATGGCTGTGGCCGCTGTGGGTTTTGCGCTCGCCATGGTGCGTTTGGTGAGGATGCGCGCCCGTCATTAGTGTGTTGAGAGACTGTCTGCCACGATTCGCGCCGTCCCAAAAAGACCGGTTTGTGGTGCGATGCGGCTTGTGGGGCGGGCGGGGGTCGGTCCGTGGTAGACTATCGAACAACGTTTATTAATCGCGCGGCATCGTTGCCGCGAGAAGGGGTTGCGCCATGCAGGAGCTTGAGGATCGTATTCGCCATGACGGCATCGTAAAGGCCGGTAACGTCCTTAAGGTTGATGCCTTCCTCAACCACCAGTGCGACGTTGAGCTGTTCGACCACATGGGCGCTGAGTGGGCCCGTCTGTTCAAGGATGTCGAGATCAACAAGATTCTGACGATCGAGGCTTCGGGCATTGGTATGGCTTGCATCGCAGCCCAGCATTTTGGTGGCGTGCCGGTTGTCTTTGCCAAGAAGGCACAGTCCATCAACCTCGACGGCGAGCAGTATGCTACGACCATCTACTCCTTTACCAAGCAGAAGGAGTATCCGGTCATCGTGGGCAAGCGCTTCCTGTCCGAGGGCGACAAGGTCCTGATCATCGACGACTTCTTGGCCAACGGCTGCGCGCTCGAGGGTCTTATCAAGATCTGCGAGGCTGCGGGTGCCGAGGTATCCGGCATTGGCATTGCGGTGGAGAAGGGCTTCCAGGGCGGTGGCGATAAGCTCCGCGAGCGTGGCTTCCGCGTTGAGAGCCTGGCCCGTATCGCCGATATGGACTGCGAGACCGGCGAGATCACCTTCGCCTAAGCGCGCAACACAAGCGATTGGTATGCGATGTGACAAAGGGACTGTCCCTTTGTCACATTTTTTTGTATGAGGGGAGGTATTGATATGGATGAGAACAAGATGGGATGGTGCGAGTATGCGCGCTATGCCGCGATGGCGGCCGAAGAGTTGGCGCGCGATTGCGAGGTACAGGTGTTTCGCGCGACGGGTCCGGGCGGACAAGGCGTGAACACGACGGACTCGGCGGTGCGCATGAAGCACGTGCCCACAGGGATTACCGTGACGGCGCGCGAGAGCCGCAGCCAGTTCCAAAATCGCGCGAGCTGCCTGCGCAAGTTGCACGCCGAGCTCGAGCGACGCGGACGTCCACCGCGTCGACGTGTAAAGACCAAGGTGCCCCAGCGCTCTCGTCAGCGCAGACTCAATGACAAGCACTTCAATGCCATTAAAAAGGCCAACCGACGCAAGCCGGGCAGCGACGAGTAGTCGTTTGTTCCACTGGCCTTGCTAGCGGGTAGGGTGCCAAACTTGGAGGGCGCTGCCGAGGACGTCGACCTCGATGCGCGAGGCGTCAACGGGCTCGCCGTCGGCCTGGATGGGGTAGTCGGGCTCCTCAAAAGTTAGCTCGGCATGGCGGCAGCGGCGCATGCGAACCGGTGGCAACTTGGTATGGTGGCCGTCCTTGGCCGAAAGGAACATAGGCAGGGCTACCGCGCGAGGGACGGGGCCGCAGGCGTAGCAGACGTCGAGCATGCCGTCGCAGGGGTCGGCATCGGGGCAGATGCGATAGCCCGAGCCATAGGTAGGACCAAGCTGAATCGCCATGATGATCGCCCTCACGCGCTCGGCGGGCGCGCCGTCAAAGCTGACTGTCATGGGGTAGTTGCGGTAGCGCAGGCCAAACTGCTCAAGTCCCGAAAGGGTGTAGAGCGGCGCGCCCGTCAAGCCGGTCTTTTTGCGCAGCTCGGTGGTGCCCAGGCCGATGGCGGCATCGATGCCGACCGAAAGCGTCTGGTCGTAGTACTCAACGGTAGCCTCGCCGCTGCCGCTCGCAGGGCTCCACGAGCGAATGCGCCCGATGTCCTGACGCTGCAGCTCGCAGGTGAGCAGCGCGCCATAATCCTTGCCGGAGAAATCGTCGATACCGAGCGTCTGGGCAAAATCGTTGCCGGAGCCCACGGGC